>MKSY01000024.1:72551-85754 GCA_001897475.1 Alphaproteobacteria bacterium 43-37
TGAGGCGCCAACACGTACCACAGAGCCAACCCCCACACCGAAGGTAGCGGATGCGGCGGGTAAAGATAAGGACAAGGCTGCTGAAGCGCCAGCTAAAGCGGAGGTGCCAACACGTACCACAGAGCCAACCCCCACACCGAAGATAGCGGATGCGGGTAAAGATAAGGGCAAGGCGCCTGCGGCGCCAGCTAAAGCTAAGGTGCCGGCTAAAACTGAAGCGCCAGCTAAAGCTAAGGCGCCAACACGTTCCCCAGAGCCAACGCCTACACCGGTGGCAACACCCACGGCGGAAGCAACGGGTGTAGCTGCGGCAACGCCAGCCGAGCCAACGCCCACGCCCACGGCGGAAGCAACGGGTGTAGCTGCGGCAACGCCAGCCGAGCCAACGCCAACGTCCACGACAGAGGCAACGAAGGTAGCTGCGGCAACGCCAGCCGAGTCAGTACCAACACGCGTGTCGTCTGCGCATGGCGGAGCGGGTCTTGGAGGAGCTCCATCTGGGGTGAGTGGCTCTTCCTTAAGTGTAGCCTTAGAGGCGATTCGCGGAAAAGTTAAAACATTCGTTACTAATGTCGGAAATCTGCACTTTAATCTAAAAACGTTAACGGGTTCAAATGATGCAGCATTAACAGGAACTCTTACAATTAATGTATCAGGAAACTCTAAAGCTACATTAAGGGCTAAATCTCCATCTAAAAGCAAGCTGAGGCTTGTTTCGGCTGGGGATAATGCGACGCCAACGCAACAAATCTCTTTCAAGCCAACTATTTCGGCCTCTGGAAGTGGGTTTACCCCTCGTGACTTTGATTCAGCGTTTGAAAATGGTGAGAATGTTGAGATTGGAAAATTGATGGAAGATGCAAGTACTGATTTGACTTTGACCATAGCGTTAGATGGTGATCAGGCTCGTAAAGCTGAGGCGGGGTCATATAGTGGTAATATCATTTTTGAATTGTCTGGCGAGTAGTTAAAGAATAGTTGGAGAGTTGTTAGTGCTGCTTGCTTTCAATGGCTAAGCGGCACTGAAGCTCTCTAGCAAAGCGCTATAATCTCGCAGCTTTTTTTCCTAAGAATATGTGCTAATAAGCCTATCTATATGTATTTTTGCTGATTAATGCAAAGATTACGGGTTTGAATTGCGCATCTGAGGGGTGTTGATATACGGGGTTGTGCGTGGAGGCAAAATGAGGGTTGCAATGCGATTTCTGCAGATTTTTAAAAGAGTTAATTCTCAGTTAACTCAACTAGCATGGGTTTGAAGTTGAAATTTTGTTAATCATGAATATGTCCTATGCAAAAAAAACACTGGAGTACATAATAGCAGGCAATCTAATAAAAAGTGTGGTCATGGGTGCCAGGTACCAATGTATCTTAAACCTCATGCTTGGATATAAATAAATACTTGCTAAGATCTTCTTTGCAGGTATGTGGCCTAAATTTTAAGGGCCAATGCGTTTTCTCAAGAAAGGAAAGTTAATGTTTAAAAAAATTCGTGGTTTATCTTTATTGGCTTTAAGTTTAGCTATGGTATCTGTTGACGCGAGTGCTAGCACTAATCTGGATGTAACTCTTACGGCTGTGCGCGGTACAGCTAGAACATTCGAAACTGCAAATACAGCACTGGAGTTTAATTTGAAGTCTTTGACCTCGGCAGCGGATACATCATTGTTGACAAAAACTCTTGAGGTTAAAACAGTAGGAAACTCTGCTGCTACACTCAAGGTTAAGTCAACAAACAAAGGCCACTTGATTGCTACTAATATTTCTGTGGACGCTGCAACAGAAAAGCAGAAAATTGCCGTTACGCCTAGCCTCACAGCAGCTGGTGCAGGGTATACAGCTGAAACTAGCTTTGACGCAGTTGCGTTTCAAAACGGTGAGAATGTTACTTTAGGAAAATTTGACGAAGATGCAGCTCCAACACTGACTTTAGAAGTTAAATTAGATGGTAATCAAGCTTTGGCGGCAGAAGCCGGGTCCTACAAAGACGTGATTGTTTTTGAATTGACTGCTAACAACTAAATAAGTGGTTGTTTTTTGGATAGGGGGGATGATTACCCCCTTTCTGAATTTATAAAATTGGATAACAGCAAATTGCTTAGCTTGCGAGAGTCGTTACCTTGGTGCAGCTAACTATTAGGCTTAAAAATGAGTCGTCGTTTTATCTTTTTAACACTCATTAATGCTATGATCATGAACTTAGTTCATGCGTCAGTGCTTCAGGCCACCGCTCTCGATGATGACGACCTTGTTACGGAAAGTGGGATTGCCACTGCTCCTGTTTTTTTGTCTGCTAGCGGCAAGCCTCAAGAAGATCAGTTTAATGGTTTTGTGGACCGTTATCTGACGCTTATGGATCAAATTGATAACGCAAAAACGCCTGAAAGTTCCACACATCAGAGCTATCAAATTTTGTTACAGGAGATGGTGACTTTGCTGGGTGACCCTGCTGCTTTAAATGCTGTGGCTGAGGGGCTAGGTGAGGCGAGTTTAGACTCTGCTATTCAAGATTACCAAGCTCAATTAGAGGCTGTAACTTCAGCTCATGCTTCAGGTGAAAATACGATTTTGGCAGCAGCAAGTGATGATGATGAGTTTGCTGCTTTGATCGAGCCTATTCTAAATTTGGAACAACAGTTTTCGCATGCCTTAAAGGTCTATCAAAGTAGTGGTGATAGATCTATTCTTGATATGATTATTGGGGTTGCGGAAGATGCCGTGAGGCAAGCACTTCTATACCCAGCAGCTGTAGAGCTCATGCAGTCTCAAGCGGAGGAAGGCTCGTCTTTGCGCGACTTGGGGGCGTTTTTGAATCGGTTGTTAGCTTTCAAGGATAAACCGGGTGATCGTAAGGAAGCCGTTTTGGCATCAGTAGATCGATTGGCTTTTGCATTTATGCGTCTTGGCAAGCAATCAGGGCAGGTCACCGAAGATGAATTGCGCGGGTTCCTGAAAAATCAGCAAATGACAGAGCAAGCAGTATGCTTGGATGTTGGCCTTGGTGCTGAGGTGGAAAATATGGATGCTGTTAACTCTGTTGCAACGGGGCAGTCAGGGGTCTTATCGTTTAATCCAGTAACGTTTTTTCAATTTGTTGAAATTCTCGTCGAATTTTGCAGCCAACTTATTGCTACAACAAGCGCGGCTCCGTTAGCGCCCCTCGTCGAGGGCAATATCGTTATTCCAGCAGCTGGGGACGATGTGAGTGCGATGGAGCCTCACCCTTCTCAATCAAGCGTTACAGCCTTTGAAGCAGGAGTAGCCTCTTTTCCAGAGAGTCGTGAAGCCGAAGAAGTTTACCCTGATCAATTTAAAGTTGAGATACCACGGGCAGCTTTTTTCGAAAGGAATTCTGATGGCTCGACAGAGTCTAAGCTGGCATCAATACCTTTAAGAGACTTGCCGCCCATCCTTCGTTTGATTATGGGTAAAATAAATGAATTTAAGAGTATTGCTCAAAGAAAAATGCCTTCAAATGCCAAAGCACGAGATCTTTCGAGAGTCGCGGATGAGGTGTTTGCCCTTCAATCAACGCAAGAATGGAGGGAAGAGTCGCGCCGTCTTGGTGTATCGGAGCTTAATGCTGCACAAGCGTTGAGGTCCACATTAGATGAAGTTCGCGCTGAGGCTTTAGCAGAACAAGTGGCTGATATGAATAAAAGATGGTCGACAATTTCAAAAGTTAAGCCGGACCCTGATGGCTGGGGTTTTTGGGGCATGGCTGCCGCTATAGGACTTATTAGTCAAGGGCTTTTTAGCCGTACGGTCCAAGAATTAGAAGATGTTATTTCTAGTTTAAGTGATTTGCAACTCTACAGCCCATCTCTGATAAAAATCAAAATAGCAAAACGAGGGATTGATTTTGACGAGTTCATGCTTAGGTTGCAAAGGATAGGCAGGGATAACCCTGAATTAAGTGAAAGATTATTGAAGTCGTCAAAAGTTGGGACTATTTATGGGCGGCTCGGGACTGCCCTGGCGGCTTATTCTGGTGGTGGCGTGGCACTGCTGGAAGCCTGGAAAGTTGCAAGAAAAACGCCTGTAGATGGCGGCGGGGGTGCTCCTGTTGCTCCGGCGCCTGTTAATGGGGTGCCTGCTGTAGAAGATAATTTGGATGTAGCCCCTCCTGTTCCAGAAGGCAATGATGATGGCTTTGGGGATCATGGTGCTGCAGACTGGCATGAACTCCCGCATGAGGAATTAGGAGATGATCACGGTGACGGTTTTGATGTTCTTTTACCGCATGACGGCTTAAGTGAGGGTGATGGCCTTTCGGATGATGATATGGGTGATTTTGCGTTGCATTTGCAACAACAAAACCAAGCCCTCATTAATTATGCCGGCGGTCATGCTGCACGTGCACCGGCTATAACGGAAAATAGATTGATGAAGCTGCAGATCGCTTACCATGAGGCTAGAATTCGTTCTAATGCTGGTGGCATTGAGGAAGCTCATCAGCGAGGTGTGAATGCTGCAAAGGATAGGTTGAGGAACATATATGCCTTTTCTGAGCAACAGGCAGATAGATGGCTCGAAAAGAATGCAGGTCGGCTCACCCAAACGTATAGGTGGAGTTTATGAAAATGATTCTTGAATACTTTAGATAAATATGTCATTCTTTCTCCACAAAAAAGGATTGGCCAGTGATAAAAATTAGATCTTGCTTTATAGTTGCTCTGATGGGGTTGTTGCTAACAGCGATGCCTTCCCAAGCTTTTCAATTTGTTCCCATTTCAGAAACCTTTAGCCCAACAGGTAAGGATCGCATTCGTGAATTTAAAGTGGCGAATGATAGCAATGATCCAATTGCCGTTGAGCTTAAAGTGCTTAAGAGGAAAATGGATATTAATGGTGACGATATCCTTGATCAGGCCGAAGATAACAATTTTGTTGTTTTTCCAGCACAAATCATTGTTATGGGTGGGAACTCCAAAAAAGTAAGAGTTGAGTGGGTTGGAGACCAATCCATTGATGTTGAACAGTCGTATCGCATTATTGCTGAGCAAGTGCCAGTGGACCTTGAAAAGCGATCAGGCAATCACGGTGCTAAGGTACAAGTTATGCTTAAGTATGTGGGTTCATTGTATGTGCAATCAGAAGGCATGAAAAGTAAGCTGTTGGTTCATAGTGCAAGTATTGAAACCACGGGCGGCAAAAAGGTCTTGAAGCTGGTAACTGAAAATATCGGCACTCGACACACCATTATCAAGGACCCAGTTTTGAAGTTAGGTGGGGTTCAATTGGTAAAAGAAGACCTTGCAGGGTTTTATGACAACAATGCTTTAGCGCAGACTAAACGCACGTTTAGCATTCCGTTGCCGGCTAAATTATTTGGTATGGCGTCAACATCATTTGATTCAAACGCTATAGAGTTTACCTATCGTGAATCAGATTAGTTCTCGTTCGTTTGTATCATCTTTGTTGAGTGGGGCTTGCCTTTTTTTATGCCTTGATGATTCGCTCGCCAAGGCAGAAGAGTCTATTCTCGCGCTTTCAGAAGAACCTCAAGAGCTTGGTTTGTCTGGTGCTGCTCTGCAAGAGAAAGAGATATTTGACAAGGTTTTCGGTCAAAAGAAAAGTGGCCGAAAGCAAATCAATCGTAAAATTATTGTTCCTGTAATGATCGCTGGTCGCACCATTGGACAAGCTGCGGCTCTTGTTGGTGCGCAAGGGGATGAGGTTCGGTTTGATTGGAAGAGCTTGAAGAAGACACTTGAGGCGCATGTTTTGTTAGAGCATCTAACAAGTGTTGATAGCAAACGAGATCAGCTTGGGTATGTAACGGAAAGTTCATTCGCCGACTTAGGCTGGGCTGTACACTTTGATGATAGCACCATTAGTTTGGTAGCTGAATTGCCAAATGAATTTCGTAAGGTCCAGGATACAGCCATAAGATCAAGGCGGCCTCAGCCTATTGGAAGAAAAATTGAGCCTAGCACGGTCAGTGCTGTCCTTAATTTAGGAGCTGCTCAAGATTATACCTATGGCCTTGCTCAAAACAATGGAAGGCAGCCTTCTGTTTTTAATATGCGCGGTGCGACAAACGTTTCATCACTCGTCCTTGAGGGTGATCTAAACTATTACGAAAAGGCCAAGCGAAGGTGGGTTCGAAATGATGTTCGTTTAGTAAAGGATATTGAATCGAAAGCCATTCGTATGAGTTTGGGTGATGTCAATTATGGTGTTTCTGGGCTTCAGGCTGCGCCACAAATAGGTGGTTTTTCTTTTTCTAAAAACTTTTCTATTCGTCCTTATGATATTATTCAGTCAAGTGGTAGCGCTTCATTTACGCTTAATTCAGAATCCAAAGTTGAGTTTTATGTCAATAGCCAACTGGTTGATACGCGGGATTTACCGCCAGGGCCACACCGATTAACAGACTTCCCTGTTTCGGCCGGTGCGAACGACATTGTCTTGAGAATTAAAGATAAGTTTGGACAAGTTCAAGAAATCAAAATCCCATTTTTTTACGCCAGCAGCCTGCTTGCAGAGAAAGTTCACTCTTTCTCATACAATGTAGGTTATCTGACAGAAAATAAACTGGGTGTTCGCCACTATGATACAAAAGTCCCTGTGTTTTCTGCCTTTCATAAGTATGGTTTAACCTCAATGACAACAGTTGGGTTAAATGCGCAAGGCAGCAAGAAACAAGGTCAGCTGGGTGCTGAAATGACTTGTGCGACGGCGCTCGGTAATTTTTATTTGTTGGGGGCTGCCAGTCAGACAAAAGATCCGCTTGTTTCAGAATCCCGCAGGAAGAGCGGATATTCTAGCACCTTGCAATATGATCGAACATTAAGCCAAGATGAGAGGGCAAGATCCTTTGCTGCTCAATGGTCGTCTTATACGCAAAGCTTTACACGTTTGGGCTCTCTAACTCCTTCGAACCCTGTATCTCATCGTTTCTCTGCTCGCTATTCTCAAGAAGTATATGGTGGCATTTTTGGTTCTATGTCTGGTGGTTATGGCATTTATAGGCAAACTAAGAGCAAAGAGAATGATCAAAACCTTGGCTTAAGCAAAACCTATTCTGATGGGATAACTTTAACAATGGATGTGGCTCGATCAAAGCGGCCAGAAACCAAAGTTGAACAACGGTTAATGTTTGGCTTCAGGTGGTCAATTCCTGGCTCTGGGCACGCAGTTTCTGCCGATTACCAATCCCTTGAAAATGTCAAAAGGGTGCGATGGAATTATTCTGCTGCTGGAGGTGTCGGTGGATTTAACGCTGGAGCCGGCGTTATCCAGCAACAAGGCCGTCGGGGCGCTGATGGTAACTTAACATATACTGGCAACCGTTTCATTGCAGGTGTCTCCCATGATCGGATGGATCCTAAGGAAGGTAAAACCTTAGACCGCACAACTTTTAACGCGAACACGGCCCTTGTTTTTGCTGATGGACATATGGCTCTTTCTCGGCCGGTTTCTGATAGTTTCGTGATTGTTGCACCTCATAAAACCATTAGTGATAAAAAACTCAAAATTAATCCAACGGGTGAGCGTTATTCCACTCAAACCGACTTCCTTGGTTCTGCTGTGTTGCCTGATGTATCAGGCTACAACATTAACACAGTGTCGATTGATAGGAGCGAGATCCCTGTTGGATATCAAATCGAAGATGATGCCTATTATTTTGAACCAACCTATAAGCGCGGTGGTGTTGCTAAAATTGGTACAGATGCTGTTGTTATGGTTAAGGGGCAACTGTTGGATGTGGCGAAAAACCCGCTTGCGCTTGCCTCGGGTGAAATTCTTTATTTAGATGAGCCAGAAAAAGAGCCTGTCCTATTTTTCACAAATCGCTCGGGCTTTTTTGCAGTAGAGGGTCTCAAGCCAGGTAAATATAAAATTATGGTTTATGGGGATAAGATCTTCTCAAGCTTTGTCTCTATTCCTGAAGGGACGACAGGATTGTATAGTTTAGATGTGATGCAAACTGAAGTTCTTCTTGAGGATCAAAAGATGTTAAAAGAGGATATTGAAGAATGATGCAGATGATTCGTTTTCTAACGCTTTTGCTTTTGCCATTAGCCATATCTTCCAACAATCTTGTAGCGCAGGACTGCAATTTAAGCATTGCAACGGGGGGTACAGGACTTCTTTTTTTTGTTGATGATATGTATGAAGAGGTTATCAACCAGTCAGATAAGTCTCAATCAACTTCTAAAAAGGTAGATGTTCAAGTTAAAAATAGTGGGACAGGTCGTTGCCAGTTTTTTCTGACTATTGACCCAAAAGCTGCTGGAACCCAGCAACTGAGTTTCAAAAAAGATGGTCGTAACGACCCAAAAACAAACATTCTCTTTAGTGTTAAGGATGCGGCAGGGAAAAAAATCTTAGGTGGAGTGGAGGGGACAAATAGAACAAGAGCGTCGACTTCAGCGGATGTTATTTCTGGAGTAGTGGGGCCAAATGAAACGGTAACCATCCCTCTTATGATTATGTTTGATGAGCTTGATTTTAGGCCTGCTGGGGGATATAGGACAGCATTTGAATGTGCCCTTTATGAGGGTGAATTTGAGCCCCAGAGAACAAAGAGCATAGTGACAAAGAATTTTGGCGGCTTCTTGAATATCAATGATGTCATGAGGATCTCTTTGACTGCGTTAAATCAACCGGCAGTTGTTGGGGGCCCAGCAATGCCAGATTTTACGGTAGATTTTGGAGAGCTTGAGAATAATAAACAAGGCCAAATGACCCTTCATATCAATACAAACAATGGTTACAGCATTAATTTCACATCTGAAAACAATGGTATGCTTGTCAATAAAGAGAAGACAGACCAAAAGATTGCGTATAGCATGAGTGTGAATGGGACGCCGATTAGCTTTGCTGTTCCAGGTGCCGCAGGTGAATCTACTTTTAAAGAGCATTTATCTGTTGAAAAAGAGACTATTATCCAATATGGCGACCCGGCATCCGCACACACAATTACGTTTGTGATTGGAGATGTTAAAGGCAAGCTGGCTGGCGGATATGAGGATGTCATAACGGTCACTGTGCGTTCAAGAAGATAAGCATTTAAAAAATCTACCATGAGATCAACATTGACCTTTCCCAAAAGGATATGCCAATGTTGAACCTGTTATTTGAGCTGCATATTTTTTACCTGTTAATGAAAATAAAGGGCTGTTTGCTGTGAAAGGGCTATCATTTCAAGAGATTATTCAAAAGCTCCAGGAATATTGGGGGCAAAGAGGGTGCGCTATTTTGCAACCTTATGATGTAGAGGTGGGTGCAGGAACTTTTCACCCAGCTACATTCCTCTATGCTCTGGGTCCTAAGCCATGGAAGGCAGCGTTTGTTCAACCGTCAAGGCGTCCAGCTGACGGGCGTTATGGCGATAATCCTAACCGTGTGCAGCGTCATCATCAGTTTCAGGTGATTCTTAAGCCAGCCCCACTCAACAGCCAAGAGCTATACTTAAGTAGCTTGGAGGCATTGGGTCTTGACCCTCAAAAGAATGACATTCGTTTTGTGGAAGACGATTGGGAAAGCCCAACATTAGGGGCTTGGGGGCTGGGCTGGGAGGTTTGGTGCAATGGCATGGAGGTGACTCAGTTCACCTATTTTCAACAAGTTGGTGGATTTGATTGTGACCCGGTTTGCGTGGAGCTGACTTATGGATTGGAGCGGCTGGCTATGATGCTGCAAGGTGTTCAGAGCATCTATGATTTGGATTGGAATGGGGCTCATAAAGATGAATTGTTGACCTACAAAGATGTATGTTGGCAATCGGAGAGGGAATTTTCGGCCCTTAATTTTACATTCGCAGACACAAATATGTTATTCAGGCATTTTGAAGATGCAGAGGCACAGTCAAATATTTTAGTCGAAAATAGGCTTCCCATGCCGGCTTATGATTATTGCTTGAAAGCCAGCCATATATTTAATTTGTTAGATGCCAGAGGGGTAATTAGTGTCACAGAACGAGCAAGCTACATTGCTCGTGTGAGGGCTTTGGCTAAAAATTGTTGTATGGCATGGATGAATCATACCGCTGAAGGGCACGCTCATGGCTGAACTACTGGTTGAATTTTTATGTGAAGAAATTCCAGCGCGTATGCAAGAAAAGGCGACTAAGGATTTAGCAGCCCTTTTTGCCGAGCAATTGAATGCTCGTGGGCTAAAGTTTTCCAGCTATAAAACCTATGTAACGCCGCGTCGCTTGACTATTGTTTTGCGTGATGTGCCTGTGCGGCAAGGGGAAGTGAGGGAAGAAAAAAGAGGCCCTCGAGTAGATGCACCATCCGTCGCTATTGAGGGATTTTTGCAAGGCCTTAACATAACATTGGCAGACTGTGAAGCAAGAGAAACACCCAAGGGGACATTTTTGTTTGTAACCATATCTAAGCCGCCACAAGAAACGGTAACCTTGTTGCCTGAAATTGTGTCTGCTGTTATTGACCAATTTCCTTGGCAAAAATCCATGAAGTGGGGGCTGGGTGGCCAAACAACCTGGGTGCGGCCATGCCACAGTATTCTATGCTTATTCGATCATCTTCCGATTGATTTGCAGTTGAGGATCCCATCGTTGCCTCATACGACTGGTCATCGATTTATGTCTCCGTCACCAGTTATGGTTGCAAGTGAAACTTCCTATGTTGAAAACTTGCAAAATGCCTATGTGATTGTAGATGCTGAAGCGAGAAAGCAAGCTATTGCCCAGTCCATTGACGTTCATCTTTCGCAGTATGGTCTTGCCTTGCGACAAGATTTAAGGTTGCTGGATGAAGTAGCTGGGCTTGTCGAATGGCCGCATCTTATCTTGGGTAATATTGATCCACTTTATATGGATTTGCCGGAAGAAATTTTGACCACAGTTATGCGCAATCACCAGCGCTATTTTACCATTGAAAATGCTCAGCAAAAACTAGCTCCATTCTTTTTAACTATCGCCAACATCATTCCAGAGGATGGTGGGGCTTTGATTATTCGCGGTAATGAACATGTGTTAAAGGCGCGGCTGTCGGATGCAAAATTCTTCTGGGAGGATGATCAACGCAAGAGATTGGAACAACATGCTCAGGGTCTCGATCGCCTTATTTTTCATGCTAAACTTGGAACAATAGCAGACAAGATGCAGCGCATAGAGGTATTGGCTGAGCAATTAAACCAGCTGATGCAAATGTCTTTAAATTCAGAACGGATTTACCTTGCGGCGCGAGTAATAAAGGCAGATTTGACCACCCAAACAGTTCGAGAGTTCCCTGAATTGCAAGGGGTAATTGGCTTCTACTTGGCCCTAAAGGAAGGGTTAGGTGAGGATATTGCGCTTGCCATTCGTGGCCATTATGCCCCTCAAGGGCAAGATAAAGCTGTGGCAGCAACGCCGCTTGCTATTCTTATGGGCTTGGCAGATAAGCTAGACACATTGGCTGGCTTTTTTATGATTCATGAAAAACCAACAGGGTCTAAGGATCCTTATGCTTTACGTAGAGCAGCATTGGGGATTATTCGGACAGTCCTCGAAAACAACCTTCAGGCGTTTGATGTGGATAAGATCTTGGGCATAGCTTTGCTCAACTATGCTTGTCCGCCAGGAGTATCACGTGAGGATATTGCTTTTGAGCTTAAGGTCTTTATGATGGAACGCTTGCGTGTGTACTTTAAAGATAAAGGCTATCGCCATGATATCATAGAAGCGGCAATGGCTGAAGAATCAAACATTGTTGTGATGATTCGAAAAATTGAATCCTTGCAGGCCTTTATGCAGCAAGAAGAGGCGTTAGCCCTTACTCGTTCTTATAAGCGGGCATCAAATATTTTGCGTCAATCAGGCTTTGTCGCTCTTACGGAAATCCCCCTTGCGAAAGAGGAGTTTGTGGTGCCAGAAGAGATCAGCCTTTATGTTGAAATCCAATCTTTGGCTCCCCGCATCGAAACCATTATCAGCCAAAAACAGCAGATAGATTTCGCATCTGTTTTTGCAGAATTGACCAACATAGCGCCGACGTTGGATGCTTTTTTTGAGCATGTGACTGTGAATGCTGAAGATCCGCATTTGAGACAGATGCGCTTAAGCCTTTTGGCTCAAGTGCAAGATTTGTTTGAGCAAGTTTTGGATTTCGGTAAGCTTGAGGGGTAATTTAGCTTTTTAATAGAGCGGCTGGATTTTTCATGAAATTTTGCGTATATTAGTTATAACATAACCATATATAGAGATGAAAATGAAAATATTTAATAAAATTCAATATATACTTGCTATCGTTGGTTTTATCACGCTTACAAATAGGGCGACTGTTGCAGATGATTTGAAGGATGCAAGTGCTTCAACAGAAGGAAAGCATCATGCCTTTTTTCTGGTGACAGGCCCCAATTTAGATGATGCAACGGCTAAAAAAACTGTCTTTGAGCAAATGTCAGAACTAGGGTCACTTCTTAGTGAGAGAAATAAGGAGTCGGACATTGTTCTCATGCGCAGATTTGACATAAGTGAAATACGCTTCAAAGTTAACGAACTCAAAGCTAAGTATGGTCCAGATAATGTGCATATTACGTGCATCATCAATTCCCATGGTCATAATGTTGGTGGGCAATATCAAGCTACAACCCACCATGGCCAGGTAACAGATGTTGAATTGAAGAGTGTGTTTAGAGGGTGCAAAACAACTTTGGCGCTCTTTACGTGTCATGCGGGCGCTTTCATTGATGATGAAAAAAACCTTGAGGTCTTCGGTACTAGTCCTCGTTTTGAGCCCATGGCTGAGTTTGTTTTTGTGCTTTGGTTGAAGGCGCTCAAAAGTTTGACAACAAAGCTAAAAACAGCAATTGATTTTATGGAATCATGGGGAGCAACGCTTGCACCATTCTTAGCAAGAAATGCTACTGTGTGTAGTATTCCTTACTGGGCTTCAACATTTGAAACAAACCAAATTACCTCTGTTCTTGGGGACAAGTGATTTTTAATTTTGTCTTTATGAGTATTAGCTTTAAAGATGACGGCCACGAGACCCTACGCCCATTTCAAGGGAGCAGGGGTGGCCAAAGTGTGGTGCATGAGAAGGCAAAAGAGAGGTGCTGGATGGCGAAGAGGAGGTGCGGAAAGGCAAAGAGTGCGCATGGAATGGCCAAAGAGGAGTGCGGGAAAGTAAAAGGTGGCTTGTCATTCCCGCGCGCTTCTTCCCTGTCGTCTTCGCTCTTTTCCCTGTCACCCTCGCTCTTTTCCCTGTCGTCTTCGCTCTTTTCCCTGTCATCTTCGCT
>MKSY01000025.1 GCA_001897475.1 Alphaproteobacteria bacterium 43-37
GAGTGCTCCTCTTCTCTAATCTTTATTAAAGGTAGCACTCACCTTTCCAATTTAGCGAAACTTATCGTACGTTATCCTTGTAACTTTGAAACTTGACATTTATAGGCTTCTCTTAGCTGCTGAGGAGAACTATTTGGGACAGCTAAGCATTCTTGGCTAACAGATTTATAAAATTCATCTAGCACCTGGTCAACGATAGCGGATGCGGGAGCTGTTTGTGCCATTGCTACAGTGCTTAGCAACGCTGATGACAAAATGATGGCTGATAAAAGTGTTTTATGCCGCATTGGTGTTTTTCCTTAAGTAGTGTTAAAGAGTCACATTATCCAATTAAGGCATTTTTGGGGGATTACAAGGCCCCCCTAAAAATTGCTTATAAAAACCTATGCCCTCCACTTGGCGACATAAACCAGAAGGTAATATGCGATTCCCCAAAGTGGAATCGATACAAGAGTCGTCCAAAGAAGCTTTTTGCCAATACGCGGTTTTTGAGGCGCACCTGCATCCCAACCCACATCTGGCTCATCAACTCTTTGAACCCCCACTGGCAAAAGCATAAAGAAAAGAACCACCCAAATGCAAAGATACACCAGTGCTCCTGAAATAATATCCAAGCTTATTCCTATTTATCTTCCATAACATGCACAACGCAAACAGGCTTTTTACCTGTGTAAGTCATAATCTCTTGCCGCAAGAGAGCACGCACTTTTTCTTCAATAGTCGTCAATGAGGGTATATTTCCATCCATAGTCAACCCCTCATAACACATGAAGACGGCATCTTCTAAACGATCAAACATCCCATCGTCCACTTCATAGACCCCCATACAATCAACATAGGCTTCTAGAAGCTCACCCTTTTTATCGATCCAAAGGGACGCGAGGACTACACCACTCATCATCAATTTGTGACGGTCTCGAAAGGTTTGGTGATTAAGTGGCACAACCTGATTACCATCTACGGCACAAGGAATAGCCTCAAACTCTTCAATAACCTCTACTCCATCTTCCTTAATGCTCAGCGCCTGACCATTTTGAGGTATGAAGGTATAAGAAACACCCAATTCTTCGGCAATACGAGCATGAGCTTTCATATGGCGATGCTCACCATGCACTGGAATGCAGATACGTGGTTTCAACCATTTATAGAGCTCTTTTAAGTCATCTTGGCTGGGGTGACCAGAAACATGCAAGCTCGTTCCTCGTGGCGTAATAATATGGACCCCCAGGCGAGACAAGTGATTACGTACCTTTGAAACCTCAATTTCATTTCCTGGAATAACCCGAGATGAAAAGATTACAACATCACCAAAGGCTAATTTTACCCTAGGGTGTTGGCCCGTAGCCATCTTAAACAAGGCAGACCTGGGCTCTCCTTGGCTTCCTGTGCAAACAACAAGACGCTCAGAAGGAGCAATACTATTAAAATCATCCTCATCATATACGGCTGGTAGATTTTTCAAGTACCCGCTGCTTTGAGCAGCATCCAGCATTTTCCATAATGATCGACCAACAATAACGGGCTTACGTCCATGCTCATGGGCCGCATGCACAATGCTTTCAAGACGTGCGACATTAGAAGCAAAACAGGTAATAGCAACCGTCTGCTTGTGCCCCGCAATAGCATGACTAATTTCGTGACGCGCTTCCATTTCAGAGGGCGTAGATCCTTCTTCCAGCGCATTGGTAGAGTCACTGACAACCGCCAGTATTCCTTCTTTTGCGAAAGATTCAATAGCCTTCCAATCCGTGCTCTCACCAATAAGAGGATTTGGATCAAGTTTCCAGTCACCCGTATGAAAAATATTTCCTTTGGGCGTGCGAATGGCTAAAGCATTCGGCTCCAAAATGGAATGTGTCATTGTTATCAACTGAATGTCAAATGGGCCAAGGTCAAATCGAGCATTCAAGGAAAGCGTATGCAAGATACTATCGTCAATATATGCTTCCATAAGCTTACGCTTAATCAGGATTGAGGTAAAAGGTGTAGCATAAATTGGACACTGAACTTTTTCCCATAAATAAGGAATTGCTCCAATATGATCTTCATGCCCATGGGTAGCTACGATTCCAAGAATATTTTTTCCTTCTAAATACCGAATGCTTGGAACAATAAGGTCAATACCTAGCTTATGCCCAAAGGTCATTCCCATATCAACAATAATCCACTGGTTTTGATAACCATACAGATTGAGATTCATGCCAATCTCGCCGGAACCTCCTAAAGGAACAAAAACTAATTTCTGACTTTTCAAAATATTCTCTCTAATTATGTTTAAGAACAAACTCGGTTATAAAACACCCAAAGCCCTTTGAATAGCAATTCTTCATCAATAATAGATATTTCTTCGGATTCAATGTTAGTAATATAGCCACCAGTGCCAATAACCTGGATATCAGTGAGCGGTACATGTAGCGTTTTATGCAGATAGTGCCGAGAGACCTTGGCTAGATTAGAAACCATGCCTGAATGCCCAAAGTACATACCAGCGTTAATGGCATCAAATGTATTTTTGCCAATCACAACCACCGGTTTTTTAAAAAACATCACAGGTAATTGGGCACCATTTTGACATAGCGCTAAAAGTGATGTTTTAAAACCCGGCGCAATCAACGCTCCGACAAAATTGCCATCCTGGTCAACTAATGTTGATGTGGTTGCCGTGCCACAATCTATAATAACCGATGGTTTTCGCCCATAATGCTCATAGGCTCCAATCGCATTGGCTAACAAGTCACTACCAACTCCAGCAGGGTTCTCAAGCAAAACCGATAGCCCCAACTTTGGATGCAATGCAGAAAGTGTGGTAAAACAATCTGGAAAATTTGCTACGGCAAACTGAGAGAGATTATAAAAAGTTTCTGGAACAACCGAAGCGATAACGCAATAAGTCAGCGACGTAAATGGAATACCGCGTGCAGCTAAGAGAGGCGCGAGCCATGAATAATATTCATCACTTGTCCAAAAAGGATTGTTATGACAGGCAAAAGTACAAATGATTTTCCCATCTTTCGCAACAGCAAAATTGATCATTGTATTACCAGATTTAATCAAAAGAATCACGCCATAATCTCCCCTGCAACAAGGCTTTTAACTTCTCCATTTATATCTTGAACAATGAGAGCACCATCATCACCAATGGTCTGGAATATGTATTTTTCCTCTTTAGGATGCTTCACCAAGATTTCCTCACCGCTTTGCACAAAGTGTCGATTTAGCCATTGCTCGCGAACATTTTTAAATTCGTGACGATGCCAGCTAAAATAATTTTGATAAATTTGACGCAGGATACGCGTTAAAACAGTTGCTATTGAAGCATTAATCTCTGTTTCAGCCAACAATGACGTAGTCTTATTACCTTCCACTTGTGGCGCTGAGCGAACGTTAACACCAATTCCAATGATCAATCCATAGGCGCCTTCGCCGTCAGAGATAACCTCAAGTAATGTCCCTGCGATTTTCGCTCCCTCCACTAAAACATCATTCGGCCACTTAACTTGAACTTTCTTGGCTTGATCAATAAATGATTCAAGCCCCATGGCAATTGATAAGGATGCAATATAGGTAAACAAAGCCATTTGATGGCTTGGACATGATGGCTTTAGAAATAATGAGAAATACAAGTTACCCACTGGGGATTCCCATGCCCTCCCCTGCCGCCCACGGCCTTCTGTTTGCTCAAGAGCCACCACAACCAATCCTTGTTTTGTGTTGCGATCCACATGAGACTTAAGCCAGGCGTTTGTACTATCTACACTTTGCAGCCTATATACCTTAAAGGTAAGCATTGGATAGCAACCTAATTTGTGAAAATTGTCATAGATGCATTACGGGTGCATTTAAGAAGGAGTTCAGGTGTTACAGAAAGAATCGTAAGCCCACCTATCGTCAAAACGAGAACCACTTTGGCAGATAAAAACTTGATTGTTTGAAAATAGCCAGCATCTGTCTCAATAGCTGTAGGCGCATCAAAATACATAACTTTTATGATTCGGATATAATAGAATGCGCTAATAACGCTGCTTAAAATGACCAACGCTGGTACCCAGATATGCCCTGTCTCCACGATGGCAAAAATAATATAGAATTTTGCAAAAAAGCCTGCAAAAGGTGGAATACCTGCAAACGAAAACATAAGCCCAGCTATAATGGCCGCTAATAGCGGATGCGTACGATTAAGGCCCTTAAGATTATGTATTGCCTTAATCTCTTTACCTTCTTTTTTCAGCACTAATAGGCATATAAAGAACCCAAGAGTCATCAAGACATAAACCATCATGTAATAGAATGCTGCCTGCAAACCTGCTTCATTTTGAGCAATCACACCTAAAAGCACAAAACCGATATGGCTTATCGAGCTGTAGGCGAACAACCTCTTGAGATGTGTTTGCATGACACCTGCAATAGCGCCCCAGAAAGCAGAAGCTAATGCCATAAATATCAAGGGCTTTTCAAAAACAGGAAAGAGATTGGAAAACGGTTCCAGCAACAACCTGTACAGCATAAACACAGCAGCTAACTTTGGTACAGAGGCAAAATACGCTGTCACAGGCGTTGGAACACCATCATAAACATCTGGTGCCCACATGTGAAAAGGAACAGCAGAAATTTTAAACGCTAAACCAGCTAACATGATGATGACGCCAAACTGCAACCCTAAACTATTAAATCCTGGAGTAACCTCTCTCAAGGTATCTGACAGGGCTTCAAAATTCGTAACACCCGTAAACCCATAAATAAGAGAGAAGCCATATAAAATGATCGCTGAAGAAAGAGCTCCAAGAATAAAGTACTTCATAGCCGCTTCTTGCGCACGTCCATCTTCACGGCTCATTGCGGCAATCACATAAATACAAAGGCTTTGCAATTCAAGGCCTAAAAATAGCGTGAGCAGATCGCTAGCTGAAACCATTATCATCATGCCGCAAGTAGCAAACATAACCAATACAGGCAGCTCAGCCTTTTCAAGATCATACCTCTCTAAATTGTTTGAGAATAACAATAACGCCAAAAATGCACTCAACAGAATGAACCCTTTAGCTAAAACTGTGTACCAGTCCAAGGCATATTGCCCATTAAACAAAACATGATCTTGCCCATCGAATGCAAAAAGACAAACGAAAGAAACTCCTATTCCAAATAGGGCCAACATGAGATTAAACGAAGCTTTGCAGGAGCCATCTTCCCCTTTTGCAAATGCGGCATAAAGCAGACCTATGATGGCAAAAATAACAAGAATGATTTCACTTGAGAGCGACCACAATTCAAAAAGACTAGGCAGCATTGCTATTCATTTCCTTCTTGTTTAATGGTTCTCATACTCGTTTCCTTAATTGGCTTTAGTATTTCCACAACTTTTAATTCGCTCATCTTCAGGACAACTGATGGGTAAATCCCCATAACTAGAATCAGGCCAGCCAATGGATACAATATAATACTTTCACGCAAAGATATGTCCTTCATATCCAAAAGCTTTTTATTGGTACTCTTGCCAAAGATGACCCGCTTTGTCAGATACAGCATGTAAACCGCACCTGTAATCATGGAAAGAGCAAGAAGCCATGTCATCCAACCACTCACCTGGATGCTACCCAAGAGCACCAAGAATTCTGCCACAAAGCCACTTGTTCCAGGCAATCCAACTGATGCCATGGTAAACAACACAAACAAAACTGCATATCTTGGCATTAGCAAGGCAAGCCCATTGTAAAAAGCAATTTCCCTTGTGTGCATACGGTCGTATATCACACCCACACATAAGAATAACGCACTGGATATCAAACCATGGCTAATCATTTGAGCCATTGCGCCTTGAAGTCCATTAATATCAAACGTAAAAATCCCCATCGTAACAAACGCCATATGCGCTACTGAAGAGTACGCTATGAGCTTCTTAATATCCTCCTGCACCATCGCAACAAGAGCTGTGTAAACTGCGGCGATTAGGCTCAACGTGTAAACAAGCGGGGCAAAGTATAACGAAGCATCTGGAAACATCGGAAGTAAGAAACGGATGAAACCATATCCACCCATTTTAAGAAGAACGCCAGCCAAAATAACAGAGCCTGATGTTGGGGCTTCCACATGGGCATCCGGCAACCATGTGTGAACAGGCCACATGGGCATTTTAACTGCAAAAGACATAAAAAATGCAAGCCACAGCCACCTTTGCCATTCAAAACTGAATGTTTTTCCTGTGATATCAATCATGCTGGTTGTGCCAATTTCACTGGTCATTGCTAAAATTGCCACAAGCATCAGTAGAGAGCCAGCCAGGGTGTAGAGGAAAAACTTAAAGGCCGCATAGACCCTTCGCTCGCCCCCCCAAATCCCAATGATAAAGTACATGGGTATCAAAACTGCTTCGAAGAAAATGTAAAAAACCACAAGATCCGTTGCTAAGAAAGTCCCCAAAACCAGAGCTTCTAACAATAAAAACATAAGCAGATATGCTTTCACCTTCTGTTCAATGGAATGCCAACTCATGAGAATACACAAGGGCGTAAGGAAGGTTGTCAGCAGAACAAAAGGCAATGATAACCCGTCTAAACCAAGTGAAAAAGCAGTATGAAATTGTTGAACCCAGCTATAGCTTTCTACCAATTGATAATCCGTTAGCTGCGGATTAAATTGCCCCCAGGTCACTAAAGCAATAAGCAGATTTGTAAGGCTAACCCAAAGAGCAACTCTCTTCGCGTTTCTTTCTACAACAGCATTCTCACCACGCATAAGCAATATAAATAACGCTCCAAAAAGCGGCAGAACAATCATTAAACTTAAGAGAGGAAACCCATGTATCGTCATACTTTTGTCCAAACACCGCTGTAAAGTTGCCATACTGTTAACAAGATCACGCCTAGCAGGAACACTATCGCATATTGATAAACATATCCTGACTGAAACCGACTCAATTTAAGGGCAAATCGATCCACCGTTTTGGCCATACCATCGGGCAAAAACGGATCGATGACCCCTTGATCACCTTTTTTCCAAAACATAAATCCTAAGCACCACACTGGCTTAACCATCATCTGGTGATAGAGCTCGTCAAAATACCATTTATGAAACAAGAAATTATACAAGCTAGGATAGCTTGTCGCTAACTTCAATGGTAGCTGCGTTTGTTTGATATACATAAACCATGCCAACAAAAAGCCAGTAATCCCAGCCAACAGCGGCATCTTCGTCACCCAAATGGGCAAATGGTGGATAATTTCAGCCACATCATGGTTAGGCAGGATAGTAATGCAGCCACGCCAAAATGCTTCTTGGCTACTAAAAAGTCCATGAGCAAACATACCTGCAAAAACGGACCCTATCGCTAAAACAAACAATGGGATGATCATAACAGGCGGTGATTCATGAACCCGGGCCATCACCTGCTCATCAGCTCGAGCCTTGCCATGAAATGTCAAAAACATCAGCCGCCAAGAATATAACGCTGTCATTGCAGTTGCCATAATCCCAACCACAAAAACCATTTTACTGACTGGCAGTGACGAAGCAAAAACAGATTCCAAAATCAAATCTTTTGAGTAATAGCCAGCCATGAGTGGAAAGCCTGTAAGCGCCAATGTGCCCACCCACATCATAGCATAGGTCATGGGGATAGATCTCCAAACACCGCCCATTTTCCGCATATCTTGCTCATCACACAACGCATGGATCACTGACCCAGCGCCTAAGAAAAGGAGCGCTTTAAAAAATGCATGAGTAAATAAATGGAACATAGCCGCATGATAAGCTGAAACTCCCACAGCAAAAAACATAAACCCAAGCTGGCTACACGTTGAATAAGCAATCACCCGCTTAATATCATTTTGTGTAATAGCCACAGTACCTGCAAAAAATGCAGTCAGCGCACCTAAACAGGCAATCACCATCAACCCTACTTCACTCAACTCCACAACCGGTGACATACGGACCAGCATAAAGACCCCAGCGGTAACCATCGTCGCCGCATGGATAAGGGCCGACACAGGTGTTGGACCCTCCATAGCATCCGGCAGCCAAACATGCAGCCCAAGTTGCGCCGATTTGCCAGACGCCCCTACTAACAGGAGTAATACTATCGCTGTAGCTGCCTGAATGTGGATACCTAAAAAGCTCCATTGTGTATGGCTGATTAGATCAATTTTTGAAAAAATAACATCAAAATCCAAACTTCCCGTAACCACATAAATCAAAAGGAGCCCTAATGCAAAGCTCACATCACCTATTCTGTTAACAACAAAAGCCTTCATTGCCGCTGCGTTGGCAGATTCTTTTTCATACCAAAAACCGATTAAAAGGTAGGAAGCAAGACCAACGCCTTCCCAACCAAAAAATAGCTGCAATAAGTTAGACGCCGTAACCAACATCAACATGAAAAAAGTAAATAAGCCTAAATATGCTAAAAATCTTGGAACAGACGGATCATGGTGCATATACCCAATAGAATAGACATGAACCATGGATGAAACACTGGTTACAACCAGAACCATAATCGCACTTAAGGTATCAAACTTTAAGTTCCAAGAGGCAGAGAATGTTGGGGAGCTAACCCAATCCATTAAATGGAAAACCTCAGCCTTTCCCAGCACCGCAACCTTATAAAACACCATGCTTCCGCAAATGGCAGATAAAATTACTAAACTCGCGCTAATCCATGCCGCCCCCTGATCTTTTAGTTTCGATCCAAAAAGACCAAGGATGATGAAGCTGATTAAAGGTAAAAATATGGACGCTAAATATATCATTATTATCCCTTTAATTCCTGATCTTGCAAGATATTCACTGTCTGTCGACGACGGAAATAAACCACCAAAATCGCTAAGCCAATAGCGGCCTCAGCTGCCGCAATAGTTAAAATAAAAATGCTAAACACTTGCCCAACAAGGTCATTCAGAAAGCTTGAGAACGTAACAAAATTAATGTTAACGGCTAAAAGCATAATCTCAATGGACATCAAGATCACGATGATATTGCCTGTATTCAAAAAGATACCTACCACCCCAGTGCTAAAAAGCGCTGCGGCAAGGATCAGATAATAACTCATCTCGATCATAGGCGAACTCCTTTCCCTTTCTCAGGATTAACCAATGTTACGGCATCTTGAGGATTACGTTGAAGCTGACGGCTGATGCTCTGCCTCTTCGAAGTAGCTTGATCCTTCAGCGTCAAAACAATAGCACCAATAATAGCCACCAGAAGCACCAAGCCTGCCAATTGGAATACAAAGAAATAGTCCGTATAGAGTATATCTCCTATAGCATGGGCATTTGTTCGTCCCGGGGTTATAGGATGTGATAAAATTTCATGAGTATTTGATGCTGATTGCCAATTCATATAGAGGAAGCCAAGTTCCACGACTAATACAAGCCCAACTAATATACCAATGCTTTTGTAGCGCGATGCTTCTTGCTTGATGACGCCAAGATGCAAATCAAACATCATAACAACGAACAGAAATAAGACAGCTACAGCCCCCACATAAACAATAACGAGCGACATAGCTAGCAGTTCCGCTCCAAGCAAAACAAAAATTCCTGCCGCATTGAAAAAACACAAGATAAGGAATAGTACTGAATGTACAGGGTTTCGAGCAGAAATAACCATTACTGCTGAGCTTAAAAGCACCACTGAGAACAAAAGAAACGTTAGAAAAACAACACTCACAACTCTTAACCTTCGCCTAAATAAAACACCTGTATTCTACGCGCCATCACCAGCATTCTTCTTCAAATTTGCGGCAAGTGCAGCCTCCCAACGATCGCCATTATCCAATAGCTTTTGCTTATTGTAGATCAACTCTTCATGAGTCTCAGCGGCAAACTCAAAATTGGGCCCCAAGACAATAGCATCCACGGGACAAGCTTCTTGGCAATATCCGCAGTAAATACACTTCACCATATCAATATCATAGCGCGTTGTCCGCCTACTCCCATCTTCCCTGGGTTCTGATTCAATGGTGATTGCTTGCGCAGGGCAAACCGCTTCACAAAGCTTGCACGCAATGCAGCGCTCTTCACCACTTGGATAACGACGCAGCGCATGCTCACCACGGAAACGTGAACTAATAGGACCTTTTTCATAAGGGTAGTTTAATGTGTATTTCTTTTTAAAGAAGTACTTAAGAGTCAGTAAAAGCCCCTTAGCCAATTCAATCAGCGTAAAAGAACGGAGCCAATGACCTAAATTTCTTTTCACCTCTTCCCCCTTAAATCTTGTATGGGATATAGCCAATGATTTTAATGGCCGTTGCAGTAATAATGAGCCAAATTAATGTAAATGGCAAAAATACTTTCCAACCTAAACGCATTAGCTGGTCATAGCGATAACGTGGAAACGTTGCTCGCACCCATAAAAATATAAACAGTACACATGCCACTTTCAGACTAAACCAAATGATTCCAGGAACCCATGCTAAAGCAGCAACTGGTGGCAACCAGCCACCCAAAAACAAGATCGTGCAAATGGCGCTCATCAAAATCATGTTGGCATACTCACCCAAAAAGAATAGCGCAAATGTCATGGATGAATATTCGACGTTATAACCTGCCACCAATTCTGCTTCAGCCTCAGGCAAATCAAACGGTGAACGGTTAGTCTCCGCCAACATGGATACCACAAACACGATGAACATCGGAAATAATGGCACAATAAACCAGAGCCTCTGCTGTGACATCACCACATCTGTTAAATTAAGAGAACCAACACAAAGAAGAACACAAACAATCACCACGCCAATGGAAACCTCGTATGAAACCATTTGCGCAGCCGAACGCAATGCTCCTAAAAAAGCATACTTCGAGTTACTTGCCCAGCCTGCCATGATAATGCCATATACACCTAAAGAGGATATGGCAAACAGATACAAAATCCCCACATTGATATCTGCTAAAACTAGCCCCGTATCCAGTGGAATAACGGCCCAAGCAACCAGGCTTAAGGTAAACGTTAGCATGGGTGCGATAATGAAAATGACAGGGTTGGCTGCTGTTGGAAGGATGATCTCCTTGTGCATCAACTTGATGGCATCCGCAAATGGCTGCAGCAATCCAAATGGCCCAACAGTATTTGGCCCAACACGCAGCTGCATGTACCCAATTACTTTGCGTTCAAAATACGTTAAGAAAGCCACAGCAATAATCAACGGTAATGCCAGTGCGACTACTTTCAAAGCGATGATAATAACAGGCAAAATATAACTTGCAAAAAGCTCTGCCATATTACTCTCCTATCAATCCAAGTTTGGGCCATTTACCCTCGATAATTTCCTGAGTACATCTAGCCATAGTGAGGGAATTCCGTGAGATAGGATCTGTCATATAGTAGTTTGCAATTGTTGGCTTGAGCTTGCCTTTCACATCTTTTTGATCGGTTGCTTTAGAAGCGTCAATTGCTTCTGGCGTCGCTACATTAAGGACCTTCAAATGAGGAAATTCTGCGATCATGGCATGACGAAGTTGATCAAGGTTAACATATTCAAGACCACCATCCACATAATCTGACAAAGCACGCACGATCTTCCAATCCTCTTTGGCCTCACCGGGAGGGAAAATGGCTTTAAATGCCCGCTGCACGCGTCCCTCAACATTCACATACGTACCTTCTTTTTCCGTGTAAGCAGCACCAGGCAGAATCACATCTGCATGTGCAGCAGATTGGTCACCGTGATGCCCTTGGTAAATCACAAAAGGCTTTTCAAGTGCTGAAGGTGGAATATCATCAACACTAAGCAAGTACAAAATATCCATCAAACCTTTTTGAGATTTTTGGATGATCTCCCTTGTTCCCAAACCACCTTTGACCGGTACAAATCCAATGTCCAAACACCCAACACGTGAAGCAGAAGTATGCAACACATTAAATCCGTTCCAATCTTTCCGAATCATCTTATGTGTATCAGCAATGGCACGCGCTAGTGTGTGAATATCAGAACCATTTGTCGAAGTTAATGCTCCCTCACCCAAGATAATCATGGGGGCTTTTGCATTTTTCAGAATTTTGGCAAAAGAATGTTTGCCCGAGAGGATTTCATTTAAAATTGCAGCATCATCACCTAGATGCTCAAGAGGAAAGGTTGACTCATATGATGCACCAATGAGGGCCGCCTGTAATCCATTTTGGAAATACCGCTTCCTTAATCGAGCATTGATCAATGGCGCTTCAAAACGTGGCTGCGTACCAATCAACAAGCAAACATCCGCATCCTCAATGCCCGCAATAGTGGTATTGAAGCGATAGTGCCCAGGTTTAGAAACATCATAATCGCTCATATCGTGCCGGCAATCAATGTTCTTGACACCCAATGAGAGCATCAATTGTTTCAATACAAAAGCCGACTCTAGCTCAACCATCCCACCAACAAGTGCCGCTACCCGCTCCTTTTTTGCATCTTTCAATTTAAGTGCAATGGCACTGAATGCTTGATCCCACGTTGCTTCGACCAACTTTCCTTTGTTATTACGAACATAGGGGCGATCTAACCGCTGACTTTTTAAACCATCATAGGCAAACCGAGATTTATCTGCGAGCCATTCTTCGTTAACATCATCATTCTGCCTGGGCAAAATCCGCATCACTTCCGTCCCGATGCTATCCACGCGGATATTCGCACCAACACCATCAAACACATCAATGCTGTCTGTCTTCGTTAACTCCCACGAACGACCACGAAAGGCATAGGGTTTTGATGTCAGCGCACCAACTGGGCAAATATCTATCATATTACCCGAAAGCTCCGATGCGATAGCGCCTTCAATGGCTGATGTGACAATTTCTGTATGTTCACCACGACCTACGCCCCCTAATTCAGAGGTACCAGCAATTTCAGAAGCAAAACGAACACACCGCGTGCAATGGATACAACGTGTCATCCAGGTCTTGATCAGAGGACCAAAATACTTTTCTGAAACTGAGCGCTTGTTTTCCTTGTATTTACCAACCCCTGGGCCATAATAAAGGGTCAAATCCTGAAGGTCACATTCCCCACCTTGGTCACAGATAGGGCAATCCAACGGGTGGTTGATCAGCAAAAATTCTAGAACACCTTTGCGTGCCTTTTCAACATACGGAGAGTTAGTCCTTACAACCATACCTTCCGCAGCCGGCATAGCACAGCTAGCCACTGGCTTGGGGGATTTTTCAACCTCAACCAAGCACATGCGGCAGTTGCCTGCAATATTCAACTTTGGATGATAACAAAACACAGGAATTTCAACGCCAGACACCTCAGCAACCTGCAGAATGGTCATCCCTGCTTCAAATTCGACTTCCTTACCGTTAATAGTCATTTTAGGCATGTGCCACCTCAGCCTTAGCTAAGCGAATCCGCAATTCCATCTCATCTCTAAAATGCCTGATCAATCCTTGCACTGGCCAAGCAGCGGCATCCCCAAGGGCGCAAATCGTATGCCCCTCTATCTGATAGCTTACATCCAGCAATTCATCGATCTCTTCCACTTTCGCATTACCTTTAGCGATTCTCTCTAAAATACGCCACATCCAGCCTGTTCCCTCCCGACAAGGTGAGCATTGGCCACAACTTTCATGCATATAAAACTTAGAAAGTCGGGCAATGGCCTTAACAATATCTGTGGTCCTATCCATCACAATCACAGCCGCTGTACCTAAGCCGGTTTTGGCTGCTTTTAGACTGTCAAAATCCATCAAAATCGTATCGCAAATTGATCTTGGAATCAAAGGAACGGATGAACCACCAGGAATGATTGCCAATAAGTTGTCCCATCCCCCTCGAACACCCCCTGCATGCTTCTCAATAAGTGTTTTTAACGGAATGCCCATTTCTTCTTCCACATTGCAAGGATTATTAACGTGGCCAGAGATACAAAAAACCTTGGTGCCCGTGTTATTTGGCCGCCCGATACCAGCAAACCATTCACCTCCACGGCGTAGAATCGTGGGCGCAACAGCGATGGTCTCAACGTTATTGATAATAGTTGGACACCCCCATAAACCAATATTAGCTGGAAAAGGAGGTTTCAGCCTAGGCATCCCCTTCTTACCTTCTAAGCTTTCGAGAAGAGCAGTCTCTTCGCCGCATATGTAAGCCCCAGCGCCACGGTGGATATACAAATCAAAGTCCCATCCACTCTTCGCAGCATTTTTACCCAGCAAACCCGATGCATAGGCTTCATCTACTGCCTGCTGCAACCGTTCTGCTTCACGGTAAAACTCACCACGAATATAAATATAACCAACTTTCGCTTGAATCGCGAAGCCAGCCAACAAGCAACCTTCTATCAATTTCTGCGGCTCATTGCGAATGATATCCCGATCCTTACATGTCCCCGGTTCGCTTTCGTCCGCATTCACAACCAAGTACCTTGGGCGGCCATCTTGGGGCGCCATAAAAGACCATTTCATCCCAGTTGGGAAGCCCGCTCCGCCACGCCCTCTTAGGCCAGATGTGCGCATTTCCTCGATGATCCACTCTGATCCCTTCTTGATCAAACCTGCTGTATTATCCCAATCTCCACGCTCACGGGCTGCCTTCAAATTCCAACTTTGGAAACCATAAAGGTTCGTAAAGATGCGATCACTATCATTAAGCATTTGGGCTATACATCCTTATTCTTTTTCTGGCCTGTTCTGGGAGCAGATTTGCCGTTAAGCTTTGTTGCTCCAGTAGATGCTTTTGGCGCAAGCTTAGCCTTGGGCCTTGGAGTAGTTTGAGCTTTAGGTGCGGCCGCTTTTGGGCTGTCAGGTTTTTTTGTTGCTTCAGCTTTTTTGACAGCCACTTTTACTGTATTCGCTTGAGGGGAAAACCCAACTGGAGCTGAACATTGGCGAGCTAAAGCCGAACCAGGTTTAATAGGCTTTCCAGCCTTCAGCGCTAAGAGCAACTCTTCAAATGATTTTGCGTCTAAATCTTCATAAAAATCATCGTTAATTTGCACAACCGGCGCATTCACACACGCTCCAAGGCACTCTACTTCAACAACCGTAAATTTCTTGTCTTTTGTTGTTTGGCCGGCTCCAATTCCCAATTCTTTCTGACATGTCGTCATAATAGCATCAGTCCCCCTAAGCCAACACGGCGTTGTGGTACAAACTTGGATGAAATGCTCACCCACGGGCTTTAGGTTAAACATCGTGTAAAACGTTGCCACTTCTGTAGCACGGATTAATGGCATATCCAGATATTGAGCCACATAAACAATAGCTTCCTCAGGCAACCAGCCTCCCGATTGCCGCTGAGCCAGCTCAAAAAGCGCTATCACGGCGCTAGCTTGCTTGCTCTTTGGATAATGGGATATAAACTCTTTAGCCTTCTTTTCATTTTCCTTTGAGAAAGAAAACGCTTTGCCACTCTTTTGTGGTCTAACCGTCACCGATCAATCTCCCCAAAAACAACATCCATCGAACCGATAATTGATACTACGTCTGCCAGCATATGTCCGCGCGACATAAAGTCTAGTCCTTGTAAAAAGGCAAAGCCAGGCGGACGAATTTTGCAGCGATATGGCTTATTGGTTCCATCGGAAATGAGGTATACACCAAACTCTCCCTTTGGCGCTTCAACGGATGCATAACATTCACCAGCAGGCACATCATACCCTTGGGTATAAAGTTTGAAATGATGAATCAATGCTTCCATTGATTCCTTCATCTGCGCTCGTGAAGGTGGGGCTACCTTCCCATCTTGGGATTTAAACGGACCAGCTGGCATATTATCCAGGCACTGACGCATAATTTTGAGGCTTTCCCTCATCTCTAAAACACGAATCAAATAGCGGTCATAGCAATCACCATTCTTGCCGATGGGTATCTCAAATTCCATGTCCCCGTAAACCTCATATGGCTGAGACTTTCTCAAATCCCAAGGAATACCTGAACCTCTCAACATAGGGCCGCTAAACCCCCAATCCAAGGCTTGTTCTGGTGAAACAATACCAATATCAACAGTCCGTTGTTTAAAAATGCGATTGTCTGTCAACAATGTTTCTAAATCGTCGATATGCTTATGAAAATTATCTGTAAATGTTGATATGTCTTCCAACAAATCGGCAGGAAGGTCAGCATGCACACCGCCGGGCCTAAAATATGCCGCATGAAGTCTTGCTCCAGAGGCCCTTTCATAAAACTCCATCAGCTTTTCACGCTCTTCAAAAGCCCAGAGCAATGGCGTCATCGCGCCGACATCCAACGCCATGGTTGTGATGTTTAATAAGTGATTCAAAAGGCGAGTAATTTCGCTATACAGCACCCGAATGTATTGCCCTCTTGCTGGAACCTTAACATTCAATAACCGCTCAACTGCCAAGGCAAAGGCATGCTCTTGACACATAGGTGAGACATAATCCAAACGATCAAAATAGGGAATTGCTTGCAGGTATGTTTTGTGCTCAATGAGTTTTTCCGTCCCGCGATGCAACAGGCCAATATGAGAGTCTGCGCGCTCAATAACCTCGCCATCCAACTCCAAGATCAAACGCAAAACTCCATGGGCAGCCGGATGTTGCGGACCAAAGTTCAAGAGAAATGAGTCGTCCTCAGAACCTGCTTTTTCAAGTTTGATCGCCATGATTATCCCGCGCCTTTCTCATCAGTTGGCACAAGAATTTGCGTTCCTTCCCATGGGCTTTCAAAATCAAATGTTCGATAAGCTTGAGCCAGATTCACACTCTCATATACAACCTTTTTGCTCTCACTATCATACCGTACTTCATAATAACCCGTGAGAGGAAAATCCTTACGCATTGGGAAGCCTTCAAAACCATAATCCGTGAGAATACGACGCATGTCTTGATGGCCAGAAAAGCTTATGCCATACATATCCCAAACTTCGCGCTCCCACCACCCGGCAGACTTATAAATACCCGTCGCCGTTGGAACACTTTCCATTTCGCCAGCCTCTGTTTTAACGCGAATGCGCTGGTTTCGCGTGAGGCTGAGCAGATGATAAACCACGTCAAAACGCTTATCCCGAGCTGGCCAATCCACACCACACACATCCATCAGCTGCTGGAACTGACAAGCCGAATCGTCTCGCAAAAAATACAAAACATTGGTCAAATTTTCAGGCAACGTCACAAGTGTAATTTCGCCTCGCTCAAAAATACATTGCTGCAATTTTGAGGCCAATTTTTCAGATAAATATTCTTTTAATTTCTCAGGCACAGCTTGACTCTTTTAGCGATGATAAACTCGGGTGCGTTTAATTTTGTCCTGCAGCCTTAAAATGCCATACAGCAAAGCTTCCGCTGTGGGTGGACAACCAGGAACATAAATATCGACCGGAATAATACGATCGCATCCTCTAATAACTGAATACGAGTAATGATAATACCCGCCACCATTGGCACATGAGCCCATAGAAATCACCCATTTTGGATCAGCCATTTGATCATAGAGCGTCCTAAGCGCTGGAGCCATTTTGTTCGTGAGCGTTCCAGCTACAATGATCAGATCTGCCTGCCTAGGGCTGGGACGGAACACAACTCCAAAACGGTCAAGATCATATCGGCTTGCGGCTGTATGCATCATCTCAACCGCGCAGCATGCCAAACCAAATGTCAACGGCCAAAGAGAGCCACTCTGGGCCCAGCCAACAACCTTATCAACCTGCGTGAGCATAAAGCCTTTATGGCTAATTTCATCGTGCACAGTTTTGAGAAGCTCATCCGGCGAGCGATTTTCCAAACCGCCATACAATGCATTTTGACCTGAATCATGAGGGGGCTTAATTACCATTCCAGGGCTCCCTTTTTCCATTCATAAATAAAACCAATCGTCAAGAGGCCTAAAAACAGCATCATTGAGCTATAGCCAAACCAACCTATTTTACTAAACGAAATGGCCCACGGAAACAGAAAAGCCACTTCAAGGTCAAAGATAATAAACAATATCGCCACTAAGTAGAAACGAACATCAAATCGCAGCCGGGAATCACTGAAAGCTTCAAACCCACACTCATAGGCAGCCAATTTTTCAACGCTGGGAGATGATTTCGATCTAAAAAAAGCAATGCCTACCATCGCAGCAGATAGCACACCAGCTATCCCCACAAAGATTAATATCGGCAGATATTCGATCAATAATACGTTCACTACTATGACTTCAAAACGTTATACCACCTGAAAACTAACTCAAGCGTAACCACTTGTAAATGCCATTTACTCATTTTTCTAGCTCTTTGTTATTCAAATGCGATATCCTGCCACAACAAGCCGCAAACGCAAGTTATTGTTAGCTGCCACCCCTCCGCCGGAACCTACACTCTCTGAGCTTGCTGCTCTTGGCCTTCCTGCACACCTCCCCTTGTCTTCCTCGCGTATGCGAGTCTTCCAGCTTAACTGATCTTAGATTTATAAAAAAGGTGGGTTCCCGTTTTCACGGGAATGACAAAAAAGGGGCAAGGATGGCACAGACCCCGCCCCTCTCTTTGTCACCCCGCACATCTTTCCTTGCCTTCCCGCACCCCTCTTAGTCATTCCCGCACTTGATGCGGGAACCCAGGTTTTTTATGGCCCCCCGCTTTCGCGAGGGTGACAAAAAAAAGAGCACGAGTGTGACAGGGAAAATCGCGGCGATAACAGGAAAATCGCCCTGTATAATAGCATACCGAATGACAGCCACTTTGAATAAAATTGGCCCTCTTTTTCTCGCTGACGTTTCTTTTCGGCTGGCGTTTGATCTGGGTCAAGTCACCTTTCTATCTCATATCGTTATATCCCCTCAGCTATAATGAATCAAAGGTGGAGTCCAAATACACGCGCAAAAGCGATCCACATAACTTAGTAGATTGGGTTTATACGCAAGCCTCCATTAAATTCTAATGCTCTGGAGAAAAACCATGAAAAGACGCTCAATTATACTCTTCTTTCTGCTTGCTCTGTTGTTGCCTGTACAGGTTTTTGCAGCCGACCTGACTGTTGCGGTGGCAGCAAACGCACAATATGTATTTGAAGAACTGAAACAAATTTTTGAGAAGAAAACAGGTGTGACTATTGATGGGGTTATCGGCTCTTCCGGCAAATTTACCGCTCAAATCAAGAATGGCGCGCCGTTTGATGTCTTTATTTCGGCAGACATGAACTACCCTCAAATGCTGCAAACGGAGGGGCTTACTCACAATACACCAAAAGTTTATGGCTACGGTAGCCTGGTGATCTGGACGATGCGCGATGTCGATCTATCAAAGGGATTTCCTGTCCTGGCAAGCAACAGAGTGAAGAAAATTGCTATTGCATCCGTGAAAACAGCCCCATATGGTCGCCAAGCCATGAATGCCATAAAGTTTTACGGGCTATACCCCCAGGTGCAGAGCAAAATCGTCTATGGAGAGAGTATTGCCCAAACCAACCAATTCATCACAACAAAGACGGTTGACCTGGGTATAACGGCAAAATCCGTTGTTGTTGCACCAAACATGAAGGGGCAAGGCAAATGGATAGAGGTTGACCAGAAAGCATATGAGCCTATCGCACAAAGCGCTGTCATACTTAAATATGCACAGCAGCGCAATATAGAAGTCGCTCAGAAGTTTTTTGACTTCCTATACTCAAGCGAAGCCGGAGCTGTTTTCAAAAAGCATGGTTATACGCTGCCTTAAAGGGTGGCAACAGGATCAATATGAGTGATTATGTGAAGGTTTAGTTGTGAACATCGATTTAGCTCCCTTTATCTTAACATTTAAACTGGCGCTTGCGGCAACCACCGTCCTGTTCTTGATAGGGGTCCCGATAGCCTATGCCTGCGCGTTTACCAAGCGCAAATGGAAATACATCGTCGAGCCGCTTATTAGTATGCCACTAGTCTTGCCGCCCACGGTCTTGGGATTTTATCTTCTTGTTTTCTTCAGCCCCAACTCCTTTCTGGGGAATTTTCTGGCAACGACGCTAGATATTAACATTGTTTTCAGCTTCCTTGGGCTTGTTATTGGCTCTGTCCTGTTCAGCTTTCCGTTCATGGTCAACCCGATCCGCGCTGGACTTGAAAGCCTCCCTCCATCGCTTATAGAGGCTTCTTACACGCTGGGCAAATCGCGGTGGAAAACACTTTTGAATGTTATCCTTCCAAACATCAAGCCCTCTTTACTCACCGGCATCGTCATGGCCTTTGCCCATACGGTCGGTGAATTTGGCGTCGTCCTGATGCTGGGCGGCAGCATTCCAGGCGAGACGCGCACGGTCTCTATCGCTATTTTCAGTGAGGTTGAGGCGCTAAATTACACAACAGCAGGCGTTTATTCCGGCATACTGTTCGTCATTTCATTTACTGTGCTGTTTGTATTAAACATCATCAATAAGAAATGGCTAAGTGTTTTTAGATGATAAAGATCAAAGCAAAGAAGAGTCTAACAACAGGCAGCGGCCCGATGCAACTCGATATCGATGTTGAAATTATGGAGGCCGGAATATCGACCCTCTTTGGCCCGTCTGGAGTGGGGAAAACAACCGTGCTGAGGATGATCGCTGGGCTGACGAACCCAGATGAAGGATTGATCCAAGTCAATGGTGATGTGTGGTTTGACAGCTCCCGTAAGATCAACAAGCCCGTTCAGAAGAGGCAAATTGGCTTCGTTTTTCAAGATTACAATCTTTTCCACAACATGACGGTACAAGAAAACCTGCAATATGCCCTGAAAAATAAGAACGACTCTTTTCTAATTGATGAGTTTCTTGAAATGGCGGCACTCACCGGGCTTGCTGACCGCAAGCCCCTCCATTTGTCCGGCGGGCAGAAACAGCGCGTCGCACTTATACGCACATTATTAAATAAGCCACAGTTGTTTTTGCTGGACGAACCTTTCTCGGCGCTGGATTTGGATATGCGGCTCAGACTACAAGATGAATTTCTTTCCATCTCTAACAGATTTGAAATCCCTACGATCTTCGTATCGCACGATATCAGTGAGGTCTTTAAATTGTCCCATCGTGTTTTTGTAATGAAGGATGGCAAAATTATCCGGTCTGGGCCGCCAGCCGAAGCCTTTGGCACAGCGGATGCGGCGGCGTGGGTCAAGCTAGTGGGCATCGTTCTTGCTGTCCAAAACGAGGGCTCAAAGCGGGTTGCCGTACTTCAGATTGATAATGAGATAACAAAAGTATACCTGGCGATGGAAGATGCCCAGTGTTGGCGTACCGGAGATAGGGTTCTGCTCTCAGTGCATGCTCATGATTTTTCTCTTGCCATGATCAACAAGATGAAACCGTAAGTTTCTTATAGAACTTTCCGATGCCATGAGTGAATGTTCAAAAATCTGCATAGAACGACCACTTTCTTAGAAAAATCATGCGGCTATGGCGAGACCTCGTTAGGATAACATTTAAAATCCATGGTGCTTGACTTGGATCAAATCGTATATTACAGGAATGGTCATGATATTAGCCATCAAGCTATTTTAAAAAGAAAGGTCGGGAAAGAGTATGATTAAACTCTCATATAGCACCAATGGCCTTCTGAATTTGAATTTATTTTCAGCCATCGATGCCGTCGAAAGAGCTGGATACGACGGGATTGAACTGTCTTTTGACAAAGATCAATTCAACCCATTTGAACTGAATTCTCAAGACCTAAAGAAAATCCGCGATTACTTTGATACAAAAAGCATTAAGCCAGCCTGCATCGCAACGCCGACAATCGCCTTCCTCTCTGACAGGCCGCATGAGCCTTCCGTCATATGCCTTGATAAAGCTGGTCGCAAGCAGAGAATCGCCCTGATCAAAAAAGGTATAGAAATCGCCAAAACCCTGAAAGCTCCCATCGTCAGCTTTGGCAGTGGCTTTATTCGTGATGAGCATATCCGCAATCCACAGATAACCCCCAACGAAATATTGGCGGACAGCATCCACGAGTGCATGAAGGATATCGGAGACATCACACTCACCATCGAGCCGGAACCCGGTATGCTGATCGAGACTCTGGACGAAGGAATGGCCATCGTTAAAACGATAGGCTCCAGACAATTCCGGCTGCACATGGATTTGTGCCACGCCTACTGTTCGCAGAAAAATTACATAGAGGCAGTTGCGGCAGCTGCCCCATACACCGCATACCTTCATATATCGGATACAACCACTGGGTGCAATGTGAAGCTAAAACCCTATTCGAGCGACCTCGTGATGGATTTTGACTTTGCAGACTATCTCATTTATTTCCCTGACACTTGCGATTTTCTATTTGCCAGCAGGGAACAGTCGATCTGCTTTTACGACGATATGCCGGATGGAGCTACGCTCACGACCATGCGCGATCTTGCCGGGGTAAATGCTATTCAGTTTATCGGTTATAAAGAGTTGAAAATGTCTGATGATACGCTCGACCGGGAAATCAACACCTATGCGGTTTCAGTGCCGGGGTTGAGTTTCTATGTTCTTGATCGGGCAAAGCCGGTTCTTCGCTATTTAAGAACGGCGTTGTCAAAAAAAACCGGAAAGACAATATTGGACAAAAAAGTCGCCAATACATTGACCGGGAAGGTTCACTATCATGAAATTCCCGGTTACGGTGAAATTGACTTTAAGCAAACCTTCCAGACTCTAGAGGAAAGTGGCTTTAATGGATATGCGACCGTAGAGCTGTACCACCATGTGAATACTTGGGAAAAAGCCCTGCAAGAAAGTATCCAGATACTGTCAAATGCACGAAATTATCGGCAAGGAGCAGCATGACGAAAACAGCTAACGATTTAAGCAGTCTTGGATGGGAGCTTGACTCTATGGGCGAGCTGGATCACCGCCTCGTCAAAGCACCCTATATCCGCCTTTCCTCCGAAAAGCGTGGGGCACAGGGGGATTGCGTTTATGTTTTTGATCTTCGGATTACACAGCCAAATACAAGCTATATGTCGACGATACAGATACACTCACTGGAGCATTTGTTTCTTGCAGGATTCCGAGAACATCTGCCTGACTCGTTTATCAGCGTAGCTCCTATGGGGTGCCAGACGGGTTTTTATCTCATACTGCTGAACGAGGCGCGTGCCAGGGTCGTTCAAAAAATTTACAAAAAAATCCTTACCCAGATACTGTCTATGAGTGAGATTCCATATGCAAACGACAAAGATTGTGGGCAGTTCACCCATCACAACATCAAAGAGGCACAAAAGATCGCCAAAATGTTGCTGCATTTTGAGAGCGAGTGGCTCGGTGTATTTGGGGTCGCGGCATGAAGACTCCCCTTCCTGTACGATCTATCTTTGTTACAGATGAAACCAAATACGATATTGTATCTGGGGCTTCTTTCTTTGATATCAACAATCCAACTCTATCCAGTATTGGCGCCGGACAAGGCTCTCGACGTTTTGTTGTGCTGGACAAAAACATTAAAAACTTTCAACCTGAAATAGCCTCTTATTTTAATCATTTTGGTATCGAAACACGCATTGAGCTGTTCGAGCCAGGAGAAGAAAATAAATCGCTCTCATCCATGACCTCTTTGTTGGAAAAGTTGGATACCTTTCCTATCCGGCGGCGGGACGAGCCTGTTATTGCCATCGGCGGCGGCGTATTGACCGACGTTGTGGCCTTTGTCGCCAGCGTATATAGACGCGGCGTTCCACATATCAAAATACCGACCACGCTGATGGGATATGTGGATGCTGCGATAGGTATTAAATGCGGCATCAACTTTAACGGCAATAAAAACAGAATTGGCGCATTTGAGCCACCGCTTAGTGTTTTGTTGGATCGGTCTTTCCTGAAAACTCTGCCGCATCGACATATCATGAATGGGTTAGGCGAAATTATCAAACTTGCCGTCATTCTGGATGCAGAGCTTTTTGAATGGCTGGAAAAAGACGGCATATCCTGCGTTAATAATAATTTTCAAAGCGCAGCGGGCGACGCCATTCTTGAGCGCTCTATCGACCTCATGATTAATGAGCTTGCACCTAATTTGCATGAGAATAACTTAGCGCGTACTGTAGATTTCGGCCATACGTTCAGCCTAGCTTATGAGATGGCACCCGGCCACGATGTTCTTCACGGCGAAGCTGTCCTCATGGATATTATTCTCTCAGTATTTTTAGCAAACGTCAGAGGATCGCTATCTGAAGGAAATGTAAGTCGTATTCTAACGTTGATTGCGGGGCTTCCTTATCATTTACCCTCCATCCAGGAAGTAACGCCTGCCGTCCTTTGGCACTCGATCATCGAGCGCGCGTGCCACCGCAATGGCCTGCAACGCATTCCGTTACCAAGTGGGATAGGACAATGCATTTTTGCGAATGATATAACGCCTGATGAGCTAAACAAGGCTCATCTTTGTTTTAAGAAGTGGATGTATAGATATGAAAACACATACGAACGTCGATGTGTCGGAACTGGATAAGTTTTCAAAGCTAGCCTCTCTTTGGTGGGACGAGCATGGCAGCATGGGAATGCTGCACAAGATAAATCCGATCAGGTTCAAATTTATTGCCGATCAGGTGGATGTCGCCAATAAACAAGTGCTTGATGTAGGGTGTGGCGGCGGCATTCTGACGGAAAGTCTGGCGCGTGCGGGAGCGAATGCTATGGGAATTGATTTATCAAGCCGCCCACTCGAAATCGCAAAACTGCACGCCAAAGAAGTGGGTATTAAGATTGATTACCGTCTAAAAAACTGCGAAGAAATGGCTGACACCCATGCGAAGAAATTTGATGTGGTATGTTGTCTGGAGATGTTGGAACACGTACCAGACCCAGCCAGCACAGTGAAGGCTTGCGCGAAGCTATTAAAGCCTGGTGGGTATGCTTTTTTTTCCACGATCAACAGAAGCCTGAAAGCGTTTCTATTTGCAATTATTGGCGGAGAATATGTTTTGCGCCTTCTGCCGAGGGGGACGCATTCTTACAAAAGCCTTATCAAGCCATCTGAGCTTCATAAATGGTCTCAGCAGAATGGGCTGACACTGCTGGATACCTCAAGTTTTATCTACAACCCCTTGACCAAAAACTTTCGTCTCAGAACCGGCGCGGATGTAAATTATATATCATGCTATCAAAAAAACCTCTAAGCTACTTTCTCGCGCTCTCTCGCAACAAGCACGCACTGCTGGATATTGCCGCACCTGCGTTTTGCGCCCTGCTGTGGCTGGGAGCCTTTCCGCCTACATCCGTAACCATCTTGTCCCTTATCACGGCCTTTGCTGGATATACGGCGATCTATGCCTTGAACGATATCGTCGGATGTAAGGTTGATAAGGTCAAAATGGCTCATACTGGCGGTGGACAGCAGTATTGTGTGGAGGCTGGCGACTTACGTCACCCCATAGCACAAGGATTGATCAGCTATAAAATGGCTATTCTATGGATGTCTTTTTGGCTTCTTGTAGCCGTCCTGGGCGCATATCTTCTTAACCCGTATATCCTTATCATCCTTGGTCTAGCTGCGGTTTGCGAGGTTGCCTATTGTATGCTGCTACGGGTAACGCACTGGCGGATTATTTTGAGTGGATTTGTCAAAGCAGCTGGACCTATGTCTGCCATTCTCGTTGTCGATTCCACACCAAAGGTTGGGCCTCTTCTGCTTTTGCTGTCTTGGATATCCCTTTGGGAAATCGGGGGGCAAAACATTCCAGCGGATTGGAACGACAGGGAAGAAGACACGCGCATAGGTGCAAAAACCATCCCTGTAAGGTTTGGAGAGGGTATATCAAAGCGAATTGTGATGTGTGCCGCATTGCTAACAGTCATTAGCAGCTGTTTTCTTGTAACGATCTCGCCACTACCCTTGGGGCCAACCTATGTAGCATGGATGCTGATGATCGGAATTATGATTATCATTATGCCCGCATATTCTCTATACAGCGCGACAAAAATAACCACCGAACCGGCTCGGCTATTTGACATTGCCAGCTATTATCCCTTGGCTTTATTGGTGCTGACGGTCGGAGCTATTGTTTTGCGGCATGTATTTTAAGCCATTGCGTCCGTGGGATTTAAAGATGCCATCTTTGTGATTTTTTGCCAATTGCGCCAAAATTTCTGCATGATTCTGCGCCATATAACGAATAACCTGTGCATTCTTCACACGCTTTCCACCAGCGGGGATTGTATTTTCGCCAAAATCGTAGGGCATTTGACCTAGATCAAGTCACTATACCACATGATGATGTAGTTATTGACATGGAGAGCACAATATCTAGTGTCTCTGACTAGAACTCTCCATTCTGCGATGTTCCCTGCTGCTTGTCTTTTTACGTAATAGGGGATGTGACTATTGTTTGCAAAAAAAAGGAAAAAGCCATGCCAAAAGCAACCCAGAACCTCACTGCTCTACAAAGTAAAAACCGTCAAGGGGAGCTTTCTCCAGATAAACTCGTCGATCAAGTCGTGACGCTTTACGGTGGCACGAAGGTCGATTGCTCTGAAGCGGTCAGTGAATATGTTTCAGGATCGGACTGGAGGATCAATGCCAATGCAAATATCGGCTATTCAAACTCAGGCTTGATTAACAACGTCGCCGGGAAAGTGATTGCCAATTTCTGGCTTGATACAGTCTACAGCGCAGAAGAAGGAACGGCACATCGCCAGGGGGACATCCATATTCACGATCTTGACTGCCTGACGGGATATTGCGCCGGCTGGTCTTTGCGGGCACTGCTTAACGATGGTTTTAACGGAGTCGGAGGACGCGTATCGTCCCGCCCACCACGTCATTTTAGAGAAGCACTCGGTCAGATGAGCAACTTCCTCGGTATCCTGCAGTCCGAATGGGCTGGTGCACAGGCTTTTTCAAGTTTCGACACATACCTCGCGCCTTATGTTTTCTACGACCAGCTCTCTTTCAAGGAAGTCAAAAAGGCCATCCGGCAATTCGTCTATAACCTCAATGTTCCCGCACGCTGGGGCCAATCTCCGTTCACCAATATCACGCTCGACATTACCGTGCCGGAGGACTTGCGTGATCAGGCGCCGACGTATAACAACGCGCATCTTTTCAAGGGCATAGATAATGATGCACTTCTGCGGAAGGCTCAGGCAAGAGATATGGGGATTCGCAACCTTGAAGATATGTGCTTCAGGCATTTTGCCCCTGAAATGGAAATGATAAATATCGCTTATTACGAAGTAATGACGCAAGGGGACTCGACAGGCCAGCCCTTCACATTCCCAATTCCCACGGTAAACATTACTGAAGACTTCGATTGGAATAGCAAGGTAGCCGATACGATATTCGAGAACGCAGCCAAGGTTGGATCGTCTTATTTTCAGAACTTTGTGGGTAGTCAGTTTATTGTCGATCCTGTCACCAAAGAGCGACGCCCTAACCCAGAAGCGTATTCTCCTGGGGCCGTTCGTTCCATGTGCTGCCGGCTACAGCTTGACCTACGCGAATTACTCAAGCGCGGCAACGGTCTCTTTGGCTCTGCAGAAATGACAGGCTCGATTGGAGTTGTAACCTTGAACATGGCAAGACTTGGCTACCGCTTCAAAGGAGATCTTACTGGCCTAACCAACGAGGTGGAGCGGTTGATGGATATTGCAAAATCCACGCTGGAGAAAAAACGAGCTTTCGTCCAGAAAATGTATGATCGCGGCCTTTATCCCTACACGGCGCGCTATCTACCGTTCTTCCGCAACCATTTCTCCACCATCGGTGTTAACGGGATTAATGAAATGGTCAGGAATTTTACTGGAGACGCTCATGATATAACCGATGAATACGGCGTGCAGATGAGCTTGCATCTTCTTGACCATATGCGTGCGCGGCTGATCGACTACCAGGAGCAGACGGGCAATCTCTATAACCTTGAAGCCACACCAGCCGAAGGGACGACATACCGTTTTGCAAAAGAGGATAAAAAACGCTTCCCAGATATCCTTCAGGCCGGATTTGGCGACAACATCTATTATACTAACTCATCCCAAATCCCCGTCGACCATACGGAAGACCCGTTTGAGGCGCTGGAGTTGCAGAACCGTCTGCAATGTAAATATACAGGCGGAACAGTTCTCCACCTCTATATGAATGAAAAATTATCAAGCTCGGAAGCCTGCAAACGCTTCATTCGCAAGGTTCTGGGAACATATCAGCTACCCTATGTGACCGTCACCCCTGTTTTCTCGGTCTGTGATACACATGGCTACTTGAATGGTGAACAGCCGGAATGCCCACATTGCAAGGCCAAGACAAAGGTCTGGACGCGCGTCATGGGCTACTTCCGTCCTGTGGATAGCTTCAACAAAGGGAAGAAAGGCGAACATCGTCAACGTAAACATTTTGTCGAAGATTTGGTTGATACTGGAAACTTATTCAGCGGTGTCTGACCGATGGAGAAGTTAAATATCACGCACAATGACATGGAGGAATGCTCGATTGAAAAGTCGGGCGTTCTCCCCATTTATTCCGTGACGCCCTTCACGATGCTGGATTTTCCGAAGCATACAGCGTGCATTGTTTGGTTTTCAGGGTGCAATATGCGTTGCCCCTATTGCCATAACCCGCAAATCGTCAAGAGCAAGGGCCGCGGCGATGTGGGGCAAGTGATGGAATTTTTGAAAAAACGCCAAGGACTTCTGGATGGTGTCGTGTTATCCGGCGGTGAAGCCTCGGCATACCCTGGCCTACCTGCATTCATCCGTAAAGTCAAAGATATGGGTTATGCGGTAAAGCTGGATACGAATGGCTTACGCCCCGATATCATCAAGTCACACCTTGATGCGGGATTTTTGGACTATGTGGCGCTGGATTACAAAGCACCACCAAAGAAATTCAAGCATGTGACAGGTACGGACAAATATGACCTCTTTTCTCAGACGCTTGATTTACTCTGCACACAGAAAAAAGTAGAATTTGAGGTGAGGACAACCGTGCATACGGCCCTTATGGATGAAGAAGACGTATCTACCATTATCCGTGATCTGGAACAGCGAGGATTTTTAGGGACGCACGCGGTGCAAAACTTTACGCATAGCGATGAACGTCCCACGCTGGGTCTCATGAAAGCGCAAGACCGCCTCCTAGATATTCACAAGCTCCATGTCCCGCAGTCGTTTAACGTTGTCTTTCGGAATTTTTAGCACCCCACTCGCTCAATTCATCAAGAAAGAATCACCGACATTGTTGATCGGAGGCTCTAGAAAACGCTGAAACAGTTTGTCTTTATTAACTGCTTTCCTCATTCCTCGTTTTCGATCAGCCTTTCTCCTGCGCACTTGATCTGAATCAATACTTCTACCCGCATACAACCGTTAGAATGGGGTGTTATGATTACTTATGCCCAAGCACTTCAAACAATTAGGGACTCGGCTTCACGCATGAAGGCGGAGACGGAGTGTGTTGCACTTACCGATGCTGTTGGTCGCGTGTGTGCAAGGGATGTCACCGCTGGGCTTGATATACAGCCTTTCGATAATTCAGCGATGGACGGTTTTGCTGTACGTCTTGCTGAATTCCAAGCGATGACAGTCCCTGTGCGCCTTAAAAAATCTGGTGTTATAAGAGCAGGAAGAGCTTGCGAAGGTGCGACACTAGAAGATGGATGCTGCTGGCATGTTATGACAGGTGCACCTCTACCAGCGGGAACAGAGGCTATTGTACCCATAGAAAATACCGTGCTGGATGGTGACTTTGTTATTTTCAGCGAGAAGCCCGCCGCGAGCCAGCATATACGCTACGCGGGAGAGGATTTCAGGAAATCTGCGCGGGTTCTTTCTGCTGGAGAAAGGCTTTCCACAGGGCATATTCTGCCCCTAGCAACCTTGGGTATTTCTGACATTTCTGTTTACAAGAAGCCCCGCGTTCTTTTTATCCCGACAGGTGATGAGGTTGTCGATGATTTGCGAAAAGACCTCTACAATGGGGAGATTTATAACGCAAACAAGTTCTATGTGTCCTCCTTTTTGACGGCCTGCGACGCAGATGTGACGATACACGACACCATTCGAGATGACCCTGAACAGTTTGTAGCTGCACTTCGTACTGCAGAGAGCGAAAAATATGACATCATCGTATCTTCTGGAGCTGTTTCGGCGGGGAGTTTCGATTTTGTGAGAGCAGGGATTGAGAAGGTGGGCGCACGCATTATTTATCATAAAATCAAGCTAAAGCCGGGGAAACCAAATTTGTTCGCTAAGCTAGCCTCTGGCGCACTTTATTTTGGGTTACCCGGAAATCCTGTAGCGACAGCGGTTGGCCTTCGTTTCTTCGTATCTGAGGCTTTACGCGTATCAAGAAAACAGAAACCAGAGCTTCCTATTTATGCGCGGGTGATGCACGCGTTTTCAAAAAAACCTGGGTTACACACAGTGCTAAAAGGCAAGCTGGAATACTGGGAGGACGGCTCTATAACCGTGGATGTTCTCGATGGTCAAGAATCTTTCCGTGTAAGCCCATTCCTGAGTATGGATTGTTGGATATATGCCCCCGAAGACTATGGTACGATGAAACCAGGAGATGTCGTTGAGGTTTATCCGCTTCTGCCGAGCTAATGCAGGAGTTTTTGCACACTAGTTTCAGCCAAGCTGTCAAAGAATTGTGGCTCCTTAGTACCCGTAAAATCTTTGGGTAAGCCAATCATTATATCCTAGTTGTTCCCCGGTTCTGCGTTGTTCTGTTATTGTCTTGATCTGAATCAAGTGACCGACTTTTTATACGTGTCATAACAGATGAGAAGAGGCAGGCTTCAAAGTCTTTTCTTCTAAAAAGCTAACTATTTGAATAATTTGACGAAAATACGCCATGCCCACCACAGTAAACCGGAAATTCACACTTTCCCTAACCACAGTTACCTTCACGGCTTGTTTCGCGGTCTGGACGATCTTCGCCATCATCGGCGTGCAGATCAAACAGGATATGGGCCTAAGTGATACCCAATTCAGCTTGCTGATTGGCACGCCGATCCTGACAGGCTCTCTTGCTAGGCTGTTCTTAGGGATATGGGCCGACCAATATGGTGGACGGCCCGTCTTTATGGCCGTGATGCTGTCTTCGGCCTTTTTTACCTGGTGCCTAACCTATGCCAATACCTACAAAATGCTGCTTCTAGCCGCGCTTGGTATTGGTCTTGCTGGAGGCAGTTTTGTTGTCGGCATTGCGTATCTTTCCAAATGGTACGACAAGGAACACCAGGGAACGGCGCTAGGCATTTACGGCATGGGGAACGTCGGTGCTGCGATCACCAAACTCATTGCACCTTTTATCATGGTTGCCTACGGCTGGCAAACGGTAGCGCAGACCTGGGCGGTAGCATTGGTTATGATGGCGGTGTTGTTCTGGGTGTTCACAAAGGACGAGCCGCAGATTCAGGCACAAAGAGCAGCACATACCGCGCCGAGATCCATGCGTGAATCACTAAAGCCCCTTGGGAAATTTCAGGTTTGGCGCTTCTCCTTGTATTATTTCTTCGTATTCGGCGGCTTTGTCGCGCTGGCGCTGTGGCTGCCGCGCTATTATGTCGGAACCTATAAAATGGACATCGAAACAGCGGGCGTTCTGGCAGCGCTGTTTTCCATCGCAGGCTCTCTTTTCCGTGCGGTGGGTGGGTATTTATCTGATAAATACGGTGCGCGCGCCGTTATGTACTGGTCGTTCATTTTCTGCGCGATTTGCTGCTTCCTCTTGTCTTATCCAGAAACGGACTATGTTGTACATGGTATCAAGGGTGATGTCTCTTTCAGCTTTGGCTGGGGCGCTGTACCTTTCACGATGATCGTCTTTGTGCTTGGCTTCTTCATGTCACTGGGAAAGGCCGCAATTTACAAGCACATCCCTGTTTACTACCCGAATGATGTCGGATCTGTTGCTGGCATCGTCGGCCTGATCGGCGGACTCGGCGGGTTCATCATGCCCCTCTGCTTCGGCTTGATGAACGATTATCTGAACGTCTGGACAAGCTGCTTCATGCTGATGTTCGTGCTGGTTGCAATTGCGTTCCTCTGGATGCACGTATCAATCCGTCTTATGGAAAGAGAGAAGTTTCCCGACATCAGCAAGCCTGCCTATTTCACCGAGCTTGAGCAACGCAGCCTCGTCCTTAAAGTCTGGAAACCGGAAGACGAGGTGTTCTGGAAAAAAGAAGGACACAAGATCGCACGCCGAAATCTATGGCTTTCCGTACCTGCGCTTTTCCTGGCTTTTGCCTTGTGGATGGTCTGGAGCGTTGTGGTCGTGAATCTACCAAAAATCGGCTTTAGCTTTACAACCGAGCAGTTATTCTGGTTGACGGCCTTGCCGGGGCTGTCCGGCGCCACATTGCGAATTTTCTATTCCTTCATGGTACCAATCTTTGGTGGTCGCCGCTGGACGGCAATCAGTACCGCCGCACTCCTCATTCCGGCCATTGGTATCGGCACAGCGGTACAGAATTTACAAACACCCTATGCGGTATTCCTGGTTCTGGCGCTGTTGTGCGGATTTGGCGGTGGTAACTTTGCCTCCAGCATGGCGAATATCGCTTTCTTCTTCCCGAAAAAAGAAAAAGGCAATGCACTGGCTCTCAACGCAGGCCTTGGCAATCTTGGTGTAAGTGCGGTTCAATTCCTTGTCCCCATCGTGATTTTTTACAACGTATTCGGCGGCCTTGTCGGCGGGGCACAGAGTGTGGGAGAGGTTCAAATGTGGTTGCAAAACGCCGCATTTATCTGGACTCCTTTCATTGCGCTCTCCTCTGTACTGTCGTGGATTTACATGAACGACATTGCCGATGTCCGCGCCTCGATTGCATCCCAACTAGCGATTTTCGAGCGCAAACACAACTGGATCATGTGCGCCCTCTATATCGGCACTTTCGGCTCGTTTATCGGTTTCTCGGCGGCGTTCCCACTGTTGGCACAATCACAGTTTCCGGAGGTAAACTCTCTCAAACTGGCATTTATCGGGCCTCTAGTCGGCGCACTGGCGCGTGCAGGCAGCGGGTGGATTGCCGATAGATTTGGCGGCGGACGGGTCACGTTTTGGGTCTTTGTTATCATGATTTTGGGGACACTGGGTGTTCTCCACTTTCTAAGGATTAAGGATCAGGCCAGTGCGTTCTACGGTTTTTTTGCTATGTTTCTCGTGCTTTTTGGGGCAACGGGCGTAGGCAATGCCTCAACCTTCCAGATGATCCCTACAATCTTCTGGAAAGACAGAAAGGCCGCCCTAAGCGGCCAGCTGGAAGAGGATGTGCGTAAGGCGGCAGAACGTGAATCGGCGGCTGTTATTGGCTTTAGTTCAGCTATTGGAGCCTTTGGCGCGTTCTTTATCCCCAAAAGCTATGGGAGTTCCATTGCTGCCACAGGCGGTCCAGAGGCTGCATTATGGGTATTTATTGGATTTTATACCCTTTGCCTGTTCATGACTTGGTTCTTCTATACCCGGAAGAATGCTGAGGCTAAGTGTTAAAAAACGGGTTCTTGATTCAGATCAAGTGGAGATGTTGAGAAAAGGCGCATCTATTAAGGCAGTATACAGGGGGCTATGAGATATGAGTTATTTTATCGATCGAATCAGCTTTTTCTCACAAAAGCGTGAACCTTTCTCGAGTGGTCACGGCATCACGACAAATGAAAACCGGGCATGGGAAGAGGGCTATCGTGGCCGCTGGGCGCATGACAAGGTTGTTCGCTCGACGCATGGTGTAAATTGTACAGGCTCTTGCTCGTGGAAAATCTACGTCAAGAACGGGCTGATTGCATGGGAAACGCAGCAGACCGATTATCCACGTACCCGTCCCGACCTGCCCAACCACGAACCACGCGGTTGTGCACGTGGCGCAAGCTATAGCTGGTATATCTATTCAGCCAACCGCTTGAAATATCCGATGGTGCGTAAACGCCTTCTGGACCTTTGGCGGAAGACAAAAGAGCAAGTTGGCGGTGACCCTGTAAAGGCTTGGGCTACGATTCAGGCTGACCCGATCTTAAGAGCTTCCTATCAACAGGTGCGTGGCCGCGGAGGTTTTGTACGCGCTGGGTGGGATGAGGCAAACGAAATCGTTGCTGCCGCTAACATCCATACCATCAAGGCTCACGGCCCTGACCGCATCATCGGGTTTTCGCCTATCCCGGCGATGTCGATGATCTCTTATGCTGCAGGCTCACGCTATATGTCCCTTCTGGGTGGCGTGTGTATGAGCTTCTATGACTGGTATTGCGACTTACCGCCGTCAAGCCCACAGACCTGGGGTGAACAGACCGATGTGCCGGAAAGCGCCGACTGGTACAACGCCGGATTTATCATCATGTGGGGATCAAATGTGCCGCAGACACGTACTCCTGACGCGCATTTCATGACAGAAGCTCGCTACAAGGGAACGCAGGTTGTTACCATCACGCCCGACTATTCCGAGGCATCGAAATTCGCTGATATCTGGCTTAACCCGCGCCAAGGTACAGATGCAGCTCTTGGCATGGCGATGGGCCATGTCATCCTTAAGGAATTCCACATTGAGAGTCCGTCGGAATATTTTGACGATTATTGCCGCACTTATTCCGATTTGCCCTTCCTTGTGAAACTCGAGGAACGCGACGGCCGATTCTCTCCAGGCCGTATGGTGCGTGCCTCGGATTTCGACGGGCAACTGAGCGAGAAAAATAATCCGGAATGGAAGACTGTCTGTTTCGATGAAAAAACCGGAAACATCACAGTGCCGACAGGCTCTATCGGTTTCCGCTGGGGTGAGGAAGGCAAGTGGAACATCACTCCAACGAACGCAGGAACGGGTGAGAGCATTCGCCCGCGCAAAACCCTGCTGGGCACTCATGATACGATCGTAAAAGTCGGGTTCCCGTACTTTGGCGGTCAGGTTCACGAGCATGGCTATTTCCAAACAAGCGATCACCACGAAGTGCTGGAGCGCAATATCCCTGTCCGTTCCCTTGACCTGAATGGTAAGAAAACCTACGTTGCCTGTGTCTTCGACCTCCTGTGCGGACAGTATGGTATCCATCGCGAAGGGCTTGGCGGAGACAACGTCGCCCGCAGCTACGAAGAAGATGTCCCCTATACACCCAAATGGCAGGAAGCCATTACCAACGTTTCTGCGGCACAAGTGATCCAGGTCGCGCGCGCGTTTGCACGAAATGCTCATGTTACCAAGGGCAAATCGATGATCATCATCGGCGCGGCGATGAACCACTGGTATCACATGGATATGAACTACCGCGCCTGCATCAATATGCTGGTCTTCTGCGGTTGCGTCGGCCAGTCGGGTGGCGGCTGGTCGCACTACGTTGGGCAGGAAAAACTGCGCCCGCAGACCGGCTGGGCGCCGCTAGCCTTCGCCCTTGACTGGACTCGCCCTCCACGCCAGCAAAACTCGACGTCTTTCTTCTACGCTCATACAGATCAATGGCGTTATGAAACACTGCAATTAGACGAGATTCTTTCTCCCCTCGCGGATAAAAACCGCTGGGTTGGAACGTTAATCGATTGCAACATCCGTTCTGAGCGTATGGGATGGCTGCCTTCAGCCCCACAGTTGGAGGAAAACCCGCTTGATCTGGTTAAAAAGGCTGAAGCGGAAAAGCGTGATCCTATCGAATACGTTGTCGATCGCTTGAGCCGTGGTGATCTGCGTATGTCTTGCGAAGATCCCGATAATCCTGCCAACTGGCCGCGCAATATGTTTGTTTGGCGCTCCAACATTCTGGGTTCCAGCGGTAAGGGGCATGAATATTTTCTCAAGCATTTCTTGGGGACGCAACACGGCGTGCAAGGGAAAGATCTTGGCAGCGAAGGCAAAGGGCGTTCCAGTGAGGTGATCTGGCATGACCATGCGCCGGAAGGGAAACTTGATCTGGTCGTGACGCTGGACTTTCGCATGTCCACGACTTGCGTTTATTCCGACATCGTGCTGCCGACAGCAAGCTGGTATGAGAAAAATGACCTGAACACCTCCGATATGCACCCCTTCATCCACCCGCTGTCCAAAGCGATTGACCCTGTCTGGCAGAGCAAATCGGATTGGGAGATTTACAAGGGCTTCGCTAAAAAATTCTCTGAGCTTTGCGTTGGGCACCTTGGCGTAGAAAAAGAAATTGTCATGACCCCTATTCTGCATGACACGGCAGGCGAACTGGCGCAGCCTGATGTCAAGGAATGGCGCAAAGGGGAATGTCCGCTAATCCCCGGCAAAACAGCCCCCACGATGAAAGTGGTCGAGCGTGACTACCCCGAGATATTTGAACGTTTTACGAGCCTCGGCCCCCTAATGGAAAAGCTTGGCAATGGTGGTAAGGGCATTGGCTGGAACACTGATCACGAAGTCGAGCTCTTGAAAAAGCTCAACGGCGAGAAAAACGGCAGGGCTAAGATTGACACGGATATTGATGCCTGTGAAACCGTCCTTTCTCTCTCACCTGAAACAAACGGCGAGGTTGCTGTTAAAGCATGGGCGGCTCTGAGCAAAATAACAGGCCGTGACCACACCCATCTGGCATTGCCGAAGGAAGAAGAAAAAATTCGCTTCCGCGATATTCAGGCACAACCGCGCAAGATTATCAGCTCCCCGACATGGAGCGGTATTGAGTCCGAACACGTTTGCTACAACGCAGGCTATGTCAACGTGCATGAGTTCATTCCCTGGCGCACGCTGACGGGCCGACAGCAACTGTATCAAGATCACCCATGGATGATCGACTTTGGTGAGGCTCTGACATCCTATCGCCCACCAATTAATACACGGACAGTCAAGAATATGCTCGATAAGCATGGCAAGGAGTCGCCGACGATCCTGTTAAACTTCATCACACCGCACCAGAAGTGGGGCATCCACTCCACCTATACAGACAATCTGCATATGCTGACCTTATCACGTGGCGGCCCGATTGTCTGGGTCAGCGAGATTGATGCGAGGAAAATAGACGCTAGGGACAATGACTGGCTTGAAATCTTCAACACCAATGGCGCTATTGTTGCACGGGCGGTCGTGTCCCAGCGTGTCAACGAAGGCCTGATGATGATGTATCATGCCCAGGAGAAACTGGTACATACGCCTGGTAGCAAAATCACCAATGCGCGTGGCGGCATCCACAACTCTGTGACGCGCGCCACAGTTAAGCCGACACATATGATCGGCGGCTACGCACAACTGGCATACGGGTTTAATTATTACGGGACTGTTGGGTCAAATCGGGATGAATTCGTGATTGTCCGTAAGATTGATAACGTTGACTGGATGGAAGAGCCCGCAACAATGGAGGCGGCAGCACAATGAAAGTACGCGCACAAATAGCGATGGTTCTCAATCTCGATAAATGTATCGGGTGTCATACCTGTTCAGTAACCTGCAAGAACGTCTGGACATCGCGGGAAGGCGTCGAATATGCTTGGTTCAACAACGTCGAAACCAAGCCTGGTGTTGGTTATCCCAAAGAATGGGAAAACCAGAAGAAATGGAAAGGCGGCTGGAAGCGCAAAGCCAACGGCAAGATTCAGCCAAAACAGGGCAACCGCTGGCACATCCTTGCCAACATTTTTGGTAACCCAAACCTGCCAGAGATCGACGATTATTATGAGCCGTTTACCTTCGACTACGATCACTTGCAAAAGGCGCCGGAAATGAAAACCATGCCGACGGCACGACCGCGTTCCCTGATCACCGGCGACCGCATGGAAAAGGTGATATGGGGGCCAAACTGGGAGGAAATTCTCGGTACAGAATTTGAGTATCGCAAGAAAGACTATAACTTTAAAGACATTGAAAAAGAGATATACGGCGAGTTTGAGAATACTTTTATGATGTATCTGCCGCGCCTTTGCGAACATTGCATCAACCCAACCTGTGTCGCATCTTGTCCCTCTGGCTCGATTTACAAGCGCGAAGAAGACGGGATTGTTCTGGTCGATCAGGACAAATGCCGTGGGTGGCGAATGTGCATTTCCGGCTGCCCGTATAAGAAAATCTATTACAACTGGAAAACCGGCAAGGCAGAAAAATGTACGTTCTGCTACCCGCGTATCGAAAATGGCGACCCAACCGTATGTTCCGAAACTTGCGTTGGGCGTATCCGCTATCTGGGGGTTATCCTCTATGACGCTGACCGAATTGAAGAAGCTGCCAGCGTAGAGAACGAGGAAGACCTATATGAAGCGCAGCTTGGTATTTTCCTCAACCCCCACGATCCAAAAATCATTGCACAGGCTCGTCGGGACGGTATTCCTGACAATTGGATTGATGGGGCGCAAAAATCCCCTATCTACAAAATGGCCATTGACTGGAAGGTGGCGTTCCCACTGCACCCGGAGTATCGCACCTTACCGATGGTCTGGTACATCCCCCCGCTGTCGCCAATACAATCCGCAGCAGCTCAGGGCAAAATTCCGACGCGCAGCGATGGCATCATGCCAGACCTGGACGATATGCGAATCCCAGTTAAGTATCTGGCGAACCTGTTTACCGGAGGCAAAGAAGCACCCATTCGCTTGGCTCTTAAACATATGATGACGATGCGACACTATATGCGTAGCAAGATGTTCGAGGTGGGTCCCGACACGACTCTTCTTGCTGAAACTGGACTGACCGAAGAACTTATTGAAGATATGTATAAGATCATGGCTATCGCAAACTATGAAGACCGTTACGTCATCCCGACCGGCCACCGAGAGGAAGCATTCGATGCCTTTGGCGAAAGCGGCGGTTGTGGCTTCTCATTCGGTAATGGGTGCGCGTCGCATAGCAACAGCGCCTATGACCTTTTTGAAAGTCCGCAACAAACGCGCGGCCAATCGGGGAGTACGAAAAGCAACCGTGCCAACACTATTTTTGAGCGCGATCACTACGAAAAGATCCCGGTCATTAAAAGTGGTTGCGGTAGCGGCGGATGTGGTAGCGGCGGTAGCGGTGGTTGTGGTAGTGATAATTGTAGTTAACAAAAAGGAGAAAATCTATGAGCCTCATTGAAAAACTTGGTTTAAAGAATAAGCAGAAAAATAAGGAACAAAAATCCTTTACCGGCAAGAAAGAAGATCAGAAAGTTCTGGAAGAAAACCAGAAAGTTTTGGAAGATAAAATTCCGGCTGCTGCGCAAGATATGTGCTGTGGTTCCTGCGGGGGTAGCGGACACGCCAATAAAAAGGACGGGAAGGGATGAGAACGCTCAAAATTCTCGGATTTTTTCTGACCTACCCTGAGCAAGAACATATTCAAGTAGTTGATGAATGCGCTGCCATACTGCGATCCGAGAAATGGCTTTCCGATAAGGGGCTCGAGAAAGTCCTTCATGCTGCCCGTCATTTCAAGGAACATAGTCTACTTGACCTTCAAGAAGACTATGTGGCCTTGTTTGACAGGACGCCATCGCTTTCGTTACATCTGTTTGAGCATGTACACGGCGACTCCCGCGACCGGGGACAAGCACTGGTTGATCTCTTGCAAGTCTACGAAGATGCTAAACTCTTCATCGACAGGGAAGAAATGCCGGATTATTTGCCGCTTTTCACGGAGTATGTCGCCACGTTGCCGCATAAGCAGGCGTCGGAAACGATGGGCAGCGTTGTGAATATCCTTTCTTCCCTTGTAGGTCGCCTGAGAAACAGGGAGTCGTTTTATGCCGACTTCTTGGATGCGATGATCGAGACGGCGGCGCGGTCACCCGATCCGAAAGCTGTTGAAGAATACCTGAGCAAATCTTCCGGCAAGGCTCTGAGTCACGCTGAAATGGACAGACAATGGGAAGAGCCGCCCACCTTTGACAATACAAACATTGGTCAGGATTCAGGATGTCCGAAGGCTGAAGAAATGCTGGCACACATGAGAGATTACACGCAAGAGAGGCAATAACAATGAGTAATTTTCTAAACTTCTTCCTCTTTCAGATTTTCCCTTATATTGCGAGCGTGGCTTTCTTGCTCGGCTGTCTGCTGCGCTTTGACCGTGATTCTTATTCGTGGCGCACAAAATCCAGCCAGATTCTGCGCCGCAAGCAATTGATTGCAGGCAGCGTCCTTTTTCATGTGGGGATGCTAACCATCCTGGTGGGCCATTGCGTCGGCCTTTTGACGCCTATATGGATTTTTGAATCGCTTGGCATTTCACACAGTGTAAAACAGATTCTGGCAATGGTGGCAGGTGGTATCGCTGGATTTTTCTGCTTTATCGGCCTGTGCCTTCTCCTACACCGTCGCTTGTTTGAACCAAGAATTCGGAAGAATAGCTCATTTTTAGATATTGCAGTTTTGGTGCTGTTGCTGGCGCAGCTTGCTCTTGGCTTTTTGACCATTCCGATATCCATGCATCACCTCGACGGGCATGAGATGGTGAAGTTCATGAACTGGGCACAGCACATCGCCACCTTCCGTGGCGGAGCACATGAGTTCATCGTGGACGTTTCTTTGGTTTTCAAGTTGCATATCACGCTGGGCTTTCTCTTGCTATTGATCTTCCCGTTCACGCGCCTTGTACACGTGTTGAGCGCACCCATATCCTACCTTGTCCGGCCATATCAAATTGTTTGTAAAAGGGCGACCAAATCTTGATAAAAGTTCCTGCTCTTGGGAGTGAAGTCAACAGCGGCACAAAGCCCTCTTGCGCAATAATTAAGAAGGCAGCTTGATCTACATCAAGGACGTCAGGTATTGTCGACGTATTGTTCATCCATGATACGCGAAGAAACAGTGAAATTAATTCAAAAATACGGTGGTGCCGTTCCAAGATATACAAGCTATCCCACGGCAGTTGAGCTTCATGCCGGCTTTATGGAAGCCGACGCGATATCGCAACTAGAAAATCTTGATGAAAAAGAAGCTGTTTCTGTTTATGTACATATCCCATTTTGCCACAGTCTTTGCCACTATTGCGGATGCCATACAAAAATCGTCAGCCATACGGAAGTAATTTCTACCTATGTGGATATGCTGTGCAACGAAATCAGAATTGCTGCATCTCATGTGACGGCAAAAATAAAAATATCACGTATCCACTTTGGTGGAGGCTCTCCTAACTATGCCCCCGTATCGGATATTGAAAAAATCCTAAATACGCTTCGAGCCTGTTTCTTTGTTGATGATAGAATGCGGGTAGATATGGAGTGTGATCCACGCCTCCTGACTGAAGAAAAAATCACAGCTTTGTCTCGCATCGGAATTGGCCGTGTAAGCCTGGGTGTACAAGACTTTGATGAAAATGTGCAAAAGGCGGTTCACCGTATCCAGCCGTTAGAACACGTTCAGGATCAAGTTAAGTTCTTACGCCGCGTCGGTATCAACGACATCAATTTTGATTTGATCGTGGGACTACCAGTACAAACATTTGATTCAGTGCGAAAAACAGTGATGGAGACAATAAAAATCAGGCCATCGCGCATTGCCGTTTTTGCATACGCGCACGTACCGTGGATGAAGAAACATCAAAAATTGCTAGAACAGTATCGTTTCCCCACGCCGCAAGAGCGTTTCATGATGCAGGAAGATGTCAATACCGCACTCTGCCAGGCGGGGTATATCCCCATAGGCATAGATCACTACGCCCTACCGGAAAGCAGCCTTTTGCAAGCACAATCTCTCGGCACCATGCGACGTAACTTCCAAGGGTACACAGATGATGTCGCAACCACGATTCTTGGTTTCGGGCTATCCGCAATTAGCCAGTTCAAGAATGCTTATACGCAAAACAGCCTCGACGCACCTTCCTATAGGAAGGCCATCGATGCCGGAAGATTGCCTGTGGCCAAAGGCTACGTCATGACTCCCATAGACATTGAAACAGGGTGGGCGATCATGCAGCTTATGTGTTATTCTCAGCTGGACATAAGCAAATGCCCTGGTGTGCCGATAGCGCACGAAAAGTTAGAAGAGCTGGAGCGCGATGGAATTATTCGCACCAACGGCAGCATCATCGTGATTACACAGATGGGGAAACCTTTTACACGAGTTGTCGCTTCGTGTTTTGATCCCTACTTCCAAGCAGAAAACTACAAAAAGGAAGGTCGTCATGCCCAAGCCATCTAATTCCCTTTTCGCAGCGCCTTTCTGGGGTCGCGGATTTAGGCCATTTTTCTTTCTTGGCTCACTTTTTAGTATTGTGAGTCTCAGTATTTGGGGAGCATTTTATGCTGGCTTCAACATCGCACCACCAACGTTCCTTCTCGATCCCGTATCCTGGCACGCGCATGAAATGGTTTATGGGTTCAGCATAGCGATTGTCTCGGGCTTTCTGTTGACGGCTGTTGCGAACTGGACGGGTGGAGCGCCCGTGCGGCAGATACACCTGATGTTTCTTGCTGCCCTGTGGATTGCGGGGCGAATTGTCATGGGCATTGATTTGGGGTTACCGACATGGTGCATTGCCGCTGTTGAGGTATCGTTTGTTCCAGCACTGGCACTTTCTCTGGCTATCCCGCTTTTTCGGAGCTGGAACAAGAGAAACTTTATTTTCCTGACGCTCTTGACGGCGCTTTTTGCTAGCGATGTATGGTTTTTCATGCGTGATGATATTGTAGCGCTTCATGTGGCGATCATGATGATCCTGATGATGGTATCGTTGATCGGTGGACGAATTATTCCAGCATTTACCGTGGCCTCGCTACGCCGTCGTGGCATCATGGCGTCTCAAACCGATCAGTCAAAGCTGGATATGCTGGCACTATTGTCGCTGCTAGCCGTCACGCTTTGTCTGGTATTTACCAAGGAAACACCTATTCTCGGCATCACGGCAGCCGTATCGTGCGTCATTCACGGCCTACGGATGCGCCATTATCATACGCCCAAAGCTATGGCAGAACCGTTACTGTGGATTCTTCATGCGGGTTATGCGTGGCTAGTGGTTGGGCTTGCTCTTCTGGCCCTTTCAGGTTTCGGGCTCTTCGATATTAAGGCCGTTATCCACGCGCTGACGGCGGGTTGTATTGGTTCTATGACCTTAGGGATGATCTGCCGCGTGTCATTGGGCCATACGGGGCGCGAGCTGAAGATCGGCAATCTGACCGTCTCATCGTTTTACGCTATTCAACTCGCGGCGGCCATACGTGTTTTTGGCCCTATGTTTGCACCAGCCTATACCAGCGAGTGGATTATTTCCTCAGCCGTATTGTGGACATTTTGTTTTTCGGCCTATATCGTGGTGTATATGGGGATGCTTTTCAGTCCGCGTCCAGATGGGCAGGAAGCCTAACAGGGTGTTTCTTGCGGAAGCAGATCACAAAAATCTGTTAGTTTAGCAATGTTGGAAATGATGATATCGCGATCTTTTACTTCAACGCCATAAGGCTCTAGCTTCGCAAGCGCCCGCGAAAATGTCTCTGCCTTGATGTTGAGGCGCGTTGAGATAATCGACTTGTCGTAAGGTAAATCCACCAGCCACCCCTCAGTACCCTGTTTTTCCTTGCGGCAGAAGCGGATAAGAAACGCACCGATCCGTTGGGGTGCGGTGCGCGTCGTTACTTGCTCCAGTTGCTGCACAAGGTAGTGCTGTCGTGCAGCGATCGCACCAAGCATACGCAGGGCAAAGCGGCTGTCTTCCTCGATTTTCCGCACAAAAAAATTGCGAGGAACTTCGACAAGGACAACATCTTCTATCGCCTGCGCGTTGACCGGATACATTCTGCTGTCATTAAAAACAGCCGCCTCAGCGAAAGACTCGCCGGGGCCAAAAACATGGATAATGACTTCATCTCCATCCCGCGAGGGGCGGTAAAGTTTCACCCATCCCTGCAGAATGATAAAGAAAGATTCAGCAGTGTCCCCCATAGCAAATATATCACGCCCTTTAGCATAGCTTTTCTTGTGGCATTGAGCCGCAAGCTGCTCCAGCGTGTTCGTGTCGATACTCTGAAAGAGAGACGTTTTCTTAAGGGCGCTTGTCAAGTTCATAGCAGGCTTCCGTGATTCTTTTACTCTTACATATGCAGCGCCGGATTAATCCCAAACAACCATAAATATAAGTGACGAAACGCTGTGTACAGTAAAAGCCCTTTGGGTTTTACCTATAACATCCTATTTTGTCAAGCAAAATTGTATTTTTCAGTGTGCGTGATAGCAAATATGGCTGGTCCGCAAGATGGGAATATGCGACCCGACAAACGCGCCAATGGATATAAAAAAGCCAAGCATTCTCAAGCTGTTCTGGTTTGATTCAGATCAAGTCCATCTTTCTACATATCCATCATACTGCAACAACAAATACGATTCGCCACGCCATATCAGTGTGGTAACGTTGAGCCTTTCGACCCTAAGTTCTTCTTTCTCGCAAGATATGTGGACGGAAAAGGCCGTGGTCGTTGGTGGAAATGCCAATGCCTCTCGACTTGGAAAGGAGAACAAATATGAAAGACGTCCCGCAGATTGCGGACAATTTTGGCAGGCGTTTCCCCTATCTGCGCCTGTCAATCACGGATGCTTGCAACTTCCGATGTTCGTATTGCTTGCCGGACGGCTACAAGAAAACCAGCAGTGAAAACTATCTGTCTTTAGAGGAAATATTCCGACTGGTGGCGGCTTTTGTCGGGCTTGGCGCGTGGAAGATCAGGCTGACGGGCGGAGAACCGACGGTACGGCCTGATTTCATCGAGATCGCGCACGGCATTTCAAAAATCCCAGGTATTCAGAAATTAGCCTTCACGACCAATGGATATAGATTGCCGGAACGAGCGAAAGACTATTTCGATGCGGGACTGAATGCGATCAATATTAGCATCGACTCTCTTAGGCCGAGGAAGTTTGAACAAATTACAGGCCACAACCGACTGGGCGAAATTCTAGAAGGGATGCAGGAATGCTTTCGCAGTGGGTTTAAAACAGTCAAAATAAATACCGTGCTTCTTAAGGGGATGAATGACAAAGAGATTGACGATTTCATTGATTTTGTAGCGGATAAACCCATATCAGTGCGGTTTATCGAGCTGATGCGTACAGGCAACAACGGCAACTACTTCGCGCAACACCATTTGCCTGGCACATATGTCACAGAGCGGCTGCTACAACTGGGTTGGAGTTTGAAGCCACGAGAAGAAGGTGCAGGGCCCGCGCAGGAATTTAAAAACAGCAACAGTATGGGGACTATCGGTTTGATAGCACCGTATTCTGAGGATTTCTGCAAGACTTGTAATCGCTTGCGCGTATCAGCGAGGGGAAACCTACATCTATGTCTATTTGGTGAAGGAGGCTATTCCCTACGCCAGTTACTGCAATCAGACGATCAGCAGGAAGAACTTCAGAACAAGATTTTGTTCCTCATGAACTTTAAGAAATCAACCCATTTCTTGCATGAGGGGAATACGGGCATCACGCCGCACCTGGCCTCTATCGGCGGTTAAAAACACACGGGAAAGCATCATGAAACAAGCAAAAGAAGCACTAAAATTTGAGGTCAGCAACAATCCCAATTTCAAAATGATCGATGTGGGGCGCAAACGTCCAACACGCCGCCGTGCTGTTGCTTGCGGAAAAATCAAAATGAACCGAGAGGCTTTTGAGGCCATCCGTGACGAGACATTGCCGAAAGGGAATGTACTGGCTCTGGCTGAAGCGGCCGGCATCATGGGCGCTAAGAAAGCATCCGACCTGATTCCCATGTGCCATACCTTGTCTTTGGATCAAGTCACAATCCATTGCGATTTGAACGCTGCGGATCACAGCGTCACGGTTTACGCTCAAGCGGCGGCGTTTGCAAAGACGGGCGTTGAAATGGAGGCACTGGCTGGCGTCAATACCGCTCTATTGACCATTTGGGATGTGACGAAGGGAACAGACCCAAACCTGTCAATTGAAAGCGTGCGCCTTTTGGTTAAGACAGGCGGTAAGAACGGGAACTGGACCAGCTCTGGCGGCATTCCGGCATGGCTGAAAGATCAGTTGCCGAGTGAACAATTTTTGGAAGGTAAAAAAGCCGCTATTCTGGTGATGAGCGACCGTGCAGCGCAGGGAGTATATGCCGACGAGTCCGGCTCCTACCTTAAAAAACTTCTTGCGGATGCAGGCGCAGAAGTCATGGCTTACGAGGTCGTTCCCGATCACAAAGATAGTATTGCACAAGCGATAGTCGATATTTGCAAGTCATCGAAACCGGACCTTCTGCTGGCGTCTGGTGGTACGGGGCCAGGCCCACGCGATGTGACGCCGGAGGTTCTTGCGTCGATCAGTGACAGGATGCTAGATGGCTTGGGCGACATTCTACGAGCAGAGAGCCTGCATTATACCGACACTGCCTGGCTGTCACGCATGACGGCCGGCATGATCGGTGCAACGCTTCTGATTGCCTTGCCAGGCTCGCCGAAGGCAGTTCGAGAATGCTGGGAGATTCTTTCTCCCTTTCTGTCCGATGCACTCGAAAAAATAAAAAAGCAGGGGTTCGAGATAAAAAAATGACAATAATTATTCAGCACTATGGGGTATTCAGAAATTTGGGTGACAGCACGTCACTGGAGATTTCTCTGCCGACAACAATAAGCATTATTCGCAGGGCGATGGTGGAACAACTGGGTGAACAGCATAGTTTTCTGGTTGGGGATTCGGTGATTGCCAATGATATAGATATTCTTCCAGATGCTTACGTTATTGAGGAACCATGCGCTCTCTCGATCCTCCCTCCGGTTTGTGGAGGTTGATATGGAGGAGATTTACGTCCAGATTACAACAGACGAAATTAGCCTGGAAGATGCCATTATGAGAGTAAAAAGCCCCAATCATGGTGCAATCGATCTTTTTATCGGAGTGGTGCGAAACAATCACGACGGCAGAGAAGTTTCACGCATTACATACGATGCCCATGAAAAACTGGCCAAGAGGTCTCTTGCCGATATTTGCCGTAAAGCGATGGGATTTTGGCCGAACACACGCTATGCTGTTCTTCACTATAAGGGGGAATTGCCTGTCGGAGGCACAAGCATCGTGATTGCTGCCAGCTCCCCACACAGGGCAGAAAGTTTCGAATCGTGCCGTTACGTTATAGAAGAAATCAAACTGCGCGCACCTATTTGGAAGAAAGAGCATTATCTTGAGGGCAAAAGCGAATGGCTCCCTGGGCATTCATTGAGGTATGACGCAGGATATGCTACAGAGCTTTGTTGCGGCAAGTGCTGCGGGGAAAAGCATGGCTGACTTCTCGCACATCGCTGGGATTGTCTTGGCAGGAGGCAGATCGAGCCGGATGGGTCACAACAAGGCTTTTCTGGAGTTTAAAGGAAAGCCGCTTGTCGAGCATATGCTGGATGTATTGCAAAGCGTTGGCCTAAAGGATGTATTTGTTAGTGGCCATGTCGAAGGGTACCCCTGCATTGTTGACGATGCTCCTTTTTCTGGCCCTGCGGAAGCCATTAAAAGCACCTTGAAAAAGATACCGGGTTATAAAGGATACCTCTTCGTTCCCGTGGATATGCCATTTTTAAAAAGCCAGACGCTACAAGTATTGTTAGCGCAAGAATATGGCGGATACTTTATCAAATGGCCGTTGCCAGCCTATCTGACTCCGCCATTTTCTTTGACCAATAGCGTGTCCGCCCATGATTTTCTTGCAGCACAGGGAATATATCCAGTCTCTCTGCCGCAAGATTTTGAAGAAGACATGAAGAATATAAATACACCGCAAGAGTGGGAGGAAGCATTAAAAGCACCATGAAAATAAAAATTTCCGAAGAGACTGTCGTGTTTAAACTTTCAGAAGTTGAAATGGAACGTCTTCTGGCTGATCGTTGTCTGAAAATGAAGATCCATATCGGGAAAAGTCATTTTGGCATAGCGATTGACTTGAACACTTATAAGGAACTCCCCGATTACAAAGAATCTTTGTTGAGATTTCTTGCCGATCAGGCGGAGCCGTGCCTGATGTTGCACACGACGCCAGAAGAGATACAAAAACTTGTAGACATGGGAAAGGATCGGAACGGTTTATCGTTTAGATCGGGAAGTGTTGAATGTCGCCTACAGGTGGATGTTCGAAACGATTCCAGATCTCGAAATAAACCCCAATAGGTTGCACATGAAAACACAACGTTACAGTAGGCAAATGAGGCTTCCTGAGATCGGCCCGGAAGGGCAAGACAAGCTCTTAAAAGCGTCCGTCTTATGCGTGGGCGCGGGTGGGCTTGGCTCCCCTGCTTTGTTGTATTTAGCGGCAGCTGGCGTCGGGCGGATCGGCATCATTGATTTTGATCGTGTGGACGAGACAAATCTGCAACGACAAGTCTTGTTCTCGACTGATATGGTCGGCCAACCAAAAGCACAAGAAGCGGCTCAAAGGATAAGACAACTCAATCCCGATATTCAGGTTGAATATTATGATGCGGAACTGGACGCTGAAAGAGCGGCACGCTTGTTTTCCCTCTATGATATTATCCTCGACGGTACGGATAATTTTGATACAAAATTTCTTATCAACGATGCTGCTGTAAAGTTTGGCAAACCGTGGATTTATGGTGCAATACAGGGATTTGATGGGCAGGTCAGCGTATTCAACGACCGGGGCGGCCCCTGCTACCGTTGTTTTCAGCCCGAAAAACCACGTGCCGCCGTGATGAATTGTGCAGAGGCAGGCGTCATTGGCGCTATAGCCGGAATTATCGGTGTAACCCAGGCATTGCAAGCTATCCAGCTTATTACCCGACACAAAAACTTTGATCCACTCGTGGGAAAACTATGGACTTTGGACGCGCGCACGATGCAAACCAAAAAACTTTCTTTAAGAAAAGTGGCTCAATGTTCAACTTGCAGCCAAACTCCTGAGCGTATCGTTTTGGAGTATGCACCCTTTGTTTGCGCACTAGTCACAAAAATTTCCGCATCCCAACTCAAGGAAAACATTAGCTGTAGCCTGATAGATGTCAGAGAAGATGGGGAATGGCAACAAGGTCATATAGAAGGAGCTACCCTATGGCCTCTCTCAAAACTTCTGGCGGGCGATATTCCGCATATCTCTAAAAATGCAGAGATTGTTCTTTACTGCCAGAAAGGTGCGCGGAGTTTACAGGCCGCGCGCGTATTGCAAAAAAATGGTTTTAACCACGTTGCAAGCCTCGCTGGGGGCTATGCTGGATGGGAACTTTGATGACAAAAAACCATCTTTGCAGTGTCGCAAAGAGAATCAGCTCCGTCTGCCTATTCGGTTGTGTCCAGAAAATTTCGCTAATTTGGATTTGGTGAGTGCCATAACTATTCATGGGTGACATTCTCCATTGA
>MKSY01000026.1 GCA_001897475.1 Alphaproteobacteria bacterium 43-37
CCTCATTTTAACAGCAATCAAAGAGCAGCTCTATTCTTTTTAACCCTCATACTCAACTTTCCCCGGACAGTAGTGGAAGAAGCACGAGGATGACAGGGGAAGAAGCGCGAGTGATGACATGTTCCTGGGATATCGAACTAAAGGGTACTCTTACCCGCGCGGGCGCTTGACCAATTCTTTTGGAAAAACTTTGAGGGATTGGCGGATCAAATCTAGATATGTAGATCGATCCAATCCTTTGTTGTGAGACTTAATCCAATTGCTCAAGGTTTTTAGGCTAAAATGAAATTGCTTAGCTCGGCCTGTGGCTTTTTTCGCCGCATATTGAAATGCGTGAAAGGGCAGATTTGGATGGTCGCGAAAAAACCAGTAGAGTGCGGCATTCAGATCGTGCCGTTCTTGGGTCTGATTGTGCGATAGTCTCTGATCAAGGCTTGTTTCGGGCAATGGCTCAAACACAAGGTGGTTATCTAGGCAAACCCAAGTGCTATCCAAAGCAAGCCTGAGGAGCAGGGAATAATCTTGGACAAACACACGTGTATCGCATCCTTCAATTTTGATGAGCGTTTCACTTTTGGCAAGCATAGCGCTGGAGGTATGAAAAATTTGACCGTGAAGGCTAAGCATTAGAAGGTCATCTGATGGTGATGATGTTTGGGGGCCATTTGCTTTAAGGTTGGCAAGGCTTGAATGAACGTTCTCAGTTGTCCAAGTCGTCCTTAAGCCAAAGGCCACATCGGCTTTCGAAGATAGTGCGGCCTTTAAAAGCAAATGTGTGGCTTGAGGTAACAGCACATCATCGGCATCTAGCGGCTTGACCCATTCTCCGCGTGCCATTTGAAACCCGCGGTTGCTTGCATAGCTAGGGCCTTTGTTGTCTTGATATACATAATACACATGTGGGATGCCTTCCATTAGGTCGTGAATCATTTCTGCTGAACGGTCTGTCGATCCATCGTCCACAAAAATGAACTCCCGATCGAAATCTCCTTCTTGCGCTTTTAATGATTCAAGCACGGGTTCGATATCGTTTTCTTTGTTATAAACGGGAAGGACAAAACTAACGAGCATGGGGTTCTAAGCTTCTGAGATGGCCTCATTGTTTTCAGGGCGGTGCATGTGTCGGTAACTATCAATAATTTGAAGGACTTCTTCGCGAGGCGTGCCAAATGCGGATAGCACAGAAGTGGCAGTTTGCAGGATGGGTTCAATCATGTTCGGGACAACAGATATAGCTCCTGCTTGCTCTAATTTGATGGCTTGTTCCCCATCGCGGGCCCTGGCGCAAATGGTGATATTTGGGAAGTGCTTTCGGACCATATGCACAGTACGAATGGAGGAGTTTGGATGGTCAACGCTCATCAATGCAACTTTAGCTCTTGAGGCGCCTATTGCTCGTAAAACTTCCAGTCTACGAATGTCACCAAAGAAAACAGGAAGGCCTTTTGAGCGTCCATCAGCAACCCTTGCCATGTTCATATCCAATACAACATAAGGGATATAATTTTCAGTCAGGATTTTGGCAACCATTTGGCCCATGCGGCCATATCCGCCAATGATAACATGCTCATTAAGATCTTTTGTTTCGCTTAATGCCGCCTCTAAGTTAACGCCAAATTCCGGCTGAATCTTCTCGGCCAAGAATTTCCCAAGCACACTTAAAAGCGGGGTTAGCGCCATAGAAACGGCCACGCTGATGGACAAGATTTGTGATGTAGATTCTGGGATCATGCCACTGGTGACGGCTGTTGGCATCAAGATGAAAACAAACTCACCGCCAGCGGCAAGAAGGAAGGCCATGCGTAGTGCCGAGCGGAGGTTAAGGCCAAACATGGGGGCCAATACAATAAGGATAAGGCCTTTTCCTAAAAGCATCGCACCAACAATGCTGAGAATTGTTGACGCATTTGCTTTAAGCAGTGAAAGGTCAATGGACATGCCCACGGTCATGAAAAATAAGCCCAGCAAAAGGCCTCTGAATGGCTCTATATCGGCTTCAACTTGGTGGCGATATTCGCTTCCGGCTAAAAGAGTGCCGGCTATAAAGGCGCCCATTTCGGGTGAAAGGCCAAACTTGGCTGTTGCAAGGGTTGTGACGAAAACAACCAAAATAGCCATTGCTGTGAATAGTTCAGGTGTTTGGCTTGCTACGACCACACGAAATACAGGCCTGAGTAGCACTCGGCCAACAATGAGAATGATGCCAACTAATATACTTGCTTTCATGATTGTGGGGAAAAGAACATTAGCAAAAGAGGTTTGAGTGCCAAGAAGGGGAATCATAATCATGAAGGCAACAACGGCTAAATCTTGAAATAGCAATACTGAAAAGGAGACTCGTCCAAATCTTGCGGCTAGTTCACCACTCTCAGACAGCAATTGCATAACTACAGCTGTGGAAGAAAACGCTAAGCTGCCGCCAATCACAAGTGCCGGTTCAAATCCAAACCCCAAATGCATAGCAATAAAGGTGATGAGGGCTGTGGTAACGGCCACTTGCATGCCGCCAATCCCAAAAACATAACGAGCGAGTGATTTCAAACGGTCGAAGGGAAGAGAGAGCCCAATGGTAAACATGAGAAATACTACGCCAAGTTCAGCGAGGGCTTTTGTCGAATCAACCTTATGAAAGAAACCTAGGGCGAAGGGGCCGATAATGACTCCTGCCATTAAATACCCAAGAACAGAACTGGCTTTTAACTTTCTTACGATAGTAACAACAAAAATTGCTGAAATGAGTAAGATAAGGGCATGATGAATGTATTCTAAATGATTCATAAATTACTATTCTTCTTTAATTCTCAATTCAACAAAAATTCGTACTCGTCCTATCATTCATGAAAGATAAGCTCTTGGCAACAGCTCAATGATTGTTTAGCCCTAGAAACATAACAAACAGGGGGAAGAATGTCAAAAGTTGCCCTTATTACTGGTGCTGGCCAAAGAATTGGTCGTTCGATAGCTTTGTATCTTGCTGAGCAAGGCTCAGGATATTGTTGCGCATTTTTATAAATCTCAACTTGAGTTTGATGAGGTTCTTATTAATGCAGCAGGCCGATTATAGTGCCGCTTAAGCATGTGGAAATGGTCCCGGAAATAACACATTTGAACCCAAGGCTAATCACCTCGTCGCGTCTTTCGGGAACAAGGCTGCCCAGCCCTCCAACCATAATCCCAATGCTGCTGAAGTTGGCAAATCCACACAAGGCGTATGTCATAATCAGGTTTGACTTGGCTGAGAGCTGTCCGGCAGGAAGTTTGGCTAAACCAAGGAAAGCGATGACCTCATTGGTCACGGTTTTAGTGCCAAGCAGGTAGGCCGCTACGGAAGCTTCTGACCAAGGGACGCCCATCATCCACGTGATTGGGGATAGAATAACCCCAAAGATTCGCTCTAAGCTAATAGGTTCTCCCGCCACATTTGGAAAAGCTCCAAGAATTTTATTGGTTAGAGCCACAAGAGCAATCACAACAATGAGCATGGCTGCAATGTTAAGAAACATTTGCAAGCCATCGGTTGTTCCCCGGAAAATGGCATCCATCCAGCCTGAGAAACGGTATGGCATAACCAGATTGCCTTCTGTGAATTGAGAGGTTTGAGGAACGATAACCCTTGAAATAGTGATGGCCGCTGGGATGCTAATGATGGAAGCGGTAATAATGTGTGCAATGGGGTTTGCGATAGTGTTCTCGAGTATGGTGGAGTAAAGCGCCATCACTGTTCCAGATGTTGTGGCCATGCCGCATGTCATGACAGTAAATAGTTCGCTGCGGGAAAAGTCTTTAAGATACGGACGAATAAGCAATGGAGCTTCAGTTTGTCCTAAAAACACTTTGGCTGCCGCTGCGACTCCTAAGGCGCCACCAATTTGAAGTGTTCTGGAAAGTGCCCACGCAAAACCTTTCACAATGAAGGGTAGAATTCGCCAATAAAAGAGGAGCATAGATAATGCGCCGACCACCATGACCATAGGTAGCGCTTGGAAGGCAAACACAAATAACCCTGCAGGATTGTTTGCAGCAAAGGGGGGAGTTCCACCGCCTATATAGCCAAACACAAAGCTAGTGCCAGCTGTTGTGGCATCTTTTAGAGCTTTAACTGTGCTTCCTAAGAGTTCGAAAGGGGCGCGTGCAACAGGGCTTTTGACAATAAGGATAGCTAAAATGACTTGCAAGAAAAGCCCAATAACAGTGGCTCTGAAATTGATTTTTCTACGGTTTTCACTAATTGCCCATGCGAATATAAAAAAGAAGGCAATGCCAATTAAACCGTGTGAGTCCATTTGTGCTTCCTTGCTATTGAGAGTTATCTACAAGGCTACTGAGCAGTTTTTTCATCAATAGCGTATTCTTCAGAAAAGTACAGCAAAATTTTGCAAATCGAGAGAAACTAATAAAGATAACAACACACTATTCCCATGTATCAGGTATGAGGAAAGGATTGCTCAAGTTCTGAGAAAGTTGTGCGGGGTGGCCAAAAGGAGGATTGCGGGGTGGCCAAAAGGAGGATTGCGGGATGGCAAAAGGAGGTGTCAGGTATGAAGAAAGTGTTGCTGAAGTTCTGAGAAAGTTGTGCATCCTCGCTCTTTTTCCTGTCACCCTCGCTCTTTTCCCTGTCATCTTCGCGAAAGCGGAGATCCATATAAAAAGCCTGGATCCCGGATCTCAAGTCCGGGAAGACAAAGAGGGTGTGCGCGGAAAGACTTAAGAGGGGTGTGCGGGAATGACTAAGAGGAGAGCGGGGAAGGCAAAGGGCGGTGCCAGGGAAGACAAAGGAATGTGCCTGGGAAGACAAAAGAGTGTTGGTCACGCGAAGAGGCTTGAAAAGAAATTTTTTATGACCTCGTGAGTGATAAATGCTTGCGGTCTTGAATCTTTTAGGATATGTAGACATACGGATTAAATTTTGTCATTTAAGGACAGGAAAATGGCTGTACCTAAGAAAAAAACATCGAAGTCAAGAAGGAATATGCGTCGGTCGCATCATGCCTTAACCCCCATTTATTCTGGGGAGTGCCAAAATTGTGGCGAGAGGAAGCTTCCACATCATGTATGCCCATCTTGCGGTCATTACAATGGTCGTGCAGTTCTTCGTGGCAAAAAAATCGATACGTCTTCAGATCTTGAACCCGCTACACTCTAGTAGGCAATTACTGGCAAGGTGAACCATGCTCAAAATTGCGCTTGATGCAATGGGGGGTGACAATGCCCCAGGTATGGTTCTTGAAGCCATTCAAAAGGCTTGTCAGATTCATCCCACAACAGAATTTATTCTTTTTGGTGATGAACGTTTGATTGGGCCTCAACTTTCTCAAATGCCAAGTCAGCTGAAGAAGGCTGTTGAATTTATACCCACAACAGAAGTGATTGGGCCTGATGTCAAACCGTCGGCTGCTGTGAGGGGGTATAGAAATTCAAGTATGTACAGGGCGATCAAATCCGTTGTTGATGGGCAAGCGCAGGGTGTTGTTTCGGCTGGGAATACTGGCGCTTATATGGCTTTGTCTATGTTAAATTTCAAAACGGTTGCAAGCATTTCTAGGCCCGCTATCGCTACCCTTATCCCCACAATGAAGGGTGCCTCTGTGATGCTGGATCTAGGGGCTAATGTAAGCTGCGATGCTGGAAATCTTGTCCAGTTTGCTGTGATGGGATCGGTTTTTGCTAAATTTGTTTTAGGTCTGCAAAAACCATCCATTGGGTTGCTCAATATTGGTTCTGAGGACCTGAAGGGGCACGATGTTATTAAAGAGGCGGCGCGCATCTTAAAAGAGGCGGATAACCTTAATTTTGTGGGATTTGTTGAAGGTGATGATATTGCCAAGGGCACCGTGGATGTGATTGTAACCGATGGGTTTACGGGCAACGTTGCTTTAAAAACTGCGGAAGGTGTTGCCCGCATGTTTGCAACATTTATGAGGCAATCTTTTGAAAGTTCGTGGTTGACAAAGCTGGGGTATTTGCTGGCCCGAAAGCCATTTTTAGAGCTCAAGCAACGATTGGATCCGCGGTTACATGATGGGGCAATTTTTATCGGCCTGAATCATGTGGCTATTAAAAGTCATGGTGGGACAGATGGTGTTGGTTTTGCAAATGCGATTGGCGTTGCAATAAACACTTTGCAAAACCAGTTAAACCGTCATATTGTGGCTGAGTTGAATCGGTTTACTGAAATGAATGATATCATTGGGGTTTCTTCCTAATCTCATTAAAGGGCTTTCAAAGTTATGCCTATACGTACTCAAATAGTTGGATGGGGTGGGTATCTGCCCAGGAAGGTTGTTACGAACAATGACCTTTCAGAAAAATTAGATACTTCTGATGAGTGGATTTATTCACGGACAGGAATTAAACAAAGACATATAGCTGCTGAAGGAGAGGTTTCTTCAGATCTTGCGACCATAGCAGCTCAGCGGGCATTGGCTAAAGCCGAGATGACTCCTGATGATGTGGATATGATCATTTTGGCTACCGTCACTCCTGACAACACATTCCCTGCAACGGCTGCTCGGGTTCAGGCCAAACTGGGAATGACACGAGGCGTTGCTTTTGATATTGGGGCTGCTTGTGCCGGGTTTATCTATGCAGCATCGCAAGCCAAAAATTATATTGAGACTGGGTATGCCAAAACGGTTCTTGTCATTGGTGTGGAAACATTCTCACGTATTATTGATTGGGATGATCGTCGTACCGCAGTTTTGTTTGGTGATGGGGCTGGGGCTGTTGTCTTCAAGGGAGTAGAAGATAATGGGGATGCTCTGTCTCGTGGGATCATATCCTATGAAATTCATACCGATGGGCGACTTTATGACATTCTTAGGACTCAAGGTGGTCCATCAGAAACAAGCACGGTTGGTACTTTGACCATGGATGGTCGAGAGGTCTTCAGGCATGCGGTTGGTAAATTGGTTGATGTGGCGGAGTCATTGTTGAAAAAGGCCAATGTTACCATCGATGACATTGATTGGGTCATTCCTCATCAGGCGAATGCGCGCATTATCTCAGCAACAGGAGAGCGGTTAGGCATAAGCCCTGAGAAAACGGCCATCACTGTTGATAAACATGCGAACACGTCTGCCGCATCTATTCCATTAGCGCTCATGGAAATGGGTGACAAAATTAAACCAGGCGATCTTGTGTTTATTGAAGCATTGGGCGCGGGTCTTGTTTGGGGTGGAATGCTCATCCGCTGGTAAATAAAATAAGGAGGCAAAATGCTTGGCTATCGTCAATTTGGCTCTGGGTATAACCATATTGTGATGGTCCATGATTGGTTTTCGGACTCGACTAGTTATGATGCTTTGATGCCGTATCTGAATACTCGTGAAAATAAATATACGCTGGTTGATCTGCGAGGGTATGGAAAATCGAAATCGATCCAAGGTGAGTGCGCCCTTATGGAGGCCACCCAAGATATCCTTATGCTCTTGGATCATTTAAAGATCGAGAAGGCTTATTTGGTGGGGCATTCCATGAGCGGGCAGATCGTTCAATATTTTGCCGCAAAACATTCTGATAGAGTCAAAGGGCTTGTTGCCATTGCTCCTATTTCTCCGGCTGGATCTCCTGTTCCAGATGATGTTCTGGCGTTTTTGGAGGATGCGGCTAAAAGCAATGATGATTCGGCTAGGCAGATTGTGCATTTCATGACTGGGCAGCGGTATTCTGATTCTGTGGCAGAGTGGAAGCTGAGGCAATGGCGCGAAACTTCGATTCCTCAGGCGAGGGTGGGCTATTTACATATGTATACCCAAACGGATGTGTCTATGGAAGTAAAGGGCTGCGGTGTGCCAGCTTTGATCGTGGCTTGCGCTTTTGACGCGCCCTATTGCCGCAAAGATGCTCTTGAGCAGAGTGTTATACCATTCTTTAAACAGGCCGAGATGGTTGAGCTTTATGATTGTGGCCATTACCCAATGCAGGAATCTCCAATGCGTCTAGCTTCTGAGATCGACTCATTTGTGGGTAAATGGGCTTAACAAGCTAATCTAAAATTCTTCGGTCATTTTTTGTTGCCCATGGTTTGGGGTTTCAGGAGAGTGGAAAGAGTCTGATTTGAAAAAAGACACTATTTTAATAGAATTAGTATAGTATACTGATATTATATTGGTTATTTAAGGTGGTTTTCCTATATGAGAATAGAAAATGAAGAGCTTTTGGCTGTTCTTGGCCAATTTAACCCATGGTGGCAACATAGGTTCATTCCAGATTTGCCTGAGTGGCATAGAGCTGTTTTTAGTGAATTACAAAGATGGGTTGTTAATCCTCCGGCAGCAAGAGCTATATTTCTGTCAGGCGCGCGTCAGGTTGGAAAGACAACTCTTTTAATGCAATCAATACAAAATCTCCTTAAAATGGGTGTCCCAGCTGAAAATATATTATATGCAACATTTGATCACCCAATAATTAAGTTGGCTGGGGTTGATCAAGTTTTGGAAGCTTGGAGAATAAGAGAATCAAAACAAGAAGGCATGGAATACATCTTTTTAGATGAAGCTCAATTTATCAAAGATTGGGGGACATGGATTAAGCATCAGGTTGATTTTTTTAAGCATCGAAGAATCATTTTTACAGGTTCTGCTATACCTATTTTGCAATCTGATCAAGAATCTGGTGTGGGTCGCTGGCATAATATAAGGCTGACGACTTTATCATTTTATGAATATATAAAATTGAAGAAAGTTGTTCTGCCGTCGTTGCCAACAGTTAAATCTCTTAAAGAACTCTTTTTATGGCCAAGACAAGAATTGCGCAATATTGGTGAAATAGCCCAGCCATATGTAGGTCATTTCCACAGTTACCTGTTGCATGGAGGGTTTCCTCAAACGGCATTAATAGAGAGCATAACTCAAGCACAAAAGCTTTTAAGAGAAGATATTATCGATAAGGCAATCAAACGAGATATGACGGCATTGTTTGGAGTAAGGCGGGTTCTGGATCTTGAGCAAACGTTCCTTTATCTGTGCCTTAATGATGGTGGTATACTGGATGTTGGATCGCTCAGTAGCAATCTTCAAGTTACACGACAAACAGCTCAACATTTTATTGATTTGTTAGAGGCAAGTCATTTGATATTTCGTTTGCCTCCGTTTGGTTACGGCAAAGAAATCTTAAGGGGGCGTTATAAGATATATTTGGCTGATGCGGCAATTGCGCCTGCTGTTATGTTAAAGGGGCGATCTGTTATTGATAACCCAGATGCTTTAGGGGTGGCTGCAGAAACAGCAACACTTAAACATCTTTTTACGCATTATTATCAACAAAATATCCGTTTTGCATATTGGCGTGACTCAAAGGGGCAAGAAGTTGACCTTATTGCTGAAGGTGGGGGGCAAGTAGTGCCATTTGAAGTTAAGTATCGTTCCCAAATTGATATGAAGTCTTTAAAAGGAATTATTAAATTTTGCAATGAGAAGAAACTCAACAGGGGATATATTATTTCAAAGTCCTTAAAAGATATTGGTTTTTTTGAAGGGAGCCAAAATTCACATTGTCAGCTCTTCTTTCTGCCAGCAACATTGCTGTGTTACTGGATGGGTGAAATGGAACTAGCTCTTGAAGAAGATTAATCCCTCAAGCATTGAGTGCTTGAGGGGTGATTCCGGCGCGTTGAGCTGGGTTTAAGTGGAAAGCCAGCGTCTTGAGCATGGATTCTTGTAAGGATATTTTTGGTTCCCAGCCCAAATATTTTTTGGCGTTTTCAATGGATGGAACGCGGTGTTGGGTATCTTGATAATGCTGACCAAAGAACTCCTTTGATGGAACATCCTTAACCACAACGGATTCTGCAAGATCTTTATAGTCGGAAAATGTTTTCATGGTTTCCAGCAAAATATCTGCCATCTGAGCGATGGAGAAGTCATTTTTTGGATTACCAATATTGAAAATTTTGCCTGATGCGCATTGGTTTTTGTTTTCTATCATTCTCACAAGCGCATCTACGCCATCGTCAATATCAGTAAAGGATCGGCGTTGCTGACCGCCATCGACAAGATTGATTTGCTTGTTATAAAGGATGCTGCTGAGGAAATAAGTCAATGCTCTTGAGCTGCCCTCTTTAGGGTCATTAATGCTGTCCAGTTTTGGGCCAATCCAATTGAATGGCCGAAAGAGTGTGAAGTCTAATCCTTCCATAATGCCATAGGCGTAAATGACGCGATCCATCATCTGTTTTGAGCAAGAATAGATCCATCGTTGTTTATGAATGGGGCCAAGGACAAGATTGGAATTCTCTTCATCAAAAGCGTCTTCTGGGCACATGCCATAGACTTCAGAAGTGGAGGGAAAAATCACGCGCTTTTTGTAGGTGACGCATTGGCGGACAATGGGAAGATTGGCTTCAAAGTCCAGCTCAAAAACCCTTAACGGGTCTTTCACATAAAGTGCAGGGTTAGCAATGGCGACTAGGGGTAAAACCACATCGCATTTTTTAATATGGTAGGCCACCCATTCTTTATTAATGGTGATATCGCCTTCCACAAAGTGAAACCGCGGATGAGAGAGGAGGTCTGAAATTTTATGGCATTCCATATCCATTCCATATATTTCCCACTCTTTATCTTTAAGAATGTGTTCGCACAAACTGCTGCCAATAAAGCCGTTAACGCCTAGTATGAGAACTTTCAATGCTATTCAACTCCAGTGTGACAAATAGGTACAACATGATCCCTTGGCGACTGTTGGGATGATTGTTATGCTGTCAAAATGTATATTATTTGATGGTCGTATTGACAATGGATAATTTCAGACAAATCAGGAGAGCGATTTGATAAATACGCATGAAGCCGACATAGTGATTGTTGGAGGTGGGTTGGTAGGTGGGGCTTTAGCAAAATCTTTGGCACCATTGGGCCTTAAAATTTGCATTGTAGATCAAGCGCCCCCTTTAAACAAACAACAGCATGATACGCGAACAACCGCTATTGCTGCTGCGTCTGCTAGCTTGTTAAGGGAATGGGGGATTTGGGGAAATCTTGAGCAAGAAGCGCAGGTGATTTCAAAAATTGTTGTTTCTGATCAGCAAAATGGGGCAGCGCTCACATTTGATCCGCGTGATTTTGCAAGGAGCGAACCAATGGGCTGGATGCTCCATAATAAAAATTTGCGTGAAGCGATTGCTAATGCGGCTTCTCATGTTGAAGGTTTGGAATGGTTTTATGAAGAGAAGTGCGAAAAAGTAGCGACTGCTGGAATGCGCATTATGTTGACAACAAATAAACGAGAGATTAAAGCCAAGCTGCTGATTGGTGCCGATGGGCGAGGTTCATGGGTAAGAGGATTGATCAACACCACTCTTTCACGATGGCATTATGATCAAGTCGCAGTGACGGCTATATTGCACCACCCGCATGAGCATAATGGGGTTGCTGTGGAGCATTTTACGCCAATTGGCCCGCTGGCTTTTCTGCCTATGCAGGGGAAAACATCGGGTTTAGTCTGGTCTATTAAACCTCATCTATTGTCAAAGCTTATGAAAGAGGCATCTGAGGCTTTGTCACTCATCAATAGTTCATTAGAAGATCATCGTGGCCAAATCACCAAAATTGACGCTCGGCGAGAGTATCCCTTGGAGGTTATTTTGCCAAGGCATTTGGGTAAAAACCGCATTGCCCTCGCAGGTGATGCCGCTCATTGTATGCATCCTGTTGCAGGGCAAGGTTTGAACGTTGGTCTGCGTGATGTTAAGCGCCTGGTGGAAAGTATTACTTGGGCCGTGTCCTTAGGTCTTGATATTGGTTCTAGTGTGGTTTTAGATCATTATACAAAAGCGAGTCGTCCAGATCATTTATCTATGACGGCTGTAACTGATGGTTTGCTGCGTGTATTTGAGCTGTCATCTCGGCCTGCAACATTTGCACGTAAGATGGGATTGAGGGTTGTAAACATGGTCCCTTTCCTCAAAAAACGCCTTATGCTTCATGCAATGGGTTATTGATTAACACCTTAAATAACATAGGATTTCTTACGTATGGAATAATAGTATGCCACTGTTAATCAGTGCTTAAACCTAATTTTTCTCAGATTAAAATTTAGGAAACTTGAAACTTTGTGGAGCTATATTATATATTCCAGGTGTAAGGAAGTTAAGAAATGGCATTATTGGATATTATTATTGCGCCGGATCCTCGGTTAAAAATAGTGTGTCAACCTGTGGACAAGGTTGATGTTAGCGTTCGTCAACTCATGCAAGACATGGTTGAGACGATGTATCATAATCAGGGCGCAGGCCTGGCTGCTCCACAGGTAGGTGTGCACAAGCGTATCATCGTGATGGATGTGTCTCCTAATGATAGAGAGGATATTCCTAACCTTAGGATAATGGCTAATCCTGAAATTTTTTGGCGCAGCGACGAAGTTGATCGATACACAGAAGGATGCCTTTCTATCCCAGAACTTGGGGTGAGTGTAACAAGATCATCGCGTGTTAAATGTCGCTATATTGATGAAAACAATGTGTCCAAGGAGGTTGAGGCTTCAGGCTACTGGGCAAAATGCATCCAACATGAAATTGATCATTTGGATGGGATTCTTACGTTTGATTATCAATCTCCTCTTAAAAAATCGATGATTATCAGAAAGCTTAATAAAATTAAGAAGCAAATCGATACTTTGCCATCAAATGCATAAAATAAAAGGTAGAACGAATGCGGATCATTTTTATGGGGACGCCGGATTTCGCAGTTCCTGGATTGCTGGCACTAATACAAAGCAACCATGATGTTATTGCTGTTTATAGTCAGCCACCAAAGCCCAAAGGGAGAGGGTATGAGGTCAGTTTGTCGAGGGTTCACCAAGTTGCTTTAGATCATGGGATCCAGGTGTTTCATCCCAAGAGCCTTAGGCTCGAAAGTGAGCAAGAGAATTTTAAGGGCCTTAAGCCGGATCTGGCAGTTGTAGCTGCCTATGGCCTAATTTTACCGCAAGCTATCTTGGATATACCAAGGCTGGGCTGTCTTAATATTCATGGGTCAATATTGCCTAGGTGGCGTGGTGCAGCGCCTATCCAGCGGGCGATTATGGAGCAAGACAGTGAGTCAGGCGTTTGCATTATGCAAATGGAAGCTGGCCTAGATACGGGGCCAGTGTTTGAAGAGCGGCGTGTCCCTATTACACCAAAGACCACGTCATCATCGCTGCATGATGAGCTGGCCAAAGTGGGGGCAAAGGCTCTGATGAGTGTGATTGAGAAGTTGGATAGGGATCCTACGCTTCAACCAAAACCCCAGCCAGAAGAGGGCGTAACCTATGCTCATAAGCTAACTCATGATGATGCAAAAATTGATTGGTCGCAAGATGCCTCAAAAATTGATTGTCTCATAAGGGGTTTAAATCCTTGGCCTGGTACCTATACGTTTATGGATGATCTTCGATTAAAAATTATAGAGGCGAGCCTAGTTGCTATAGAGCATAATTCTGAGCCAGGCACTGTGCTTGATGGGCAGTTGACAATTGCCTGTGGGCAAGGAGCTGTGCAGATCTTAAGACTGCAAAAAGAGGGCGGGAAGCCGCTAATGACCCAGGATTTCTTAAATGGTTTTTCCATCCCAATTGGGACCAAATTGATGAGCCATGGTCAGATATAAACTTACCCTCGAATATGATGGCACCCCTTATTGTGGCTTTCAAAGGCAGGATAATGCCCCAAGTGTGCAGGCGGCGGTTGAGTATGCCATCGCGCAATTTACCCAAACAGAAGTGACTCTACACGTGGCGGGACGAACTGATACGGGTGTTCATGCTCTTGGGCAGGTATGTCATGTTGATTTGCCCAAATATTATGATTCTGACCGTGTGCTCAAAGGTATTAATTTTTATTTGGATGAACATCCTGTGAAGGTTCTTGTGGCCCAACAAGTGGATGAATCTTTCCATGCTAGGTTTTCTGCTGCAACAAGGGAATACCTATACCGTATTTTGAATCGTGTGGCGCCCCCAACTGTTGATTTGATGAGAGTTTGGCATGTTCCTAAACTATTGAACATAACGGCTATGCAAAATGTAGCGCGCGAACAGCTATTGGGGACGCATGATTTTACAACATTTCGAGCAACGCAGTGCCAGGCACAATCCAGTGTTAGAACGTTGGATGTGTGCGATATTGAGCAAGTTGGTGATGAAATTCATTTTCGCCTTAAGGCAAAATCTTTCCTTCATCATCAGGTTAGGAATATTGTTGGTTCGCTCTCATTGGTTGGCTCAGGCACTTGGAACGAGCAAGATTTTAAGGATGCTTTTGCAGCTAAAGATCGAACGCGCGGTGGCCCAACAGCACCCGCATGCGGTCTTTACTTTATCGCTGTTTGTTATAATGATGATTTAAGTACCTAAGGTTTTGATGAGTTCGAAATGAGTCGCGCTGCCATTGCAATTTTATCCACGCCAAATTTGATTCATAATCTGAGCGTTATTCAATCGTGGGCTCCTAATTCAGGGGTTTTAGCCATGATTAAAGCAAATGCTTATGGCCATGGCCTTCGCTCCACAGCGCTAAGGCTTTCCAGGCATGTCAGAAGCCTTGGTGTGGCTTCCATTGATGAGGCGCTGGCTTTGAGGCAGGCTGGTATTAAAACGTCTATTACCTTGATGGAAGGGGCCTTTGAAGTCGATGATTTACTGCTGGCTTCGTGCCATGGTTTTGAAGTGGTTTTTCATCACCATGAGCAATTATTATGGCTAAGACATAGCTCTCTCCCTCTCCCGTTAAAGGGCTGGATTAAGGTGGATACGGGGATGGGGCGCCTTGGGTTTACGCAACATGAAATGCCAGGTGCGTATGAGGAACTATCCGCATCCACCCAAATCGATCAGCCCATAGGGATTATGTCGCATTTTGGGTGTGCGGAAGATAAAACTCACCCTTTGAATGCCCACCAAATAAAGCAATTCAATGAAATGACGCAGACAATGCCAGGATTGAAAAGTTTTTCCAATTCTGCAGCTATGTTGAATTTTCCTGAGGCGAACTATGATGTTGTTAGGTCAGGTTTGGCTCTTTATGGCGTTAGCCCAATTCCCGGTAAGATGGCTCCAGATCTAGGTTTAAAACCTGTGATGACGCTTCAAACGCGTCTTATCGCCATCAAGAAAATGCTGAAAGGTGATAGCATCGGCTATGGTGCGCGTTACACGTGTGCGGAAGATATGCTGGTGGGGATCATTGCAATGGGGTATGGAGACGGATATCCAAGGTCTGCGCAGGATGGAATGCCAACTTTGGTCGCGGAGCAAAGATGCCCGCTTGTGGGTAGAGTTTCGATGGACATGGCTGTTATTGATCTCAGGAAGGCCCCTGAGGCAAAGGTCAATGACTCTGTTGTTTTATGGGGAACGGGCTTGCCTGTTGAAGAGATAGCTTCATACACGAGCAATTCAACATACGATATCTTATGCGGCATTCAGGCTCGCGTTAAGTTCCACTGGACTATGGATTTGTCTTGAATTATGGGTTTTAAGTCACTAAAAGTGGTTTTGTTAGCTAATATGTGTGAGTGAATTAGTACACCTAATATTTTTTTGGAGAAGACTTGTGGATCCCCTCTCTTTTTCCCTGTCGCCCTCCTCGCTCTTTTCCCTGTCAGGTATGAGGAAAGTGTTGCTCAAGTTCTGAGAAAGTTGTGCATCCTCGCTCTTTTCCCTGTCACCCTCGCTCTTTTCCCTGCCATCCCCGCACTTCTTCTGCTGTCACCCTCGCGAAAGCGGGGGGCCATATAAGCCCTGGATCCCGGATCTGCGTCCGGGAAGACAAAGAGGGTGGTTACGGGAAGACAAGGAGGTGCATGGGGTGACAAAGAGGGTGGTTGCGGGCCGACAAAAGGAGTGCATGGGGTGACAAGAGTGTACCTGGGGTGACCTGGATATGTTTCAAGCAATAATATCGGGCAGGTATCTGCTGCGTAGCTTAATGATTTCATCCTTAAGCATGAGCTTGCTCTTTTTTAAACGTTGAATATGCAAAGGGTTTGACGCAGGATCTTGGCACATCTCTTGAATTTGCTGATCCAGTAGGCGATGTTCTTCAACGAGGCGCTTCATTTTAGCATGCTTGCTAAACAAATCATTGCTGGGAATGGGTTGCAAAGTGGTTTTTCGTTGAAAATCGGTGGACGTATGCAATGACCCGTTAAAGAAAAAATAAACTTTAAGTGGGGATAAATTAGCTATAGGTGCATAAAAATGAACTTGCATTTGAGAACCGCCAGTTAAAAAGTAGACTAAACGCTACTCATCACATTATATTAGTTACTTATACACCTTTATGTGGTTTTTGTGAAGTGAAATGAGGAAAGAGTGGTCAAAAAGATTGGTATTTTAACGAGTGGTGGGGATTGCGCAGGTTTGAACGCTGCCATTCGTGCTGTAACACATCGCGCGGAAACTGCATACGGATGGCAAGTATTTGGCATTCGGCAAGGTACCTCCGGTTTTCTTCAGCACCCTCCAGAGATGATTCCTTTGAGTATCAGTATGATGGACCAGGGTATGTTGCGCCAAGGAGGTACTATTTTAGGCACAACTAATAAAGGTAACCCTTTCCATTTTTTAATGCCTGATGGTAGTTACCAAGATTTATCGGATAGGATTGTAGAAGGTATACGCCAAGCTAACCTCGATGCTATTATCGGGGTAGGAGGTGATGGAAGCCTTTCTATTTTAAGGTCGTTGGCCCAGAAGGGAGACTTTAAAATTGTGGCTATTCCTAAAACCATCGATAATGATCTTGGGGTGACTGAAAAATCCATAGGGTTTTCGACGGCTGTCAGTGTTGCTGTTGAGGCTTTGGATCGTTTGCAGCCCACTGCCGCGAGCCATGATCGGGTAATGATCTTAGAGGTCATGGGTCGAGATGCTGGACATATTGCTATTGAAGCTGGAATTGCGGGTGGTGCAGACGTTATTCTCATTCCAGAAATTCCCTATGATATTGCTCATGTTGTTAATAAAATCCAAAGCCTTAAAGACTCTGGGCGTAATTATGCACTGATTATTCTAGCTGAGGCTGCGCGAGAAGTGAGTGGTGCAGAAGGGGTTAAGCGAGGCCTAGGAGAAATGTTGGCGAAACAGGTTGAGGAACGTACCAGCGCTGAATGTCGTGTGACGGTTTTGGGGCATGTGCAACGTGGAGCGCAACCAACTGCTAAAGATCGCATCTTGGCTACAGCCCTAGGTGTATACGCTGTTGACTTAATTCATCAAGGTAAATTTGACCGGATGGTAGCTTGGCAAAATCGACAAGTTGTTGATGTGCCGATTCTTGAGGCCATCAAGGCTTATCATGCTGTGGATGTGGATGGGGTAATGGTGAATACGGCTCGCGCGCTGGGCATTTGTATGGGTGATGTTTAATAAATCAATTAGTACAGATTGTTGAAGTCAGTGATGGCTTTGGCAATCCATCCACCACCAAGGATGCGCTCATTGCTGCTATCATAGATAACGCAGGCTTGTCCGGGTGAGACGCCGTATTCTTCATCCAAAAAGTGCACTTGTGGAATACCACTTTCTTGCCATGTAAGCTGGGCTCTTACCGGCTCTTGTGCCGATCGATATTTGACTTTCAATACCGCCTTTGCAGCAAGCACTTTTGGCGCTTCAAGAAAGTTCCATTCTTTCAATTGAACATATGAGCAGCGTAAATATTCCTTTGGTCCAACGATAACACGATGGTTAGTTGGGTCCAGGTGGACGACATACAAAGCATCGCCACCGCCAATACCAAGCCCCTTACGCTGGCCAATGGTATAATTGATGATGCCTGAGTGTTCACCTAACACATTGCCGTGAACATCTTCTATTTTTCCCGGTTCAAGGGATCCTGGCCGTAGTTTTTCAATGACGGAAACATATTTGCCATCAGGGACAAAGCATATATCTTGGCTGTCTGGTTTATCGGCGATTTCAAGCCCAAATCGATGTGCGTGTTCGCGAACTTCCGTCTTGGGCATATGGCCTAGTGGAAAGCGCAAGAAATCGAGTTGCTCTTGGGTTGTGGCAAACATAAAGTAACTTTGGTCACGCTTGTGATCCACCGCTCGATACAAGCTAGCTCCCACATCCGGGCCAATCCTTTGCACATAATGCCCGGTGATGAGCGCTTCGGCACTAAGATCCTTGGCAGTTGTCATCAGATCCCGGAATTTTACCTTCTGATTGCAGCGGACACAAGGAATGGGGGTTTCTCCATGCAGATAGCTAGATACAAAATCATCCATTACTTCTTTTTTGAAATGCTGCTCATAATCTAAAACATAGTGTGGGAAACCGATTTTCTCAGCTACTTGTTGGGCATCATAAATATCTTGTCCGGCGCAACAGGATCCTTTTTTGCCAATAGCCATGCCATGATCATACAATTGTAAAGTAATGCCAACGACATCATAGCCGGCCTCATGGACAAGGCATGCTGTCGCTGAGCTATCCACACCGCCAGACATGGCGACGACAACGCGTGTTTTGGAGGGAGTGTGGTCGCGCTCAAATAGCTTCACGGATCGATGTCCTTTGATTGAATATCCAAACAATCACCCCAATGGGCGTTTCGTGCTAGTTTATATACATCCTTTTGCCGCTTTGAAAAAGTAGTTTTGCGTAAATCCCCATTATGTGTGCAAAGATCGAGGCGAACATGCCCGGAATGCTTTTGAGGTGAGGCGACAATTCGCATGGCATGACAATCTTTGTAGGAGTGAGAACGACTGGCTATTAGATAGGAGTATGTCTCGTCCTCGAAACCACGTGTGGCATTCTTTAGATACATCTGCATGGGGCTGCGCTGGAGTCTGGCTCTAAAATGACACCAATTGTCTTCCTGCATTGGGCAGGTCATTTGATGGGGGCAGGGAGCTACGATATGAGCTCCAAGTTGCAGAAGAAGATCGCGTGCCATCATCAGTTCTTGGTAACCAGAGGGGGTGCCTGGTTGAATCAAAATAAGCACAGAGCGTGACGTAGTCCAAATCTTTTGAATAAAAGATTCCTTGGCGGTAGGTTTGATCTCACACAAAAGAAATGCAGCTGTAACCCAATCATAAGTGGCAGAAGGCAACTTATCCCATGAAGCATGAATTGCCTCGATGTTATTAGGTGGGCGTACATTTTGAAGAAATTTATAATAAAAAGCATCTTGTTCAAGCTGGGTGATTGGAGTGTCTTGCAAATCAGGAAGAGATGAACAAGCCCAAGCTATGGTTCCAGGTCCGGCCCCAAGATCCAAGATATTTTGTGGCGAGGAAAGCGTTTTGGCTATTGCTTCTTTCAATACCGCCTGACTAGCGGCATAAGTAGCAGGCATGCGTGCAAGTATGTAAGCCAGATGTTCTTCTACTGACTGGGTATAATTACCCTTTAAGCTTCTGTAATGAGAGCTCAAGTTTTGCCACTGTTGTTTTAACTTCAAGAGAGGTGGCTGAGTGGTGAGAAACTGTTCGAGCTGAGCCTGAAATAAATCAGGGAGCATCAAAGGCCTCTTTCTCGAATCCAGGCCATTTGAATGGCTTCAAGAATACGTTCATTTGATTTTTGAGAATCATCGTTGAAGTCTGGCAAATCCTGAACCCATTGCCAAAGGTCAGTAAAGCGCATGTTGACAATGTCCACGTCTGGATGCTTCTCTTCCAGGGCGATAACAATATCTTCAATATCAGTCCATTTAAGGGGTGGCATTATTTATCAACCATCATGTTTCGAGTTGCGCTTGGCAACCTAACCACCAAACCATCAAGCTCATTGGTGATAATAATTTGGCAGCCCAGGCGCGATGTTTTGGTTAAACCAAATGCCAGATCGAGCATATCTTCTTCATCTTCGATGGGGTCAGACAGAAGATCGTACCACTCTGAGTCGACAATGACATGGCAAGTAGAGCAGGCTAATGATCCTTCGCAAGCGCCCTCCAGGTCAATGTGATTACGATGCGCAATTTCAAGTACAGAAAGGCCTAATGGTGCATCTACTTCTTTTCGTTCACCTGTAGGGATTATAAAGGTCATTTTAGGCATTTAGAGTATCTCCTCACATTACGATTTTAAGCCAAGCTCTCTCAAGCGTTCATCCAAAAATTCACCAGCCGTTTTAGATCCTCTTAACCGAACATCACTACGCGGATGGAGAAAAAATGGCATGGAGTATTGCGAGAGTTTGGTATCTTCTCCAGATGGATTTACAACTTGATAGGTCGTGGCCTTGAAAAAGCCATTGGTGGCTATGTCCAGCATCTCACCTGTATTCACAATGATAGCTCCAGGGTCGCACGTCAGCGTATGCCAAGTGCCAACCACATCCTTAACTTGTAACCCAGGTTGTGTGGATGCAGGCAAAAGTGTGATGAGGTTAATATCCTCATGTGGTGCAGCGCGAATAGCACCCTCTGCTTCATTCTTAAATAGCGGGGGATAATGGATAACCCTCAAAAGATTGTGCTGACTTTCTTTGATCATATTTGACAAAGGCTCGCTAAGCATGCTTTGCGCTTTAGGGGGTGTCTCATCTTCAATCCATTGAAGGAGTGCTGAGCTTAAGTTTAAAAGCTGGGTGTAAATTTTTTGTGTATTAACGCTGACTTTTTGTGGACAAGGGGCCCAGTTATAGTAGCTGTAAAATTCTTTGAGATCCTTGATTGTTGCGCCCTTTGCTTTTTCTGCAACATCAAGTGGAAAGAATCCAGATTGCTCACTTTCTTTGAAACGATATTTTTCTTTTTCATCGTCAGCAAAAAAATGCTGCCAATCATTATAGGTATCAAAAATGAGCTTTTGAGAAATGGGATGATTGGTTAACACTGCAAAACCTGTGTTTAAAAGAGATTCAGCAAATTTGAATGATGCGAGTGGGTCAACAAAATCAACGGTTTGAATACTCATACTTTTGCTCCCAAGAAAATTAGTACTATTGCTAAAACTACAATTCTTACACCAATGGATATCCTGTAACAAGCAATGACTGCAAGGATTATCTGGCTCAGTTAACAAATTATTTGCAATTTTATGTGTGGGTAATTTGTTAAGGTAAGAGAGATCTTTCTGCGAGTGGTCAATAAAATAACGGCACCTTCTTTTCACGATTGTCTAATGGCATGAGCTATTCTCTTTTCAGCAAAAGAATGCGAAAGCCTTTCCAGATTTTCGCATAGAGGTTTAATGGTATCAATGTCCTGCGTGTCCAGTGAAGTTTTTAGATCGGCTGTCGCATTTTGCAATTGCGATAATGTTGCTGCATCCAGAAGACAGCTATCAAGCGATAAAGCTTTTTCCAAGGCTTGAATAAGCCTTTTGCTTTCAACTTTGGCTTCTTCCAAAAGTCGCTTTCTCATATCAGATTGAGCGTGTTTCATGGCCGATTCAAGATGAGCAATCATCTCTTCTTCGTTTAAACCAAATGTAGGATTCACTTCTACAGATTGTTTAGTGCTGGTTGTTTCTTCTTCAGCTGTGACTGTGAGTAGGCCATCGGCATCAACCTGAAATGTTACCGTTATTTTAGCTGTTCCAGCTGGTTTAGGTGGGATGTTACGAAGGGTAAATTTTGCTAAAGAACGACAATCGTTTACCATCTCTCTTTCGCCTTGCACAACGTGAATGGTTAAAGCTGTTTGTCCGTCCACAAAGGTGGTGAAAGTTTGAGATTGGGTGGTGGGAATAGAGGTGTTGCGATGGATGATCTTTTCCACAATGCCACCCATCGTCTCTAGCCCCAATGAAATCGGGATTACGTCTAGCAAGACTGTATTCGCCCCATGGGTTAAAGCGCCAGCTTGAATCCCGGCTCCCATGGCAACAACCTCATCAGGGTTGAGGTAAGACAGCGGAGATTTTGAAAAATGGGCTTCAACAGCTTTGATAATGGCTGGTACGCGTGTACTTCCTCCAACCAAGATAACGCTGTCTAGTTGATCTTTAGTTAGTTTGGTATCTCGCATCGCTTGATCAACGATGGTAAGGGTTTTATCCACAAGTGGTTTTATAGCGGCATCAAATTCTTCTACCGAAAGATCACCATGGATCTTTGTGTCATTTAGATCAATCTCATAAGGTATGGTTTTCTTATGAGTGAGCTGTTGCTTTAAGTCCCTTGCCCAGAGCTTGACCTGAGGTGTTGAGGGAAGAGTGGTGTTGTGTTTATGTTCAATCAGTTTGATAAGGGCTTTATCAAAATCGTCGCCACCCAATTGTGTATCTCCTGCCGTAGACAGAACGCGTAACACGCCCTCGCTTGGTTTAAGGATAGATACATCAAAAGTTCCGCCCCCTAGATCGTATATGGCGAAAGCATTTTGAGAATGCATATTCATACCATAGGCAACAGCTGCGGCTGTGGGTTCGTTAAGTAGGCGTAGCACGTGGATACCCGCAATTTGGGCAGCCTGCTTTGTGGCTGTTCGGGCTGCATCATCGAAATAAGCAGGGACAGTGATCACCGCTTGGTGAATAGCTCTTCCTAATACCGATTCAATCTCATTCTTAACAAACTTGAGAATTTGGGCGGTAATTGTAACCGCTGACCATTTGACATGACCAACTGTGAAAGTAGCCTCGGGCGCAGTACTGTTTGTCATGCTGCGCTTTATGGACAAAACCAATTTTCCATCGTTAGGTTTTAAAGCATCTTCGCCAACAGCTACATCGCCATTTTCAAATAAGCGGACAGCCGATGGAATCAAAGATTGGTGTCCCCACCGCAAAACCACCGGTCTACCATTCATCATGATGCTGGCTACGGTATGCGTTGTCCCCAGGTCAATGCCAACAGCGATGTTGTCGTCTGTTTCATGTGGGGTTGGTGTTGTACCGGGTTCACAAATTTGGAGTAGCATGGTTTTAAGTCGCTTGATCAAAGGATGGATTTAGAAGATTTTGTTGCACATCTTGGTGTAGTTTGAAAAGATAAAGAAAAGTTTTTAAGAAATGTGCAGCCTTTAGTTGGTCTTTTTGGGTGATAGCTGCGTCATATTCTCCGACGGCGGTATCGATCTTTGTTTCAATTTCATGAACAAAATTTTGTGCTTGAATAATGGAGGTTAGATACATGCGCTTCTCGTTCAGCTCAAAGATCTCCAGGAGCACAGGTGCAGGGTCAGGAATGTCATCTAGGGCCTGACCAAAGACCATTGAAAATAGAAGCTTGCTGCTTGAAAAAGGGCACTTTAGCGCTTTATATGCGTTGTTAATCTGGGCTGAATAAGATTGGGCAATGGTTTTTTCTGTTTGAGACTTAGTGATGAATTGGTCTGGGTGGAATTGATGAATCAGCTTAAGATAATTTTTCTCTAAAGTTTCGAAATCCACATCAATAGATGGTTCTACACCAAGAAGGGTAAATGGATCTATTTCTTGTGGCTGAGGAAGCAATTTATGGCAAGATGAACAGTTTCCAAATTGACATACAATTTCTTGGCAATTCCAACAAATAATTCGTGTTGCTGCCTTCGATTGATTAGACATGGAAAGATTCACCGCAGCCACATCGCCCTTTCTCATTTGGATTTGTAAACACAAAGCCAGATTCCAACTCTCCCTCGACGAAATCCATTTGAGTGCCAACGATAAACATGATGGCTTTTGGGTCGATCAAAATTTGGATGTCGTCAGCAGTAACAACTTCATCATATGGGGAAATGTCATCGGTATATTCAAGGGTATAGGATAGCCCCGAACACCCTTTGGTGCGCACGCTTATGCGAATACCTTTAGAGGGCTTGCCGCGTTGATTAAGCAAATGCCTAACTCTTTCAATGGCGGCTTCTGTAATAGTGATGGCTGCAGGGGTAGACATAGCCAGTTGACCTCTTTTATTTGCCTTGTGAATTCTTCTTGGCTTGATAATCCGCTATTGCGGCCTTAATGGCATCTTCTGCCAACATCGAGCAGTGGATCTTGACCGGTGGTAACTCTAGTTCTTGAGCAATAGCCGTATTCTTAATGTTGTGTGCTTCTTCAAGTGTTTTTCCCTGGATCATTTCTGTGACCAAGGAGCTGGAAGCAATAGCTGAACCGCATCCAAAAGTTTTAAAGCGAGCCTCTTCAATTATGCCATCATCACTGACGCGAATTTGGAGCTTGAGCACATCGCCACAGGCTGGTGCGCCAACTAGACCTGTCCCTACATTAGATGAAGATGCATCAAGAGAGCCAACATTGCGTGGGTTCTCAAAATGATCGATAACTTTCTTGCCGTATGCCATGTTTTTATATCCTCAAAATATTTACTTAATGGTGTGCCCATTCAATGGATTTAATATCAATTCCCTCTTTGGCCATTTCCCAAAGGGGGCTCATTTCTCTAAGTTTGGTTACATTTTTTACAATAAGGTTGGCCGCAAAATCTACTTGTTCTTCTGTCGTAAATCGTCCGAACCCAATTCTGAGAGAGGTATGCGCCAGCTCCTCATCAACACCCAGTGCGCGCAGCACATAAGATGGTTCGAGTGAAGCTGATGTGCAGGCCGAGCCAGAAGAAACACACAGATCCTTGATTCCCATCATCAAACCTTCACCTTCAACATAAGCAAAGCTGATGTTCAAGTTTCCGGGGTATCTAGCATGCGTATCGCCATTAAGATAAACTTCTTCCAGGTTGCTGTTGATTTTATGCATGAAGCGCTCATTGAGGCCTTTGATTCGCGCATATTCAAAAATCATTTCTTGTCCTGCTATCTCGCTCGCCTTCCCAAGACCGACACATAGTGGAGTTGGCAATGTTCCAGAGCGCATGCCACGTTCTTGGCCTCCACCGTGGATTAATGCTGCCAGACGCACGCGTGGCTTGCGCCTAACATAGAGTGCTCCAATTCCTTTGGGGGCATAAATCTTGTGGCCAGAAATACTCATCAAATCAATGTTCATATCTTCAACGTTCAATGGGATTTTTCCAAAAGCTTGTGCGGCATCCGTGTGGAAGAATACACCTTTTGCACGGCAGATCTTTCCAATCTCTGCAATGGGTTGAACGACACCAATCTCATTGTTGATAGCCATAATTGAAACAATAACAGTGTCTGTGCGTATGGACTTTTCAAGTAGTTCAAGATCAATGAGGCCGTTTTGCTTAACCGGAAGGTAGGTAACATCAAACCCTTCTTGTTCAAGATGGCGACAGCTATCCAAAACGCACTTATGTTCTGTTACGCATGTGATAATGTGCCTTTTTTCATTTTGATAAAATTTAGCAACACCTTTAAGTGCGAGGTTGTTGGATTCTGTAGCTCCTGAGGTGAAAATAATGTCTCGTGGGTCTGCTCCAATAAGCTGAGCCACTTGTTCGCGTGCTTTTTCTACCGCGGCTTCCGATTCCCACCCAAAGATGTGATTGCGTGAATGAGGGTTGCCAAACTTTTCATAAAAATATGGAAGCATCGCTTCAACCACTCTTGGATCACAAGGTGTTGTGGCCTGGTAATCAAGATATGTTGCAAGGTGTGATTGTAGTTGTTCCATCATGATGTTATCCTCTGGGGGGCGGAATTTATGGTTTTTGAATACCTGTGTTGTACGCGCTTGTAAAGGCTTGCCCATGTTTGCATAAATTGATCCACATCTTTATCGCCTGATGACCACCCAAAGCTGACGCGGATGGCTGATTTAGCTGATTCATAGGAGGCGCTCATGGCAAGCAAAACATGGGAAGGGTGCAGTTTTTTAGAGGCGCAGGCTGCTCCGGCGCTGGCATAAATATGGGCTAAGTCCAGTGTCATGAGTTGGCTCTCTTGACTGAGTGATGATACGCTAAAGCAAGATGTATTGGGTAGCCGTTCCGCATTTTTCCCATAAATAGTGATGTCAGGTGCTATGGCTTGTAGCGCATCTTCAAGTTTTTCACGCAAGGAAAATGTATTTCGTTCTAATGACAATGTCATAATGTCAGGTGCGAGGGCTGCGAATCCAGCGATGGCTGGGAGATTTTCAGTGCCGGCGCGCAGGCCCATTTCTTGGAGCCCGCCTTTGAACAAAGAACTTGGCTTTGCCGTGGGTGAGAAAATGAGTGCACCTATTCCAAGTGGGCCGCCAAGTTTATGAGCCGACAAGGTCATATAATCCACGCTAAGTTCATCGAACATAAAAGCATGTTTTCCTAAGGCTTGAGATGCATCAGTATGAACATACCCGCCATAATGTTTAACAACGGCTGAAATTTCCTTGATGGGTTGAATGACGCCTGTCTCATTATTGGCAAGCATCACGCTGACAAGAAGGGGATGCGCAATGCATCGTTTTTTGAGTCTGGTTTGCAGGATTTCTAGATCGATAACACCGTCTTCGTTGACAGGCAAACAATTGTCTGGATGAGCATAGGATCTTACTGAGTCATGTTCTATGTTTGAGCATAAAATTTCAAACCCTTGTCTTTGCGCGTCCAGTAATATTATGGCATTGGCTTCGGTCCCGCCGCTTGTGAATATAGCCTGCTCTGGCTTGGTGCCAACTACGCTTGCTATCGCTTTTCGATAGCCTTCCAGCCTCTTTTTTGCCTCGCGGCCCAAGGTATGTATGGCAGACGCATTGCCAATGCATGCGTATTCATCCATTATTGCTTTATGGCAAATGGGCCTTAAGGGGGATGTTGCGTTATGGTCCAAATAGGTGCTCATGCTGCTCCTGCGCATGTTTTATTTTGATGAGGGTCAGAAGAAGCAAGCAGATCAATCAAGGTTTTTTGTCCCAAGTAGATTGTAATCTGTTCCTCAAGATTTTCCCATAAATGGTGAACCATGCAGCGAGCGTTCTCACCCTGGCAGCCGGTTGTGCCCGTTGAGTTGCATCGAGTCACTTGTAAAGGTTCATCGATTGCAGCGAGAATTTCAGTGATCTTAATTGCCTCGGGTGTTAATGCAAGGATATAACCGCCTTTTTGCCCACGGGTGCTTTTAACGAGCCCGTGGTTTTTCAATTGGTTGAATATTTGCTCAAGAAACGCTAAGGGCAGTTTTTGCCGATCAGAAATTGAGGAAAGCCTCACTGGCTCTTGAGTTGCATGCATCGCAAGGTCTGCCATTGCTAGAAGGGCGTAATGACTTTTAATTCCAAATCTCATTAAAGGTTCCGTGGTCATTTGATTTTTGTGGACAAAAAGCAGCGTTTTAGGTAATATAGTTCATCGCAAAAAGCGATGCTTTTTTGATCTGTGAATCCATTATAAGATTCCTGATTAATTTAGTCAACAATGAATGATTTTGGTGCTTCGACACCACAAACATAATGATAAGAGGACGCAATGCCTGAGGTAATTTTTCCTGGCCCAGAAGGTCGAATTGAAGCTCGCTACCATCATAGCAAAGTTCCCAATGCGCCAATAGCCATTATTTTACATCCTCATCCGGCAGATGGTGGCACTATGAATAACAAGATTGTTTTCAATCTTTTTAAAACATTTGTTGATCAAGGGTTTAATACTCTGCGTTTCAATTTTAGAGGGGTTGGAAGATCCGAAGGACGCTTTGATCATGGCGAGGGTGAGCTCTCTGATGCCGCTGCTGCCCTTGATTGGTTGCAGGCCCAAAATCCAAATTCCAATAGCTGCTGGGTGGCTGGGTTTTCATTTGGTGCCTGGATTGGTATGCAGCTTCTGATGCGTCGCCCTGAAATTGATGGTTTTATTTCGATCAGTCCTCCGGCAAACCTTTATGATTTTAACTTTTTGGCTCCCTGCCCAGTATCTGGTATGATTTTACAAGGCGAGAATGATACCATTGTCACCCATGACTCTGTCTTAAAGCTGGTTGATAAGCTGAACAGTCAAAAAGGTATCGCTATTGATTATCGTGTTGTTCAAAAGGCGGGACATTTCTTTGATCAGCAATTGGAAGAGTTGAGCGCAAATGTCCTCGAATATTTAACTAAAGCCATCGCACCGCTCCATAGAGTTGCTAACCTTTAGGGTGTTGCTTGGCATTAGAGTAACTTTCCTATTGACAACAGTTGGTGCGGTTGGTTAAACATACGTTGCAAGTTTTTGAAGATTGAAAGATTAAGACCATGAAAATTGTAAATTCTCTAAAAACAATGAAGTTGAGGCACAAGGCTTGCCAGATCGTGCGTCGTCGTGGTCGTGTTTATGTGATCAACAAGGTCAATCCACGCTTCAAAGCCCGTCAGGGTTAATCAAGCCAAAATCTTTCCAAAATCCTTTTAAGTGAGTTTTAAGGGCCTGTCTTTAAGATACCTCTGGGTTTATTAGTGAGGTATTTATTATGAAGTTACAGGCCAAATGTCATTTTATGGCTGCCTTTTTATTTAACGCAAGGCCCAGCAGCTCAAGTGGCGTTGCCAGCCGCAGGATACCCTTAAATTTTAACTAATTTTTCTGCATTTTTTACGTTTCTTTAACTAAAGCTTAATACGCATTTAATCATTTCACTCTAAGATGTTACGAGTCATCTTAGGAGTTTTATATCATGAGAACTATGAAAAGTATTGTGAGCGTCATCTCAGTTATTGGTTGTGCCATGTCTTCAGTGGGGTTTGCTCGCGCTAATCAGGAAGAAGATGCGGCAATGGAAGTTTGTATGGACTATTGCTCGACGATGACCACAGTTACTCATCAGTTTCCTGAAGCATCTCAGGCAATAATAGACACTCATAATTCAAGATCGTTTTCAGACAACTTGCTGCTTAAAAGAATTAGTGTGACCTTAGGTTTGTTGCAAGAAATGCATCAAGTATCACAAAATGTTATGGGGGCATTAATCGCATATGCTCATAGTGCATCTATCAGTGACGCTGATAGATCTAAACTCAATCAAGCTTATAGTTATGCTGCCTCAGGTTTGAGGGTTTCATTAAGTATGGCTAATGAATGGTTAGAGGTATTGCGCACAACCAATAAATCACCGTTTCGCGTGCCTGGCTTGAACCAGCTCTCTTTAAACGTTGAAGATGTTGAAGGATTGATGACTGAAGAAGGTCGTATAAAAGCTAATGGTTATTTTGCTTCTGACAATCCACAAGGATTTTTAACAGCACTACGTTGTGCCTATTCGGGTCTTGTTTACATGCGAGCCAGCATAGAAGGCGCCCCAACGGATCCATTGATATTAGATGATTATTGCTGGGATCAAATTAGGCCTCTCAATGAGCCAGCCAATCAAAATGCAGCTGCTGCTGAGGAGCTGCCTTCGTCTCATGTAGAGCTTTAGTTAAAACGGCATGGGGGCCGCGGGCCTTTAAGGTGTGCAGTGACAATTGATTATGAAGGTGAAAAATGCATAAAAATTTACTAAAGTTTTTTAATGTTAACGTTCGAAATTCTCATGCTTGTAAAGTATTTAAGCGGGTTATTGCTGTTTTTCTGATGATAGGGTGTACGATCAGGGGAGATGCTTATGCAACTTCATTGGCGCCAGATGTCAAAGAGTTCTGTGATCATTTTTATGCGACACATAATGTAACGGCAGAGCAATCTGTTGATCGTGAGTTTTTGGCCAACAAAATCCGACAAGGAAAAATAGCCCATGCAAGAGTTGAGGTTGCATTAGATCTTGTAGGCGGTATGCAAAGGCCTCTTCGAGAAATGCAAAGGTTGTATCAAACGGCCCTAACAGGAAAAGGCTTTGATCCTGTTCAGCTGGATATTGAATATCAAACACTGGCAAAGCATTTTACTCTAGCATACTCAGCAATGTGGAAATACCTTAGACACATGATTGATGGTGAGTCTCAATTTGAGATTTTGTCACAAATGATCGGGCAGTTGCCCCCAGAGTTTTCGATAGGGACGCTTAGCTGCCCGTTAAAAATTCAGGAGATAGATATGAGGCTTGTGGGCAGTAGTGAACAAGGCGGGCTTCTCACCTTAGTGGATCATTTGATAATTGGTTTGCAGTCAGCTAGGCATTCTTTGGAATATAATCAAGGCTTTTTCGAGCTGGCTCAAACCGAGCCATGTTTGGCCCGTATTATGGTGAGAGGGTTAAAGATTGGCTTATAGGCAGTGGAGGCTGATTGGAAAGTCCTAGGCTCTGCAAGCCAACTGTCAGATCAAGTCTGAATTAGTACATGTTATGCAAACAAAACTCCTCCTGAAATTTTCATTCAGGAGGAGTAAGTGCTCATTATAACTTTATAATTAAATTAGAAGTCCATTGTGGATTTTACACCCAGGCTGTCAAAATTCTCTCTCATCCACTCGGATGCGCACTCTTTACCTGCCTCATAAAGGTGGTTGATAAATTCGCTTGTAGAATTGAGCTTACTTGAGAAGCCGAGTTTGGTGAAAACACTTTCGTTTTTAATGCAATGCATATGAACGCGCTTATGCTTCTTGTCGCTTAGCTCACCCTTGTTAATGAGATCAGTAATGAAATGAATGTTGCGCATTTCTCTCATTAAAGACATGTTGTTGCTGATCTCATTCAAGCGATCGGAGATGCCACGTACATCGTGTGGAATTTCTGCCCTGCGGGTTGGGTTGAGCTGCACAATGATGATATCCTGAGCGTCACAATTGTAGATGAGGGGATAGATAGCTGGGTTTCCAACAAACCCACCGTCCCAGTAGAATTCGCCGTCTACTTCAACTGCCTTGTGGATCAAAGGTAGGCATCCAGATGCTAGAAGCACTTCTGGCTTTAATTCAGGGTTAGTGAAGATGCGGATGTTGCCGTCACAAACATGTGTGGCGCAGAGGAAGACTTTGTGCAGGGTTTCTCGGCGAAGGATATCAAAGTCAAATGTTTTTAGAATCACATCACGCAAAGGATCTGTATCCATTGGGTTGAACTGATAAGGTGAGAGCATGCGAATCATTGTGTCAAAGGCCATGTATGCTGGGGTGTTATACATAGTGTACAAGCCCATCATTTTATCGATTGGGCCGGGTTTAAGTTGCCCTTTGTCTCCAGCTTCAGCGATGCCTTCCCAGAATGCTCTTAAAACTTTACGTGCGCCCTTGTTGCCATTGATGATCAGGCCCTGGCATGTCGCTACAGAGTTCATTGCTCCTGCGCTTGTGCCGCTTAATCCTTCAACTTCAATGCGATCATCTTCCAGTAATCGATCGAGGACACCCCAGGTGAAAGCACCGTGAGCCCCGCCACCTTGAAGTGCAAGATTTACACGCTTTTTGCCACTTGCGGGTGCTTTGCTAGCTGGATTTGTCATAATTTGTCTCTCCTGTTTAATTTTTTGGTGCAATATCCGATATAATTTATTCTAAAAACAAAAGGATAAGAATGTTTTAATTTAGTAATGGGTATGCCCAAACTACTATTCGTACGCGCTCCCTAATGGGTGTGATGCATACATTGATTAAGAATGTGCAGCAAAAATGTTAATAAATCCTTACCGGGCATTTTCAATGCGTTATAATTTTTAATCTTTTCGGTAGGAAACGCTTTTTCTTGTAAAGCTGAAACAATCTGCCTTTATCGATTTTTAGGTAAAAAATACGGATGTTGGAGGGAGGATATTTTGATAATAATAGGAGCAATTAAGGCGATAAATTCGAATAAGGTTAATGTTACGCTGTTATTGAATGCCATTCTAGCTAAATAAGATTCCAGCTATGTAAGTGTATTGCAATGTGTCATTGCGCCGGTAACGGTGGGTTAGAATAAAAAAAGTTGAGCGCAAAACAGGTGCTAGTAAGGCTTTGACGTTAAAAATTGCTACTCGTGCCGCGTAGTTGAGTTTAGCGATAAACACAGGAGAACCACCTTGAATCTTAAATGTATGGATTACAACTACTCTGCTTACAAGTATCAAGAGTCAATTTATGATGCTTATTGTGAAATTATTGAGCCATTGCTGAAGTATTTTAGATGCAAAATATTTTATTACATGAAGTTTTTTCCTGATGGAACATATTTGTCTTTAAGTAACAACCTCAGTTGGCAAAAATTCTATTTTTCAAATATTCTTAATAATGACATGATTCAGGGGTTTAGAGCTCTTGCTTGCTATAACCTTACAGATTATGTTCCGGTTCTGTGGCCTAAAACGCCTAACTCAAAGATTACTCAAAGTTTATACGATCAAGATATTTGGAACGGCTATAAGCTTATGAAGGTTTCAAGTAATTGTGTTGAGTCTTGGGGTGTGTGTACAGATAGGCTCTCGTCAGAAAGCCAAGAATTTTATATCCGTCAAAAAGAAACATTTTTATCGTTCATTCGCCATTTTGAAGAAAAAGCAAAAGATCTCATAAGGTTGGGGCCGTTAGAAGATTATAAGCTTGGTTATTATGAAAATGGTACGGAAACGTTTCCTATTGTTGCAAATTTGTATTCTCAAAGTTTGCTGAAAGAAGAAGAGGCGCGGATGAGAACATTTTTATGTGAGTTATACAAAGAGGATCGGTTTATTAATGTTTTGACGCCTTTGGAAACAAAATGTCTGGCGCGCTATCAAGGAGGTGAGAGGGCGAGTGATCTTTCAAAGAAATTTAACCTGCCGTTTCAGACTGTGGAAATGTTGCTTAGGAATGCGGGCAAGAAAATTAGGGGCATTGCCACTTAAGCTCTTATGGGCGCTGCTATTGGGTGCGAGGTAAATGCTTTTTGGAATTCTCTTAAAGCTGAGTAAGTTTTAACGGCCTCTTACTCCCTCACGCCCATCCAGTTGCCAAGATGGCTGTGGGCTCTGGTGTTCTTCGCCCTGAAGCGTGCGTGGAATTGAGGAAGAAGGGCAATGCTCGGGTTCAAGCAAAATAACCTTCTCAAATAAGAAGCCAATTATTTAGTTTTTAAAGATATAATTTAGTAACAGTCGCCAGGGGATTGCTGAAGATTTGTTTACATCATCGTTTCAGGTTTGGTATAAAATAAGACTAACAAGAGGAAAAAGATGAGTAAGATTTCATTTACATGCGATCTCCATAAAACGGTTGAAGTCCTTCTTTGGGTCATGGGTCAATCAAAGGAGGGTGTCAATCTGTATAACCTTGTTAAAACGATCTTTCATGCTGATTGTTACCACTTGAACAACTATGGAAGGCCAGTCACAGGGGATCATTACATTGCGATGGATCATGGAACTGTCCCCAGCTGGGTTTATGACTTGCTCAAGCATGATCCTTTTACGTTATGTGATGCTGGGTATGAACTAGGCGGCCAAACCCTTCCCTTTGAAGCTAAAGGGAATATGCTGGTTGCCAAGCGCCCCTTTAACCCAGACTTTTTATCTGAAAGTGACATTGAGGCCCTTCAGCAAGGTTTTAAAGAGTATGGAACTTTGTCGTTTCATGAGGTCAGAAATAAGAACCACTCACACCCAGCTTGGAAGAAATACTATTTTGAACAGCCCATCAAGAAATTCTTTTTGAAGCACTTATAAACGATTCTGAGATATTGGAAGATCTCCAATCCATTTCCTCTCAGTCTATTAAAGTCTAGACAAGGCAAGGACAAGTTGGTAAAGCTGAAAGTTGGAGATGTTATTCATATTTATCAAGAGCAAATCTATTCGCCTAAAAATAAGTATCATGTATGTGTCTGCCTGGATGCAGAAGAGTATTGGTTTTTTCTGATAAACTCCCAAGCCAGAAAAATGTACGAGTGCACATGGGCGATATTGCCGCAGAAATATCCGTTTCTGAAACACGAAAGCTACATTTCTTGCTCACGAGTATTAAGCGAGTCCAAGGATATTGTTATTCAAAAAGTTCTTGGCGTTTGGATTCAGAGGACTTGAAAGAGGTTTTAAGTAAAACCCAAGCTTCTCGAACGTTAACAAAACGTCGGAAAGATCGTATTCTCCCCCAGCTTCTTCAAGCTTTATCGGCATAAGAAGCCTCTATAAACGTTTTTCTCTAACATCAAACTTTTAAAAAAATCAAGACATCTAACTAAAGATAGATATTGGTTGTAAGGTTTGCTACCGCTGAATATCAACAATCAATTTATTCCCAACCTAATTTGTTACCTAGGAGAAGAACTTGAAGGTGTCTAATTTCAAAGACCCTAGGGAAGTTATGGTGGGCGATGAGGGGATTGAACCCCCGACCCTCTCGGTGTAAACGAGATTCCAGTATTGTCATGGAATTATCAAAAGCTATAATTTTTGTTTTATTTTTAGTGGCTTACGCAAAATCTAAAATCATCTGGTGTCACTAAAAATTTGCTATTTTATCCATTTTTTGTTACCTATATGTTACCTAGATCAAAAATGATGGATAGATGCCAAAACTAACAAGAAAGATTATTGACGAATTAAAACCTGATCTTTCAAAAGAAAGATGCCTTTGGGATACTGAGATTAAAGGGTTTGGTATAAGGATACAAAAGAGCGATAAGAAAACGTTTATTTATGTCTACAGAAACTCAAGCGGCAAGCTGAGAAAATTCAAGCTTGGTAATTATGGTAGCCTTACTGTTGAGCAGGCAAGAGAGCGCGCTTTAAAAACTTCTGCTAAGGTTATCCTTGGTGAAGACCCTGTTAAAGAAAAGGAAGAGATAGTACTCGCTCGAAAAAATGCAGTTTACACTGTTTCTGACCTCATAAATGACTACATGTTAAATTATGCTCCAGCAAACATAAAAAAAATTACCATAGGAAAATGGAAAAGCTTTATAAGGCTTTATATCTTGCCCGAATGGGGGGCTAGACCAGTCAATGAAATTAAAAAATCTGATGCTGAAAAGCTAAAGGCTAGCCTTAAGGATAAAAAGACTACTGCTAACCAGGTATTATGTATACTCTCAAGTATGTTTAATCATGCCATTGAATGGGGTAAAATCACTGAAAATCCCATTACTAAAGTTAAAAAGTATAAGGAACATAAAAGGCTTCGTTGGGCTGATGGTGAAGAGTTTGAACGATTATGGTCAACCCTTCAAAGTTACAAGGGCTATGCGCCTGCTGATGTTCTTATCTTTATTCTTTTAACTGGCTCACGTAAAAGTGAGGTTTTTAAGGCTAGTTGGGATCAATTTGATCTTGAAAAAGGTATTTGGGTTAAGCCCCACATTAATACAAAGCAGCAACGAAACGAGTATATTCCTCTTTCTCATGAGGCTATAGAGTTTCTTCAGGAATTAAGAGGGTATTCCTCTGACTATTACCTTTTTCCTGGTCGGGTTCCGGGTTCACATATTACAGATGTCAAAAAGTTCTGGGCTAAGGTTCTTAAAGAAGCCAACATTGACAACCTGCGCATCCATGATCTGCGGCATACGTACGCATCCCACCTGGTCTCCAGTGGTTTGAGTCTTAGTATTGTGGGTAGGCTTTTAGGACACTCAAACCCAAATACCACCCAGCGCTATGCCCATTTGGCTGATCAGGCTCTGCGTGATGCCACAAACCTGTTTGCGGGTAAGCTGAAGAAAATTACGCAGAAAGATTCATCCTCAAAAGAACCTTCATTATAATCACAACATAAATCTTTTAATCCGTTAAATAACCTCTCTCTTCCTATACAAGGAGTTTCCCCCTTATGTGCGATCCAGTTACCGCAATGGTAGCCATGGCCGGCACCAGCATGCTCGGTACAATGTATATGGCCTCTAAAGACCGTGATATGCCAACGTTCAACCCCCCTTCTGCTAGTCTGCCTGCACCGCCACCAGCGCCTGAGCCTCCCAAGATACAGGATGCCTTCTCTGGGAATAGCCACCTCAATGACATCAAGCCAGGGCAGTTGTCCCTTGGCATCAAATCCCCACTAGAAACCAAGCTTGACCTTCGAGCCAAACAAAAGTCCGCTTTACGCAAAAAGCAAAAGGTGGAAGGGCTATTCGCTGGAGGCGGTCTCAACATTCCCATGCCGGACGGTGATGTATGAGCATGGTGATTAAACCCGATCTCCTCAGCACGGATTCCCTTAAAAGTCGTTATGAGAAACTGGCAATCAAGCGTCATCCTTTCCTGGAGCGATCCCGTGAGTGCGCTGAGCTCACACAGCCTTACCTTATGATGCGCCCAGGTCAAACTCAATTTGTGACTCCATGGCAAGGAATCGGCTCTCGAGGAGTTAACAATTTAGCTGCCAAGCTATTGTTGGCTTTGCTTCCCCCCAACAGCCCCTTCTTTCGCCTGGTGGTGCAAGAGGCAGAATTGGTTGATGTTGACCCCAAGCTCAAGCTGCATGTCGATGAAGCCTTGACCCAATGCGAACGCCTTTTGATGACTGAGATTGAAACAGGCGCTATGCGCGTGGGAGTCTTTGAAGCGTTAAAACACCTCATTGTTACTGGCAATAGCCTCATCTACCTTGTTCCCGAAGGGGGCATCCGCGTCTTTCACTTGGATCAGTATGTTATTCGCCGTGATCCTGCCGGCCATGCATTAGAAATCATTGTCCATGAGAAAGTTGACCGAACTTTTGTGGATTTACCCTTAGATAGTCTTGGAATTGATAAGCCTTCATCCTCAGATCAAACCACTGTTGACCTCTTCACCAGCATCACCTGGCAAGATGATAGATGGCATGTTCTTCAAGAGGTTGGCGGTGTCCTAGTGCCTGAATCAAAGGGAACCTACCCTAAAGACTGCTCCCCTTGGCTTGCCCTTAGGTTTATCCGGGTGGATGGCGAAGACTATGGAAGAGGTTTGGTAGAAGAATATTTGGGTGATTTGAAGAGTCTGGAGACCCTTACCAAAGCGATTGTGGAAGGAAGCGCAGCGGCAGCCAAAGTTCTGTTTCTGGTTAAGCCAAACTCCACCACGAAAGAAACAGTTCTAGCTGAAGCTCCTAATGGAGCCATACGTTCAGGAAACGCTGAAGATGTAACAGTCCTCCAAGTGCAAAAATATGCGGACTTTCGGGTAGCCAGAGAAACTATGGAGCATATGACACAGCGGCTATCCTATGCTTTCTTGCTCAACTCTTCTATCCAAAGGCAAGGTGAGCGAGTCACAGCTGAAGAAATCCGACATATGGCAGGAGAGCTGGAAGATGCCTTGGGTGGCGTTTACTCCATCCTCTCCCAAGAGTTCCAACTGCCACTCATTTTACGACTGATGCACCAGATGGAGCGTAGAGGTTTATTCCCCAAACTGCCCAAGGGGATGGTCAGGCCCATGATTGTCACTGGCCTAGAGGCTTTAGGCAGAGGGCACGACCTTCTCAAGCTCCAGAGCTTTGTGGGCGATTTAGCCAGCCTTGGCCAAGCTTTGCCAGAAATCCTGATGCGTATTAACCCAGAAGAGCTGATCAAGCGCTTGTGCATTGCCAGAGGCTTGGATGCCCAAGGACTCATATTATCGGAAGAAGAGCTGATGCAAAAGCAAGCGATCCAGCAACAAGCTCAGATGCAAGCTCAAGCGCCAATGCTTCCTGGCTTACCCATTACCTAACCCAATCTACTTTCTATAACTTCACCAACTTCTTAATCAAAAGGAGACACATTCCCTATGACCTCTGAAAACAGTACTATTGAGCCAACTTCTGAGAGTGGGCCTCAGCCAGAAACTCAGCTTGAACCCTCATCACCTTCGACCCCAACAACCCCAAATTCTCCTAACCAACCCGATAATCTAACCATCGATCCAGCGCCTCAATCATCAGAACCACCCATCAGCCAACAGTTCCTTTCCGAACTCACCCAAGAATACCAGCAACAAGGTACTCTTTCCGAAGAACGCTATCAGCAGTTGGAAAAGCTTGGAATCAGCAAACCCTTTGTGGACACTTACATCAAGGGCGTTCAATCTCAGGCCAATGAGGCGGTGCAAAAAGCATATGCTGCTGTGGGCGGTAAAGAAACCTTTGAGCAGATGCAGCAATGGGCCACTCATAACTTAAGCAAAGAGCAGATTTTGGCCTTCAATGAGATTGTGACGACCTCACCTAATATGGATGCGGCCATCTTAGCCATCAAGGGGCTTTATGCCGATTACAGGCAAGCTCAAGAACCATCTTTGCTTCAAGGTAAAGGCAGTGGCCATGACACCAGTGTCTTTGAATCGCTCGCTCAAGTGACGGAAGCCATCAAAGACCCACGCTATGAGAAAGACCCAGCTTACCGGCGAGCGGTGGAAAGCAAACTCGCTCGATCTAGAGTGCTCTAACCACTCATCATTTACTCAATCCTCATATTTTCCCATTGAACGTCTTACCTAATAGGAGATTCATTCCATGACGTTTACTCCCTCACGCCCAGGTATCAACAGTCTCAATCCGCAGACTGGTGATCGCGAACTGTTTTTAAAAGTCTACAGCGGTGAAGTGTTAGCCGCCTTTGAAGAAAGCACGGTGGCCATGAGCCGCCATATGGTGCGCACCATCCAAAATGGTAAAAGCGCTGCCTTCCCTGCCCTCTGGAAAGCGGATGCGTATTACCATAAACCAGGTGAAGTCATTGCGCCTCAAGCCTTTAACCATGGTGAACGAGTGATCACTATTGATGATCTATTGGTCTCAGCATCCTTCTTACCCAGCATTGATGAAGCCATGTCCAGTTATGATGTCAGAGCCGCTTATTCCAAAGAAGCAGGCTTTGCTTTAGCCAGACGCTTTGACCAGAACGTCCTCAAGACCGGCATTCTGGGTGCACGCTCTGGCCCAGCTGTGAGTGGCGGCCCCTATGGCAGTATTCTTGAACGAGACAAGATTGACTCTGACAGCATGGTTCTAGCCGAAAGCATCTTTGAAGCCGCCCAGTTGCTCGATGAGAAAGATGTTCCGTCACAAGATCGCTTCATCTTCCTAAGCCCCAAGCATTATTACATGCTTGCCAGAAACACCACGGTGCTTAATAAAGACTGGGGCGGCAGTGGCGCTTACAGTGATGGTAAAGTCCTCAAGATTGCCGGCATCACCATTGTGGAGACCAACAACCTACCCAACACCAACATTAATGATGGCTTGGATAAATACCGTGGCGACTTCTCTAGCACGGTAGCTCTTGTGATGCATAAAACAGGTGTTGGCACCGTCAAGCTCATGGAGATGGCGACCGAGTCTGAATATGACATCACCCGTCAAGGATTCTGGACGGTGGCCAAGATGGCTGTGGGCTCTGGGGTTCTTCGCCCTGAAGCGTGTGTTGAATTGAGGAAGAAAGTTGGCAGCCCAGTTCAAGCAAAATAACAAATTTTTGATAGATACTTGTTTTTTTATTTGTGTTATTTAAGATGCTTTTTAAGAAAATTTTGAAAGAAATAAAATGAGTGAAAGCAGATTAACAAAGAACTTTATTGCTACTGAAATTAACCCTATTGTTGCGACTTATTTTGATCTTAAAGATTATTTGAGTGCCTTTATAAGTCAGGCTAGAACTGTTACACATATTGAAACTTTATTGCAACCATACCTAATCCCAAGGCAACCTTCATTTGCAAATGATCTTGTGCCTATACTTAAAAAACTCTCGGCAGAAGACGGCGCTATATTAACACGCTTTATTTCTCATCATGAAACCATAGTAAGAATGTTGAGTGATACAAAACAGCTAAATCTAGACCATGCTGAAGTATTGTTTGAAAAAGTAGTAGAGGGTTTGCAATTGCTTGGCGATTTGCTTGAAAAATTTAATGTTGATTTAATACTTGTAACCCCTCGAGGGCAAAAAATCATGGCTATTCAAAAAATAAGAGATCCAAAATTTTATGAAATAATTATTTAATACGCTTTAAATCTTAATCTTATACCCACGTATTCACGTGTATGCAGTTGAATAGGGTATGTGTAAAGAGGGAACCCCTATGCTTTCACCCACCTCAACGTTAGATGCCATCAACATGATGTTGTCTGGCATCGGTCTAAGACCGGTTACGGCTGATCAGTTGGAGTCTAAAACCCGATCTGAAGTCGCCATAGCCGTCAACCTTCTAGAAAATGTCACCCGTGAGGTACAATCTTCTGGCTGGGGGTTTAATACTGAAAACGCTTATCCCTTTGTACCTAACGAGGAGGGAGAAATTTTACTCCCTCCGGGCCTTCTTAAAATTGAAGGCACGCCTCACCACCCAGGGCTGACTATGAGGAGAAAGGCAGGCACTTTTGGCAAACAGTTTTACCTCTATGATCCAAACCGTCACAGCTTCACTTTCAAACAAACCGTTCACGCGGACGTGGTCTGGCAGTTTGAGTTTGAGGATTTGCCAGAGCCTTTTCGCCGCTATATCTTGATTCGCTCGGGACGGATGTTCCAAGACCGTGTGGGTGGTTCCCATTCTCAGCATATGTTCCAAGAGCGAGATGAGATGACTGCGCTATCAGCTCTACGCAATGCCGATAACCAAACCACGCAACCCAATATACTTAATCCCAAAACCTTTCCTCTCATCCGCAGATAATAACCAGTTCTATCTCTTATCTTCACAGGATTTCCGCATGACAGCCTTACACACCCAGCTGATTCCGCATCTTTGTGGCGGCATCTCAAAGCAGCCTGCTTATCTTCGTGGCATTACCATGAGCGAAGATGAGCTGAATACCTGGCCTTCATTGTCTGAAGGATTGCGCAAAAAGCCGCCTACATCGTTTGTAGCCAAGTTGAATATCCCTGCATCCGAATCCATCCTCTTTTGCCAAAACCTTGAGATCAGCGAGAAGCTCGCCTTTACCCTTGTCATCACACCTGGGCAGCTCCATATGTTTGATCCATTTGGTAAGAGCCTTGCGGTTGAGGGTGGTTTATCACTATATCTGATTGGGCAAAATTTTGCCGCCATTACCATCGCGGATGAAACTTTTATTCTGAATAAAAATAAAACGCCTCAAATGCTGGATGCTTTGGATACCAAGCGTCCCTTTGAAGGCATGGTCTTCATCCGCCAAGCCATTCGAGATACGACCTATTCAGTATCCATCAATGTGGGTAGCAGCGAGCACTTCTTCTCTCATTCCACCAAAGTGCTTTCCCGAGATCAAGGAATTGATACGGATATGATCTGCAATAGCCTTTACTCTCAAATGCGCTCTTCATTGCCATCTTCTTTTAAGCTTCAACAACAAGGCTCTAAAATCTTGATTCAAAATGAGCAAACTGACTTTACCTTGAAAGCCATGGATGGGTTTGGGGATCAGGGGATTCAAGGGATCAAGGACACTATCGGCGATTTCGCAGAATTACCCCACACAGCCTTTGTAGGCTTTACCGTTGAGGTCAGCAGTGATCCACGGCATAAATTAAACAAAACCCTTCCCAAAGATAGTTACTATGTGTGGTATCAAGGTAATGGAGTTTGGACGGAAACCGTCAAAGGCGGCCTGAAATATGCCATTGATCCAACCACCATGCCGCATAAATTGAGCTTTAATGAAGAAGGAAGGTTTAAGTTCGAGGCAGCTACCTGGAAAGACCGGGATGCTGGCGATGATCAAACAGCTCCTGAGCCTTCGTTCATTGGTACACCAATTTCGGACATGGTCTTTTACAAAAGCCGGCTTGGGCTCTTGTGCGGGAGCAATATTGTGTTTTCAGAAACTGACGATATTACGAACTTCTGGCCAACCACAACAGCGACTGTGATTGATTCTGACCCCATTGACTTAACAGTCTCAGCCAACCAGCCAGTCTTGTTAAACTATGCTGTGCCCACCTTAAATGGCAATCTATTGCTGTTTGCTAATCAAGATCAATTTTTACTGACCGTCAAAGACATTTTAAGCCCCCATACGGTAAGCATCAATATTTACAGCCACTATTCAGGCATCACCACTAAACCGATGGAAGCTGAGCAGAGTATTGTGTTTGCCACCAAGCATGGCAATTCAACGGAGGTAAGAGAAATCTCACCCACACTAGCAGATTCTTATGATAACAGCACGATTGAAACCTTGACAGATCATGTGCCATCTTTTCTGCCAGACAAATTGACGGAAAGTTTCTCGCTCACAAAGGAAAAACTCTTAGGCTTTTACAGGCCCAAAAACAAAACCATTTACATATACAAATACCACTGGCGCAAGGATATCAAGGTTCAATCCGCTTGGACAAAATGGGAGTTTCCCCATGAGATTGAAGCAATAACAGCAACAGCGGATGGGCTCACGCTGATTGCTAAAACAAGCAGAGGTGAACGACTGATGCTCAAGATGGCCCTAAGAGAAGAGGCACCAATTTACCTGGACTCACTCACAGAGCTTACCAATGGCACCTTTGATCTTCACACGATATACACTTCATGGAGTCTTCCATTTTTACCTGAGAACGGCCTTAGAGCTTTTGCAGAGGACAGGACGGAGCTGGAGATAACCATTGATCCAGTCAGCAACCAATGTAGGGTTGGTGGAAATTATTCTCAAAGTTCAGTCACGGTAGGATACGGCTATGACTTTGCCTATACCTTCTCACCGTTCTTAGTGAAGCGGGAAGCTCAGTCAGGACAAGTGAGCGCAGAATTGGAAGCGATGCCATTGGTGAAGGACTTGATTATCACCACGCAAAATACGCCTGAATTTGAAGTAAGCATTGAATCTGAGGGCACATTGCCAACCCAAAGCAGCATCATTCCGACCACGACCAAACCACAGGCCCAGCGTATCTTGATCTTGGATCGAGCGGAGGGGCTTACCGTTAGGCTCATTTGCAAAGCCCCGTACAGCTGTTTGTTCCAAAACGCCACCTGGAGATATACTCATGGTCAAATCAACTAATAAGTCAAAACTGAAGCTTGTGAAAGCAACCAAAAAGCATGCGATAGAATTGGCCCCAAACCTCAAGCAGGCTGATTTGGAAGAGATTGCGGCTGCTTCAGGAAGAGACTGTCTCGACAGTGCACCAACCGGCCTGCTGATTCAATCCATTGCCATCTCAAAAATAGCTTATGCAATCATTTTGCAGAATAAAGGCGGTTCAAAGGAAGTGATCGCCTTAGGCGGTGTGGCACCCCATCCAACTGATCCTCAAATCGGTATTCCATGGGCGTTTACTTCCGATAAGGTGAGGGCTTGTCCAAAGGACTTTATGATGAAGGTAAGACAAGCCCTCAATAAATTTTACACGCATTTTCCAACGTTGACTAACTTTGTTTACTATAAGAATATGACGGCGATAAGGTGGCTAGAAAGATTGGGGTTTGGTTTTGCAAGGAAAAAATTAAAATATCGAAATGATGAAGCGCGTCTCATACAATTTGTTTTGAGAAAATTTTGAATTAGTAACTTCGGTATATCTTATCTTCAGGTTTATACCCTCTAAGCTTCATATGTTCCAAAAGGTCCCTACCTTGGTCGCTTAAAATAAATTCATCATCTTCTTGTTTAGTAACTAATTTATAGACATTTTCTAAGGGGATCAGATAGTCGCTTAGGCCATAGGCTGCATCGCTTAAAATGTTCTGTTTATCGGCTTCTTTAAAAAAATTTGCTAGATCCTTCCTTTTTAATGGTTTTTCCTCCATTTTTGAAAGAAGGTAAAGCTGAGTGTAACTTAATTGATTATACGTCCACTCACACCAAATGATAAAATCTTTGACTTTCATCTCTCTGTCAATTTTATCCATCGTTTCCATGTATTTTGACTGATACTCAGCATCAATTTTTTCAATGATTTCCGAAAAATCCTTTTCGGTTTCTGGGTTAATTGCTCCCGGCCCAATTGATACACCGCTCCTGTCAATCCTGTTGATTTTACTAATTAGCTCTTTAATTTCAGAAGAAAAATGTCTTACAATTACAAAAACAACCAGAGGCCAACTTAAAGTACTTAAGAAATCAAGAAATTTGCTTAAAATAACGGTAATATCCATTGTTACCTTTGTGCTAAATAGTAAGAGAAAAAATAAATTGGGTCGGTTATCAACAAATCATTAGCACCTTAGTCTTTTCAAAACCATAAATTTTTAGCATTCGCTTAAGGCTTAATCAAGTTATATCACGCTCTTTTGAAAAAAAATTGTGAATATCTGCTATTTAGGATTCTCTCAATGCTCCCAATTTCCTCCACCCACCTGTTTGCGATGAATGCTGCTATGTCGGCCAGTCAAAGCCTTTTGGGCTACATGCAAGCGCGGCAAAATGCTGCTGCTCAGCGTGCGCATAACGCTATGATCGAAGCGATCAATCAGCAGAATGCTTTGAGCGCTTATGATACATATTACAATAACCTCCAGGCCCTGGAATCACGCCTTTCGGAAGAATACATGACAACCGGCCAAAAATTGGTCTTATCACAAAAACAGGCTCTTGAAGTAGCCGGCCATGCGAGAGCGAGCGCCGCTGCTTCAGGTTTTGGCGGCGTATCCATTAACAACATGATGCGTCAGATCGCTGGGCAATTCTCAGCATCTGATCGAACAGCTCGTAAGAACATGGATAACCAGGCTATCCAATCTTACCGCAATGCTTTGGGGATGCACCATGAGACGCTCTCAAAAGCCAATAATGTGATCCCAACCACCCCAGTACAAAAGCCATCTCCATGGGCCCATATGCTCGGCCTTGGCGGAGATTTGATGCGCACTTACACATCTTTGCAAATAGCTAAAGGAAGCATTCGATGATCCCACGTTATCAATTGCCTGCCGCAACCATTCAGCCTGTCTCGGCTCCCGCTGATCAAGGTGTTGTTATTAAGCCTAGCCAAACTCAAGCTCCCAACAATAAGTTTGGTGAATTGGCTGCGGCTTTATCCAAATTCAATGACCCCTTACAAAAGATGATGCTAGCAAAGGTGGACTCTGAGAACAAAGGCGCTTTTATCTCAGGCCAAGAGCTTGCCTTAAACTATCAAAGCTGGGATGAAGCGGTGAAGGCTGGAAGAGCAGATGTTACCGACTCTCCTTACTTTCGCAAAGGCTTTATGGAAGCTAAGGGACGATTAGCCGGACTTACCTATGCGCAAAACTTAAATCAAGCCTATGAGTTGTGGGAAGGCAAAAACAGCATCAAGTTTATCGAAGACCCTGCCACTGGCAGCAAACGCATTGACCAAGACTCACTCTTGCAGTTTATGGAAGAGGTTCGCAAGGGATATCTGTCATCTCACCCTGAAATAAGGTCTTCAGATAATAACCCTGCCGGAGGCGACCATGCTGGTGGCAGCCCTGACTATGATTGGTATGAAGGGTTTAAGCCAAAGATGGAAATGGCTGAGATTAACCTACTTAACCATCACACGGCTTATACCCAGGCCCATTTGCGCGAATCCCGCTTGCAAATCCTGGATGGAGAAGTCGCCGCTGTTATCCGCCAAGGGCTTGGAGGAAATGACCTTAAAAGCAAACTCGATGAGCTCATAGTAGAAGCTATGTTTACTGGACTTTCCAAAGCACACGTAGAAGAGCGGGTTCAAAACAGTGTGATTGTTTCAGCCTTAGAAATGGGTGGCAGCCATGGTGACGCGCTCCTTAAGGTCATTGATTCAGATAACCCAGCTGGTAAGCAAAAGATACTTCAGGCGCAAAAGCACATTGAAGATGAGATGTGGCGGGATGAAGAGCGAGCACACCACAGAAAAGAGCGGCAGCGCAATGAATTCACTCGCACCTTTAAAAGCCATGTTCTGCGCTCTCTCATGGATGATCCAAATTACAAACCATCCCATGAGTTAGAGGCCCAAGCCATTGACGCTGGGGTTACCGATCTGCCACAAGTGGTCGAACTCATGCGCAAACAAGTGTTGGAATACCAGGTTGAACACAACGTAGCGGGGCAAGAGCGCTTTTACGCTGATCTTTACGCAGGAAGATTATCTGAGCAGCAGATTTTGGATTCAACCTTCTTGAACCCCACTGAGAAAGCACAGGCTTTAAAAACCCACTTTGCGCAATCGGATATCGTCAAGCACGAAGCGGTTAAAAGCGCCAAGCATATCCTCACCGATGCGATTGCGCCCAATAAGCTGGAATCGCTCTTGATTGGCACCACCGAGAAGGGACAACAATTGAGCTCTCTTGCTGCAGAGGCTCAAGGAGAATTCCATCGAGAAATCTGGACGTTGCAGAGGGTTCAACCTGAGATTGCCGGTGATCCAATAGCACTTAGCCAGCAAGCAACCCAGATTGCTCAAACTCTTAAGACAAAGTATCAGAAACTGAAAGAGCAAATTGTCTCGGGTGCACCTGCAACCAACACAAGCCCTAACTCTTCAAGTGCTAATCCTCAAGAAAAATCACCTACATCAAAATTGTTTCAATCAAAAACTGAGCTTAAACAAGCACTGGCTGATTACAAGCAAGGCAAGGGAAAACTTAAAGACTACGTAGATACCCACCCAGGTATGACGCAAGAGCAGTTTGAGTCATTCCTTCAAAGTTTTACTTTTGAGGATTAGAAAGATTAAATTTTACCGTAACGTAGGTAAAAAAAGGTTGCCAGCTGAAAACACATGAAGGGCTCCAGCTGCTGCGGGTGCTGGGGCTGCTTTTGCTGCTGCCGCGGGTGGCGCAGCGCTGGCTCCTCCACTTAGCGCGGTGGTAGCCGCTGCGGCTTCTTTCTTTCCCGGCGCGCCTCCTGAACCTGAACTGGCTTTAGCTGCTGCAATTAATGGTTTATAAGAAGCAGCAAATTCCAAGCGCATATCATCCATTGACCGAAAATCTCTAATAAAACGATCGGGTTGGGCATGAGCTAACCCCGCATTCAAAATCAATCCTAACAACAATACATATCTCATTTTATCCATAAACCTAACTCTAGTAAAAATATTCATCATATTTACCTTATAATTATTTCCTCTGTTTTTTGCAATCAGCAACTTCTTTTAAGGAAGACTTCAATGCTCACCTTATTTGGGGCCCTGTTGGGCTTTTTATCCAGTGCCATGCCCGAGATCATGCGCTTCATAAATCAACACCGCGATCGCATCCAGGAGCTTTCCATCATGGATCGGCAAATGGAACTCACCAAACAAGGTCATACCCATCGCCTTGAAGAAATCCGCCTTACCTCTGAATCCAATGAACAAATCGCCCTGATCCAAAGCCAACGGCGAGTAAAAGTTAAATGGGTGGATGGATTGGCGGGCTCTGTTCGTCCTGTGATCACCTATGCCTTCTTTGGTCTTTATGCTGCTGTGAAGATTGCCAGCTGGTATTCTTGGGTAAATGGATCAAACGTTCCTGCCATTACAGCCTTGATTCATATTTGGAGCGGTGAGGATGAAGCCTTGTTTGCGGCTGTCATGTCCTTCTGGTTTGGGCATCGCGCATTGAATCGAAAGAAGTAGCTATGCGAACAATATCAAGCAAAGGGCTAGCCCTCATCAAGCACTTTGAGGGGTTTAAGGACAAACCTTACACATGCCCAGGGGGATATGTCACGATTGGGTATGGCCATGTGATAGGTAAAGATGAGGAATTCAAAACCCTTATAGAACATGAAGCTGAAGAGCTCTTAATCCACGATGCACAAAAAGCTCTTCACGCCTTAAGCCGTCTTGTCAAAATCCCACTTACACAGCCTCAGGTGGATGCTTTAATTTCGTTTATCTTTAACCTTGGAGCTGGAGCTTTCCAGCGTTCCACCTTAAGGGCGAGCATTAACCGCCGCGATCACACACAGGCGTGCTTGGAGTTCCTCAAATGGACAAAGGCAAGTGGCAAGGTTTTGAGTGGTTTACTCAAACGCCGGCAGGCTGAAGCAAGGCTTTACCAGTCTGGTATTTGCTGATCAATTCGATCTCTCATAACATTTTCATTTTTCTCAATGGAGAGTTTTTATGGAACAACCAGTTCTTCCTCAAGCTTATGAACCACAAGATTTAACCCCATCTTCTGACTTAGAATCACCAAAACTCAAAGTACCGGATGCATTCATCCGCAAGCTTGAAACCGAAGAGCAAGAGCAAGGCATTCTTAGCCGTGCCCTGACTGATGTATCAGACTTTGCCTTCTCTTCTGAGGTGTTTAAAGCACCTGTGCATGGTATGGTGGAAGGGGTTAATCAGACGATCACAACCATTGAACATGCCTTAAAACCTGTGGTAGAAACCCCGGCACACTTATTAGCCCCTGAGTTTGAATTTGGACTTCCCCATCTTCCCAATGTGAACGCACCTCAAACTGTCACTGGCAACCTGGTCTCGGATGTAGCACAGTTTGCCCTTCCCTTTACCTGGGCCTTGAAAGGCATGAAAGCCCTCAATGTCCTCTCACGTGTGGCGCAAAAAGCTCCAGGAGCATTGACACCGAGTGTCCTAGCTGCAGGGGCAGGGTTTATTGCCGATAGCGTGGCCTTTGACCCTTATGAAGAGCGGCTGTGCAACCTTGTGGCTGATCATGGGCCGGAACTTACCAAACCAATTTTTGATGCCCTTAAGGCTGAAAGGCAAGATGGTGAGGTTGAAGCACGATTAAAGCGAGGGGTTGAAGGACTTGCCTTAGGTGGCCTCACATCAGGGGTTATCAAGCTGGTGCAAAAGATGCGTTGGATTAAAACCCATAAGGAAAGAGTGGTTTCGAGCACAGGTGAGTCTTATGAGCCTGATCATGGTATACTTCAGGCTGCTAGTGACTTAAGCTACTGGTCAGGTCATCATCAAGATGAAACTTTGATCCACAAAACCATTTTGGAAACGGCTGGTTCTGCTAATCATTCGGATCATTTTGCTGCTTTAAGGGAACTAACCCAGCAGCATAATGCGCCAGTGATGAGCCCAGGTGTCAGTCAGAATTTTATGACTCAAGCATCCGAGCGCTGGGTCAGTATCTTGCAATCTAAAGCTTGGGAGGAGTTGCCCGAGGCTGCCAAACAGGATTTGGAAAGTTTGTTCCTTAAAGGTGAGCAAGAGCATTGGCCTGAGTCGCTCAAACAAGCGATGGAAGCAAATCAACTTAAACGACAGGCTGCTACTGAAGTTAAGGTATCAACTAATCTCGGGCAAGAGACCCTCAGTTTAGAAGCATCACCTATTACTCACAATGTAACTGCTGATTCAGGTGAAACCCTGTTATCCTTACAAACTCATCAGGTAAAAGCCTTTCAAGAAGCACTCTCAAATTTCGATGAAGAGAGGGCAAGCCGGGTCATTGGGCGTGGCATCAACTTTGATAACATTGCGTCATCGGATGACACCATCAAAGTGATGAAGACTCTTCAAGACCTCATGGCCGATGGCATCAATGAAGCTACAGGCAACGTGAGAACCTGGACGGATACCAACAAGATTGCAACTATCATTGGTTCAAGCCCGGAGAACGTCACATCATCACTGAACACTTTGTTCAATAGCTCCAAACTGATGGACTCACAGCTAAGAGCATCCGGCATTTATCTGCAAAGCCTTTTTGAAACGCTGCGTCGAGAAGCGGTCAAGATTGATCTTGGGGAAGCTGGAACCGAGCAGATAGCTAACTTTGTAAGACTGAAAACACTCACGGGTGAAACCCTTAAAATGTACCAAGGAATTAAGTCCAACATCGCTCGGTCACTCAATACTCTCAAAATGCCCCTTTATGGTAAAGAGCTTTCCGAAAAACAGTTGACGGAAATCTTTGAAGCGCAAGGAGGCGTGACGAACATCCGAGCCTTGGCTAAAGCTTTTGCATCCTGCCCTTCCAATGAGGAGTTGGCAAAATTAGTCAAACCTTCGTTTTATGAAAAATCCAGAGACGCTGTGTTGGAATATTTTATGAACAGCGTCTTATCTGGCCCATCAACCCATGCCGTCAACATAATGTCCACAGCGGCCCACACACTTTGGCAACCCCTAGAGCGGTTTACGGCTGGCCTCATTATGGCCGATAAAGATATGCTTCTAGAGGGCACGTATCTCACCCGAGGTATTTTTGACAGTTTGAAGGATATTCTTCGTTGGACAGCTTTAGGCTCAAGCCGTCATGCGGATGAAACCTTCACTCACGCCAACCCACTTCAAGGCGCCGCAAAAGCCTTTATGGTGGATCGAAACCTCATCAACCAGCATGGTATTAATGACGTCAGCCGGCCCAAAGCCATCAGCGCAGAACGGTTTGGCTTTCTTCCAGCAGAATCGATCATGAAAGCATTGGAAGAAAACAATTATGCTGAAGCCATTCGCTCATCCATGATCCATGGGCTTGATTATCTGGGTAAAGCGATCAACTTGCCTGGACGGTTTCTCTTGGCCGAAGATGAGTTCTTCAAGATCATCAATTACAGATCATCGATCAGAGCTTTAGCTGCACGGGAAACCAAACTGACTAGTCAGACGCTAGCCCCTGAGGCTGGCCAGAACATCGATGGGCTTTATGAATCAATCCTTGCCAACCCCAAACAATACGGCAACCTTCATGAAAAAGCGCTTGCCTTTGCCGACGAGGTGAGTTTCACCACCCCACTCGCAGAAGGAACACTTTCCCATTCCCTCAACCAGATCGCCCATAAGCATCCTGGTTTAAGGTTCATCATTCCCTTTATCCGCACGCCGGCAAATATTCTGAAGTTTGCGCATCACCGGACACCTGGTCTTAATCTGCTCTCCAAGCAATATCGGCAGGAACTCACTTCCTCTGATCCGATGGTGCAAAAACAAGCGCTTGGCAAACTGTTTGGTGGATGGATTTTATGGGCGACGGCTTTTTCTTTGGCTGAGGATGGCGTCGTTACTGGTGGTGTTCCTAAAGGCAAAGGTGAAGCGCTGCGTAACACTGGCAGGTTGCCGTATTCCTTTGCATTTCAGCAAGAGGATGGAACAACCAAATATGCGCAGTTTAGCCGCCTTGACCCCTTTGGGATGTTCTTTGGGCTGGCTGCTGATTTACACTACATCTTCCATGAATTGCCTCAAGGTGAACAAGAGAATCTAGCCACAGCCTCACTTATTGCGATTTCGCAAAACATCAACACACGCGGGTATTTGGTTGGCCTTACCAATTTGCTCAACGCCTTAAGCGATGGAAACCGGTATGGCCAACGATTTGCGGCAAACTACCTCTCCAGCCTCGTTCCAAATGCCATCAAGCAGCATCGCAAGGGTGAAGATAATATTCAACGACTGGCACCCAAAAACCCCTTTGAAGATTTAGAATCACTCATATCCTTTTACAAAAGCCAGCTGCCTGGATATTCGAAGGAACTGCCAGCTAGGTTGAACTTGTTTGGGGAGGAAGTGAGTTACCCCAGCCTATTGGGCCAAGGGCTGCTAAAGGGGATTGCTACTTCAAAAAGTACCCAAGACCCCGTTGCAGAAGAGATGTTCAGGCTTAAAATGTCAGGACGGCCCCCAATGGATGAGATTGAGGGCGTCACGCTTTCATCAGAGGAATATCACCATTATATCAAACTGTGCGCTAAGCCAAGTTCAAATATGAACCTAAAGAAGGTACTTGAAACCATCATGTCTTCAGCTAGTTACCAGCAGATGCCTGAAGGGGATGAGAATGTGGAAGGACACAAGCAGCATGCCATCAAAAGCGTAATTCAGCTCTATCGAAAACTCGGTCAAGCCAAACTGCTGGAAAAGTATCCTAACCTGAATGCAAAGGTTTTGGAGCAGCGTAAGAAAAAGATAAGAGGCAATTGATCAAAGCACACATTTAAAAAATGCTGTTAAATATTTTTTTGTTAATTCATGTATTTTAACGTATGTTCATAAAATATTATTGGTCTTAATATAAATTGAAATAGCATGGTATGATTAAGACGTTTAAGTGCAGAGAAACAGAAAAGCTATTTAACGACCAGATGGTTAAAGGTTTTAGGGCCTTTGAACGGCAGGCAAGAAGGAAGCTATTATTACTGCATGCTGCCAAAGGTTTGGAAGACCTCAAATCACCTCCTGGCAACCATTTGGAAAGCTTAAAAGGTGATCGTCAAAGCCAGTACAGCATTCGCATTAATAATCAATGGCGGCTGTGTTTTGAATGGACCGATAATAACGCTTATGAAGTAGAGATAGTTGATTATCATTAGTGAGAAGAGCCATGTCAGAACTTGATCTTATTACCCCTGGAGAAATTCTTCTTGAAGAGTTTATGAAACCAAATGACATTAGTCAGGCTCAAATGGCTAAGGACTTGAATATTCCCGTTTCGCGCATTAGGGGGGTTGTGCATGGTCGCTCTCACATTACGGCTGATTTAGCATTAAGGCTTGCCCGATATTTTGGAACAACAGCAGAATTATGGCTCAGTCTTCAAAACGAGTATGATGTGCGAAAAACCCAACGTGCTATTGGCAAGGATATCAAAAGACAAGTCCAGCCGCTCGTAAAACATTTTACAAACAACCTATCTGAATCACATCGCTAACTTTTAATACACATTCTTAAGTTAGGATTAAATTCATGAAAACCATTACCTACACCTCCGATGGGGTGCAGCTTCTGTACCCTATCGGTTTTGTCTACAATACGCAGGATGTATTCACGGTTTATGTGGATGATAGTCTTGTGCCGTTTGAGAAGATTGATCATAACCACACGATCAGGCTTTTGGAAGCACCGGCCTTGAGCTCGCGCATTAAAATTGTGTGTGCAGCTTGTTTATCGAAAGCAGGTGATGAGGAAGAACAAGCCAACTTTAAGCTTCATCATAAGCAACAATTTGTACAACAACCTTCAACAACCATCCCAATTGATCAGCTCAAACAAAGCATCCTGTCTGATATTGAGCCTATTCTCAAAGACTTTAAAACCAGCAGCATCGAACTTCTAGCTCAGATGGATAAGCTCTATACCAAAACCATGCAGTCAGTTGAAAGCTGCCAGAAGCTAAAGGCAGAAATATTTCATGAAATGTCTTCCTTTCGGCAATCGATCCACCAACTAATCCAGGAAGGCGTTGGCAAACTTCAATATGATGCTTCGCGCATTGAGGGTGTCGCCAATCATGCGGTCAATGTAGCCAATCAGCGGTGGGGCGAAGTGAACTCACTGCAACAGTCTGTGCACTCCCTTCAATCTGAGGTTACAAGCCTTAAAGGGCAAATCAATTCTTTGAGCAACTCACTGAACCGACTAGAAAGTCGATCTTTTGGCGGTTCATCAAAATAACTCTTTCATCAATCAAGCATCCGTATTTTTTTAAAGTTTACCTTCTCATAAACACCTTTATCCAAAGGAGTCAAAACCCATGGCACAAAGCTATGTGACCTATACGGCCGATGGAAAGACAGACGTCTTTCAAGTGCCGTTTCCATTCATCTCACAACAAGACCTTAAAATCATTCTTTCTGGCGATGTACCACCCAATGGAAAACCCATTCAAGTTGAATACCTTTCACACAACAATTCCATCAAATTAAACTTCATCCCCAAAGCGGGCAGTAAAGTAACTGTGAGCCGCAAAACGTCGATACAGGATTTAGCCCAAAAGTTTCAAGCCGGAGCCATTAACAATGAGGCGCTATCTAAAAATGCTCAACAGTCCTTGCTCAAATTGCAAGAACTCGAAGAATCATTTGAAAAGACGCTTATCCCAGCTGATGGTGTTTGCTCTATGCGTGGTAATCGCATCACGGTTTTAGGCTATCCAAAAGATGACTCTGATGCGGCATCCGTAAGCTTTGTAAAATCCTTGTACAAAGAAAAAGAGGAACAGTTTGCTAAAACATCCGCCTCCATTGAAGCTCAAGTGAAAACTCATCAAGAGGTGAGCAAGGCTGTTGAAAGTTCAGTCCAATCAGTTGAGGGTAAAGTTTATGACTTGTTAGCCAAGATCGAGGATAAGTCAAAACAGATTCAATCCATTGAAGATCGGTTTACTCAAACAGGCATTAAAGCTGTTACGGATGCTCACATGCATGCCGGGCAAGCGAAAGCTTTATTGGAACAGTTGCAGGCTAAGGCAGCCGCTTTTGAGGCTGGCGTTAAAATTGCATCCGATAACATTGAAGTGAAAGCCAAAAGCGCCGCAGAGGCAATCGAATCAAGGGCCAAAAATTCTTCTGATAATATTGATACCCTTAGGCAGAAAGCTTTGGCTGATATCGAGGCGCAAGAAAAACAGCTCAAAGATGCTGCCGCCCAAAAGCAAGCCAGCCTGGAAGAACTGTTGGCCAAAACCCAAGTTTTACATGATCAAAGCAAGGCTGCCGCCGCTGAGGCCAAGCAAACCAAAGAGAGCCTATCTCAAGACTCTGCAAAAACAATAGCCACCTTGCAGCAAGAAGCCAAAGATACCATTGATCAAGCAAAAGCTATGACAGCCAAATGTGAGGCTGATTTATCCGCTGGGCTTAAAGCAGCTCAAGACAGCATTATCAAAACCAGGCTGGATTCCATTGCGGAAATTGCCGAGCTGACGGGCAGGCATCGGGAGCTCTTGCGCACCTGCCAGGATCATACGGATCAATCGAAAGCTGTAATGGAAGCCAGGTCAAAGGAGATCGACACTTATAAACAAACTCTGTCCAAACTATTTGAGGAATTTAAGGCTGATTATCAAAACAAGCACAAAGAGATGTTTGAGGTTTTAGGAGCTATCAAAGCACGAGAAGAAGCTGTCACCCAAACTTTGAGAGAAGCTCAAGCCCTCAAGCAGCAGCTTGAAAATGAGTTTAGACAGCGCCAAGCAGAACTAGCAGCAGCTTATAGCGAGAACACTCTCAAGACCAAGTTGGAATTGTCTAACTATGCTGAGAACATTAAAAGCACTCTTTTAAATGACGTGTTCACTGAGCTTGAAAAACCGTTGCAGCCGGAAGGTCAGGACCAACAGCCAATCCCACCAGGTACCACTGTTTCAACGCCCATAGTTGAACCCTCTCAAACACCCACACCAGCTCCGCAAGAGCAAGAGCTTGTGCCATCAATCACACCACCGTTAGTTACCCCAACACCACAGCCATAAAGAAAGGTCAGAAGAATGACAGAACCCACCACAAATAAAATCCTCCTGTTGCTAGGCAGGCTGGAGGGCAAAGTCGACTCCCTTTTGTCTAGCCAGTTAAGCACGGAAGATACCATCAAAACCCATGACAAACGTCTCAGCAAACTGGAGAAAGCCCAAGCCTACTTAGCGGGGGCCTTGGCCCTTTGCTCTATCATTGCTTCTGGGGTGATCAAACATGTGAATTTAAAGCACATTGATGAACATCAAGAGGTTCGAATTAGAAGGGAGGAGCAACCATGAGCTCTCAACGATCAGTTCTTGAAAAGCTTCATGAGCAGCTCACCTTAATACTGTTAGAGCGGATCAAGGAAGGCGATTCAACCCCGGCACTGCTGAGTGTTGCTAGGCAGTTTCTGAAAGACAATGGCATCGAAAGCCTGCCTACACCTGGCTCACACATGAGCGCACTGTTTGATAATATCCAGTCCTATGATCTGGATGATGCGCATTAGCAATAAATGATTGGATGATAAGCAGCATGAAAAATAACCAATCCATACACCCCATCCTTACCGACTTCCGTCAGTTCCTATTCCTGGTGTGGGAGCATCTGCATCTATCATCACCCACACCGATTCAGCATGACATTGCCCATTTCCTGCAACACGGGCCAAGACGATGCGTGATTGAAGCTTTTCGGGGTGTTGGAAAGTCCTGGATCACGTCGGCCTTTGTCTGCTGGAGCCTGCTTCGCAATCCTCAGCTCAACATCCTTGTCGTCTCAGCCAGCAAGCAGAGGGCGGATGACTTTTCCACCTTCACCCGGCGCCTCATCTATGAACTGCCGATCCTGTATTCCATCCGCCCCAGAGATAATCAGCGCGATGCCAATATTGCCTTTGATGTAGGGCCTGCTCAAGCCTCACAAGCACCATCTGTTAAAAGCATAGGGATTACTGGGCAGATTACAGGAAGCCGGGCCGATATCGTGATTGCCGATGACGTTGAAGTGTTAAACAACTCCCAAACCCCCATGATGCGGGAAAAACTCCTTACCACCATCAAAGAGTTTGAGGCTGTCATTAAGCCTGGTGGGCGAATCATTTTTCTTGGCACCCCTCAAACAGAAATGAGCATTTATCACCATTTGGAGGAAAGCGGTTATACCACAAGACTCTGGCCGGCCAGAACACCAGCTAACGATAAACTATCATCTTATGGAAGCAGACTCGCTCCTTACATCAAGAAGCTTATGTCAGACTCAGCAGAATTGACTCCCGCTGATCCCAAACGGTTTAGTGATCTTGAGCTCACAGAGCGGGAAGTGGTTTATGGCAAAACAGGGTTTGCGCTACAATTTATGTTGGATACATCCCTTAGCGATGCCAACAAGTATCCGCTGAAACTGTCCGATCTTATTGTGATGGATGTAAACTCAGACATTGCGCCAGTGAAAGTGGCTTGGTGTTCATCCTATGAGAAAGCACTTCTTGATCTTCCAACCATGGGGCTTTATGCGGACAGGTTTTATGCGCCACTCTACATCTCAGACGAATGGGACTCTTACACTGGTTCTATCATGACCATTGACCCATCCGGCAGAGGGCAGGATGAGACAGGATACGCCGTGGTCAAAATGCTCAAAGGTTATTTGTTCCTCACGGCAAATGGCGGCCTTAAAGGAGGGTACACGCAAGAGACATTAGAGCAACTTGCCAAGATAGCCAAAGAGCAACAAGTGAACTTGATCCAGATTGAATCCAACTTTGGGGATGGAATGTTCACCCAGCTGTTCAAACCCATCTTACATAAACACTACTCCGTAGGGGTAGATGAAGTTCGGCACTCAACCCAAAAGGAACGGCGGATCATTGACACGCTTGAACCCGTGATGAACCAGCATCGCCTCATTATCGATAAGCGAATCATCCGCCAAGATTTTGAATCTACAAGTGAGGCGACCCACAAATTATTCTACCAAATGACTCGCATCACGAAAGACAGAGGCGCATTGGCCCATGATGATCGCCTGGAAGCCCTTGCTATGGCTGTGAGCTACTGGGTGGATCAAATGGCAAAAGATACAGAAAGAAATGAGCAGGAACATAAGGAAAAGCTGCTGGATGAAGAGCTGGAGAGGTTTAGAAGGTGTGCCTTAAAATGCAATCATCAAAACAAAGAGGCCACCTGGGTATAAGGGTTCTTAAACCTAATTCTAAACATTTTAAGACTTTTTGCCAGACCAACACCATTTTGCAAAATCAACTGCGGCCCAGAAAACCCCACCACGCCCACCTCCTGCAGCATCGCCTCCTTGACTCAATTCACCACCAAGACCAACACCTGTTCCTCCGGCTGCTGCTGCCGTACCTCCAGTTGATCCAACTGCAGCACCGGCCCCGGCTGAGGTAGAACCACCTTGCAACGTTGTTCCCCCTGCTCCAGTGACTGTGCTTCCTCCAGTAGCCACTGTTCCATAATTAAAGACTGCACCAGCCCCAGCAATTACCCCTGGCCGCCTTACAAAATAAATAATCGAACCAACAGCCGCAATTCCCACTACGGTACTAATGATTGGGCGCTCTAGAGCATAATGAACGGCACCATGGCCATAAGTTGTTAGTATATTTAAAATGCCGCCTTGCTGCACATTATCTCCCTGATTGATTAGCACCCTATTCCTTGCTCCAACACCTTCAACATTATGCGCACCTCTAGCTTCACCCCCATTTGCGGCTGCTGTTGCTTGTCCTGTTGAGGCTGCGCCCCTACTTGCCGCTCCTGCGCCGCCATGGGTGGCAATTGTGCCACCAGGGTAAGCGGTATGATGGTCTCCAGCTATGTTGTTGACAACATTATATTGAAAAGATTGGGCTGATCCTAGTGTTGGTGTGGCTGGCATTGACGCCGCGCCTGGAACTGCACTGGTGGGTAACGTAGCCACGGAGAAGGATGATGCCACCGTATCAAATTCTGACCCTACGTCTCTTTCTGAGACTTCTAGTGTTTTTGCAGCTTCAGCAAGAATTGCTTGTACGGTTTTATAAGCATCTGATGAACTTGGAATACGGGATAGTAATTCCCTTAATACTGCCTGAGCCTCTTCTGCAAGTTCTGCGTTATGGCTAAATTTTTCCCAAGCAGACTTGAATGAATTAATGTCAATTCCATTTCCTCTTAGTTTAAGCCTATAAAGTCTCGCCCAAGCACCGTATTCGTTATCCGGGTTCCTGCTTTTTACAATTTCATCTAAGTCCGCTAATGCCTCTTTGTGATCTGCATATTCGCCATTTCTATATGCAGCAATAAGTGCTCTTATGCTCGCATCTCTGTTAGCTATTTTTTCACGATCTCCTCCACTTGGTATTCTAATGTGTCCTAACCATGTGTCTCTTCTCTCTGTCAACCCCGGGGTTCCTGGCGCTGCTGCAGCGCCAACATCCACCGCTGTTGCTCTTCCTCTCCCGGTCTCGGCAGCTGATGCTGAGACAGGCTCAAACGCCCCCGTAGCTGGGTTAAGCCTGGTATGTAATGTTGGTAGTCCAGCTCCACCGCTTGCCCCTGCACCCCCTGCTGCTGCTAAGCCTGGCGCTGAGTCATCTTCTTCAACATCTGTTCGGGCAGGAACGCCTGGCTTGTTTGTTTTGGTAGCGAATGGTGTTGGTGATGCAGAAAAATAGGGATTACCCCTGCCAACTTTAATGCCATTAACAATATCATATGGGAGGTAAGAGGGCGTTGGGGAAGAAGCTGGGTAGAGTACTGCTATTTGTTCAAGAGTTAGCCTACCTTGCTCACCATCCACCCTTACTGGATAATTTCTTAGGCTTTCTATTCCATGAGTTGTTGTTTCATCAGCTCTTCTTGAAGGAGAAGCCGTTGCTGAGGGCATCATTGAAGGTTCAAACATGGGATTTACGTCAAACTGTATGGCTAATGGGCTTGGATTCGGAAGAGTAACAGTTCTTCCTCTTGGAAAAAACCCACCAAAGAACTCACCGGCTCCTGAAGGCTGGGCACAGACATTCTTAGTTGGGAATGATGAAAGAATGGTGGTCAAAGCCAAAGCTTTAGCCAAAAGGAGTTTTGTTCCTTTACCTAACGTATTGCTGATATTCATAAAAACCTCCAAGAGTGCATGAATATTTGTAACTATTATGTGATTCATTATTAAGTTAACGATAATAATGGATATGGATAAATCAAGTACTATAACGGTATAATCTAGGGAAAATGATCAAGCTTAAGATAAATATCTATTTCAATCAATGAAATAGAAGATATTATTTTTAATGAATAATTGGCATTCACTAAACGTTCCATTGATTGTTAATATCTTTAAGCAAATTACTTAATAACAAAAATATTTTTTTACAAAAATCTCAAACCCCAACTCTCCCGGTAACCGTCAGCGCTTTCCCCCGTAGGGGTGGCCACTCCGTCATAGCAGATCGATGAGTGCACGTTGGGCGTCGGTGTTAGCATCAATGTAGCGCTGGGTCATGGAAAGGGACGCATGACCTGCCAGCAGCTGTACGTCTCTCAGGCTTCCTCCTACTGTCGACACCTTCCTAGCCGCATTGGTGATGAATGTTCTGCGCCCAGAATGGCTGGAGCAGCCGATGAGGCCAAGAGCTGCATACACCTTTTTGAACCAATGGACTACGTTGCAGGTGTGCATTTTACAGCCATGCTTACTAAAGATGATGTGTTTATGAGGCTCTGGTGAATGGTGCGCCTTCCTTACAACCATTCTTAAAATGATAAGTGCATCTTTCAACTGTGGATGCAGAGGAATAATCCGTCCTGACTTGCCCTTGCTGGCAGAGGATGGCAGGTGGATGTGGTTACTGATGTTCCCATCAGGATCAAGCACCATGGCCCAGGTTAGCTCAGCAATTTCCTTGGCTCGTAAACCTGCTTTAAAGGAAAGCAGCACCATTACCATATTACGCTCAGGATAGGTTAAGGCTGATACGTGATAAAGTATCCTCTCCATGTCTTTTGTTCTTAAAACTTTTGCTTGTCTACCAATCATTTAATGCACTCATTTCAGCGGTTACTCACTACTTTTATGTGCAAATCTATGCTTGATTTTTAAAGATGGCCCTTGAATAGGGCTTCAACCTTCACTTGCACAATAAATTAATCTTTCATGTTCAACAGATGCTATGTGAGCATTGTTCAGGGCAAAAATCAAGTCTGCCGCCAACTCAACCCGTTGGTTTTGCTGGAGTTTTAGTCCATCCAAGTCAGTGTGTTGCCTTAAAAATTTTGAAGTTTGTCACTTTAACAAAAGCCGGGATTTTATAATGGAGTATTTGTAGCTGGTAAATGGTCAGTGCATTGTGGATTGAACATTGATCAAATGAAACTGTAATATGTTGATTCAATATGATGTTTTAAGGCTTATGTCAACATAATGATCAATTATGCATCATAATCCCTATATTTTGACCCCTGAATGGCCTTTGGGATATTGGGTGGCCCAAAAGCTCCAGAAATAGATAAAACGTATCAGTGAGCAGATTTTGGGCATTTATGACGATGTTGCTGTTTTTGTTATCTTTTCTCATAAAGCCTTCTTAATTAAACCAACCAAAGTCTTCATGGCTTGATCATGAATAACGTTCTTATGGCAGTGTAGGTAAACATCAGCCGTGCCAACAGGCTCGTTCATAACCTTGACGAGTTGACTTCTATGGATCAGATCAGGCGGGTAAAGGGCAATGCCAACACCTACTTCACATAGCTTGAGCGCCATGTAGGAATGATTCACCTCTGTGATGTTTTCGGGTGGGATGTTTCCAAACCCAGCCATCCAGTTGGCATCAAAAGTTGTATTGCCACTCACTCGTGTCACAATGATGGAATGGTTTGTTAAGTCAGCTGAAGAAAGGCTGCCAAACTTCTTCATATATTCTGGACTTGCAAAAAGATAGCTTTGGTAGGTTTTTAAATGGATGGCTTCAAAGCCTCTGGAGATTTGATCAATGGGCCAGATGATGACGTCTGCTTCTTTAAACTTCTTATCCGGCAGAGCTGATAGCGTGTAAATGCATAGCTGAATCTGGGGGAATGCATCTTTAAACTGTTTCAGCACTTTGGGAAACACAGATATGCCAAGAGGCAGTGTGGTGAATATTTTTATCTGATGGATGTTTGTTTTATCGGTTGCATCATTATAAGTGTCCCACTGCAACTTTGAAAAAATCTCATTGACCATTTGATAAACTTTGTCTCCTGAAGTCGTCAGCTCATACCCACGTGGTTCTCGATCAAATAGCAAAACCCTAAGAATATCTTCGAGCTTTTGAATATTATAAGTTACCGCAGAAGGGGACATTTTTAGGTTCTTTGCGGCTAATCTACGGGTTTTGTAATAAACGCAGGCATGAAAGACTTTGAGCTGCAAAATGTTGGCACAGAGGAGGGTTTCATTTAAATGATTCTCACAAGATACGTTTTCTTGTCTTTTCCTTAGATGTGAAACTTTGGGAGTTCTAGGCTTTTTTCTTTTAGTGATTTGAAGTGATCGTTTCTGTGTCACGGTTTTAGCCTCTTTCTTGAAAACTAAACTCAAAAATTGCTCTGCCACAAATATACCGATCAATATTTAATATTTGCCTAAAACAGGCCGTATGGCTTCAACATAGGAGGAGTCAACTTTTCTGCCCTCAAAAAACATTTGCGTCAACATAAGCCCAAATGATATATGCCCAATTTGTATTCAACTATAAAAACTGTAACCACATACAAATAGGGAACTTATCATGGACTCTACTTTTACTGAAGGCAGTGTTGAGACCAATCTCAATGCCAGCCTTGAATCAAACGTTAATAGCAACGTCAATCCCCACTTTGAAGAAACATTTGTTCAACAGGGCAAAGAGCGCTTTGCCGTATCCCACCAAAAAGCCATAAGAAAAGGTTCTTACTCGGTTACGCAGGTTGGGCGCATCCTCCTTCCGCCCGCCATTGAACCACTTAAAGAAGCTGTGATCGATTTTGTCACCACAGCGATGACTGGCCAGGCCACCACCATGGCAACAGCAGCCCTTTATCTTAAAAACCTAGCTCCTGAAGTTGTGTCATTGATCGCTTGTCGTTGCATCATCGATAAGCTCACGCAGCCCATCTCTTTCACACGTCTTGCCAGCATCATTGGCAAAGCGATTCAGGATGAATTGATCATGGAAGCTTTCAGCGAACAAAATAGAAGGCTATACGATACTATCGCTTTAGAGAACTTGAAGAAGATTTCCAACACCTTTGTGCGCCGCTCTATGATGCGCAAGCAAGCCGCTCACTATGAAATTGTCTCACCAGAGATGGATCAATCCACCTGCATTCTTGTGGGAGCCAAGCTTATTGAACTGTTTTGTGAGGTCACTGGGTTTATCGAAATCTTCATTCAGATTCGAAGTGGCCGGGAATACCGCATGGTGCATCCCACGGCTAAGGTCTTAGAGTCCATTGATCAGCTTTACGATCAGTTATCTGGAAGGTTCCCAGCTTTTGGCCCTATCATCAAAAAGCCCAAAGATTGGAAAAGCTTTCATGAAGGAGGATTCCATACGTTACGCCAAAAGTTTGTGCGCACCTTTTCCAAAGAGCATGCGAAGATGCTTAAACATCATGCCATGCCAAAGGTGTATGAAGCCGTCAACCATTTGCAGGCAACACCCTATGCCATTAACAAGCAAGTCTTGGAAGTGGCTCAATACATTTGGGATCGAAGAGAAAACTTTGGCGAATTGCCCTTTGCGGGGCTGCCTGAAAGGTATGTTTATGAGATACACGGCCAACCAACTGGATTTGATGAGGGTTCTCTTGCTAAGCATAAATACAATGAAAGCATAAAAAGTCAGAACCTTGAGGTCAAATTTATTCTTAAAACAGCCCATAGCTACAAGGATGAAAGGCAATTATACTTTGTCCATAACACAGACTTTCGAGGAAGGGTTTATCCTGTTACTAGTTACCTGTCCCCACAAGGCAATGATTTGAATCGCGGCATACTCACTTTTTCTGAATCTCAAGCAAAACCTTTGGGTAAATCAGGGCTAATCTGGCTCAAGATTCATGCAGCCAACTGTTGGGGCAAAGATAAAGACTCATTGGATGAACGCATCAATTGGAGCAGTGATAACCTTGAGCGCATTATTCGAGTAGCTGAAGACCCGTATGCTGATTACTGGTGGGAAGAAGCGGACAAACCGTTTCAGTTCTTGGCTGTTTGTTATGAGTTTTTAAAGCTGATGGTGGAATGGGATGATTACAAATGCGCCCTTCCCATCACAGTGGATGGATCAAACAACGCCCTGCAACACTTCAGTGCTCTTCTCTTAGACGAGAGGCTCGGAAGGGCAACCAACATGCTCCCTCCTGAGTCAGATGGTGAAAAGCCAAAGGACTTTTACCAAGAAGTTTGTGATGCAGCCACTCACCTGATCACCATAGATGCCGCTCATGGGAAGCCAGAAGCTAAAGCTTGGGTAAAAGCCATTAACCGCAAGATAGTGAAGTCTCCAGTTATGACCTACTATTACGGCGTCACATTCAAAGGAATGGAAGATCAGATTGATGAGGTTTTGGGAAATCAAATCGATGAAAGCTTGAAAGATCAAGCGTTAACAGTTCATGGGGATCGTAAAAAGAGTATTCAGTACCTTGTCTGGTTGTTAAAACGAATCATTCCTCAAAAGGCACCATCCGTGGAAAGCTGTATGCAGCTTTTGAAGTGCGCCACACGGCATCTTGCTAAGCAAAATAAATCCACTACATGGCTAACACCTTCTGGGTTTAAGGTTGTCCAAGATAATCGAATAAAAACAAAGATGCAGATAAAAACTAAATTGTTTGGAACTCAGAACTTCTGGATGAGGTTCGATGCTGAGCCCAATAACGAAGATAAGGCTGATATTAAACGACAAGCCAATGGTATTACAGCCAACTTTATTCACTCTTTGGATGCTGCTGCCTTAACCCTGTGCATCTTGGAAGCTAAAAAACACAACATCACAGCCATTCGAACCATTCATGATAGCTTGTCTGTGGTTCCAGGTGATATGGAAGTTTTAAGCCAGCTGATTCGAAAAAGTTTTCAGCAGATGTATCAGGATAAAAACTTGCTCAAGGATTTTCTAACCCAAACATTGGACAAGGAAACAGCTGAAACCTTTTGGAAAGAAGCCAATATTAGCCTTGGGCTTCTTGATCTCAGTCAACTGAAAAAAGCCACATACTTTTTTGCTTAAATGAGTGTGAGGATGAAGAAAAAGAATAACGCAATTTACAAAAAGGAATATTCATAAAATTTTATACAGAAAGTTTGCGTATTGGAGAAATCAATCATCTCTTGTTTTAGGTTAATCACAACTAAGAACAAATAATGATCCACAGTGACATCCTATATAATATATATTAATAAACTATAGTATTTTATAATAACTTAAATGAACTTAAGGCAGCTTAAAAAACAAATGAAGGCTGCCTTAAGTTATTTTTAAAGAGCCTTAAGAAACTTAAAGCACATATAAGCTTCTTCTTTCATCATCTTCATCAACATATCTTACTTTCCAAAGTCTGCTCAAGCCCGAGCCGCCCAGGCGGGAGGCAGGGCGAGGGCTGCAAGCAGCCACAGACGACACAAAGAAAGGAAAGACACAAAAGAAAGTGTCATCTCATCTCTTCCAAGAGCAATCGTCGTGTCGCACTGCGAGGCAGTTGCTGCCAAGGCAGGAGATAGAACAAAGAATCATTCATCATACCTAATGTTTTCTTAAGGAAAGGAAGCATCATGACAAACTCATCATAAAAAGGCTCTGTCAAGAGCCGCCCCTTAATTCATCATAATGAACCATAATTCATTTAATGCCTTCATTTCTTTTACTCAAAGGACACACATCCCATGTCTTCACAAAAACCTCTTACTTCACCAAAAGGCACTCTCCTCTTTGGAGCCATCCATAGTCCCAGCACCAAGTTTAATGAGCTGGGTGAATACGTTGCTGTCATGATCTTCTCAGATGAAGAAACACAAAAGTTCATTGAAACACTGGAAGCCAACCTTGAAGGCTTTCGTCAATCTCAAGGTATTTCATCAAATGCTCGAAAGAACATTCCCTACAAGAAGGTCATTGATCAGGAAGGAAAAGAAACTGGTCAGATCAGCTTTAAGTTTGGAAGCAAAGCCAAAATTATCCGAGAGGACAAAGAACCCATCACCATTCGTCCTGTCATCTTTGATGAAGCAGGTAAGCCTTATGATGTTGATATTGGAAGTGGTTCTGAGCTGAAGGTATCCTATGTCTGCCATTATTGGTCAAACCCAGGATTGGGTTATGGAGTGTCGCTTCGTCTGAAAGCTGTGCAGGTCTTGGATTTAAGGGAGCCTCAGGCATCACAACGAGATGCTGAGTATTACGGATTTACCTTTGAAGGAGAGAATGATGAGCATTCAGGCCAAGAGGCAGATGAGGAAGAAGTCTCCTTCTAAACATCAACAGTACCGTTCAGCCTTTGAGAAAGGGATTGCCAAAAGCTTATCCGCCAAAAACATTCCTTTCACCTATGAGACCAAATCCCTTGTCTACCACAGCACTCAAACTTACACACCCGACTTTGTGTTTCCATCAGGCTTGATGTTGGAAGCCAAAGGGTTTTTTAAACCACAGGATCGTCGCAAGCATTTGCTTGTTAAGCAACAACATCCTGATGTGGATATCCGGTTTGTGTTTCAAAATGCCAATGTGCCTTTGTCTAAGGGTTCAAAAACCACTTATGCCAAATGGTGTGAAAGGCATGGGTTTTTGTATGCTGAAAAGGATGTTCCAGACAGCTGGATCACTCAGAGCATCGTTGAGGAGGTGCAATGACTTCAAATTCAAACTTTGTTGGTCATGAGCCTTGTCCAAAGTGTGGTAGCAAGGATAATCTTGGTCGATATGATGACGGTCATGGCTATTGTTATGGCTGCCAATACAGTCAGCAGCCTGATTCAGTTGAGGAAGTTGAAGAAGTTGAGGGTGTAGAAAGAGGCAATAGCTTCTCTTTTATTCAAGGCACCATCAAAGCTTTGCCCAAGCGTGGTTTGACTCAGGCAACCTGCAAGCTCTGGCGCTATGAGGTGGGTCAATACAAAGGTAGGGTTTGCCATATTGCCAATTATTTTGATGAGGCTGGGAGAAAGGTTGGCCAAAAACTTCGATTTGAAGATAAAACTTTTAAGGTCATTGGCAAGCTGAATCTTTATGGTAAACATCTTTGGTCGGCTGGAAAAATGGTGGTGGTGACTGAAGGTGAGATTGACGCCCTGTCTATGTCTCAAGCTTTTGATAACAAATGGCCTGTGGTGTCGATCCCAAATGGGGTGCAAAGTGCTTATAAAGCCTTACAAGAAACCCAAGACTGGTTCAATGGCTTTGACCGAGTTGTGTTACTGTTTGATCAAGATGAAGCCGGCATTAAGGCCGCCAAGTCCTGTGCTCAGCTGTTTAAGGTGGGTCACGTCTTTATTGGCAAACTCCCATTAAAGGATGCCAATGAGATGATCGTGGCAGGCCGAAGCTCAGAACTCATCAATGCCATATGGCGAGCGTCTGAATACCGGCCCGATGGCATTGTGGATGGCAAGGACACCTGGAAATATCTTCTCGAGTCCCAGGGCAAGCCAGCAGCACTTTATCCATTTGAAGGATTAAACCAAAAGACCGGAGGCATTCGCCTTGGGGAAATTGTGACCATTTGTGCTGGCACAGGAATTGGAAAGTCCCAAGCTTGCCGTGAGATTGCTTTGTCTTTGGTAAATCAAAACTTTAAGGTTGGCTACATTGCCTTGGAAGAAAACTTGGGCAAAACAGTTGCTTCATTCATTCACCTTAAGCTTAATCAACCACCTCATGCTTCACTTCAAACAGATGACACCACAAAAACTGTATGGGAAGAAGTTATCCCAAAGATGGCGTTTTATGATCACTTTGGCTCAATGGACAGCACAACCTTACTCAACCGGATTCGGTTTATGGCTGTGAGCCTGAACTGCAAACACATTATCCTCGACCACTTGTCCATTGTGATCTCTGGCTTGGCTGGGGGCGATGAGCGGCGGATGATTGATCAGACCATGACCAATCTACGTTCTCTAGTGGAAGAGTTACAAATCAGTCTCATCCTTGTTTCTCACTTGCGTCGCATTGATGGCAAGCCTCATGAAGAAGGTGGCGCCACATCTTTGTCTCACCTTCGTGGCAGTGGCGGTGTGGCTCAGCTGTCTGACATGGTCATTGGCCTAGAGCGGGATCAACAGTCTGAATCCTCTAATCTCATGACTCTGAGAGTCCTTAAGAATCGCTTCAAAGGTGAGACGGGGTTTGCCGCTACACTGGAATATAACCCCACCACCGGAAGGCTGAGCGAGGTAAGCGCTAAGAGCGGTGAAGCTACGACAGCCTTTTAACCAGTTACAAGAGACCTACGCCAGTGCCGTAAGCTACGGCAAACGTATGGGTGAACCCAATAAAAATAACAATCCCCTAAAGACATAATGCGTTTTCAATTGTTTCAACTTTTTTACCTTTAAAGGAAAACTACACATGCAAAATTTAAATACAACTTCTGATTTTGAGCTCAATAATCGTTCTGGTCGTGGCATTCAAGATAATACTCGTCCATTAAAGCATTTTAAGTCGATCCGTAACAAAAAGTTTGGTTTTTCTCTTGATGCGATGACGGATGATGAAGGAACGGTTTGGTTTGTTTTTGATGTCGTTTGCTACTATCTGGGATTATCGACTTTAAAGAACCCTAAAGAGACTCTTAATGAAGCTCAAACACGTGTCGTTACAACGGGTATATATGGGGGCTGGAAGCCAATCACTCTTGTCAGTGAGCCTGGAGTTTATCATCTGGCTTTAAGAAGCCATAAACCAAGCGCCGAACGATTCTATGAATGGGTCTTTGAGGACGCACTACCTTCTATTCGCAAAGCAAGCATTGATGCTTTACTGGCTCAAATTAATGCATTCAATGAAGAGATCAGAGAAACTAAGGAATTGCTGCGAGCTCGTCATGAGGAGCTGATCTTCTGCAAATTCGGTGCAGATTACATTTGTTAAAAATGACTCACTTGTAGCTGAAAGGTTACCATGCCTGATCATACACCAAATGTAAGTTTCCTTGAGAATGTGCAAAGCACCCTTGAGGATCGCAAAAACCAGTATGGTACAGCTGAAGAGCTGTTTACCCATATTGCCAAACGGTGGAGCCTGACGCTTAGTCAGGCCATCACGCCTGCTCAGGTTGCCATCTGCATGATGGACTTGAAGATGGCCAGGCTTGCCCATGATCCTAAACACCATGACAGCCTTATGGACATTGTGGGATATGCCAACTGCCTGGCTGACCTTAAAGCATCAGGGAAAGCTTTTACTCCCTAACTTAGGCCCATACCGCATACCTCTGGGCAATATATTTTTCTAATGAAGCACTCAAATAAGGATTTAAAACTTATGACTATTCTAAATTTTCCTGGCACCAGCGCCACTAACACCCATGCCAATTCTTCCTCTAATAGCACCGCCTCAGCTTTACAAACCTTTCTTTTTGAAGATCAAAATGTCCGCATTGCCCTTGATGATAAAGGTGAGCCTTGGTTTGTGGCTGCAGATGTTTGCAGGATTCTAAATCTCCAAGATCATAAGTCGGCATTAAGGCCTCTAGAAGAAGATGAAAGGGGGGTAAAAACTTTCCTATCCCATGGAGGGCCTCAAAAATACTCCATTATTAATGAATCAGGCCTTTATTGGCTTATCTTTAGAAGCACCAAGCCTGATGCCAAACGCTTCCGTATTTGGGTTACCAATGAAGTCTTGCCATCCATTCGCAAGACTGGCAGCTATAGTGTGCATAATAAAATTCCAGACTTTACCAAAATCCCAGAAACATACGAAGAGCTGATGTTCCACCATCAATATGTTGTTGGAGCTTGTATAAAGCTGCAAAAGGAAAACGAGGTTATTAAGCCCAAAGCGTTATTTTATGACAATTATAAAGATGTGAAGGGAAATCACCCCCTGCGTGCCTTAGGTAAACTCTTTCATCTTCCGCCCAATGGGCTTATTAAACAGCTGATTGAGGATGGATTCTTATATCGGTGTGGTAAGTCGCTCATGGCCAAGCAAACCTTTGTCCAGAAGAAGTGGTTTGAGACCAAGCTGGTCATTGATTATCATGGAAGACCTAAAACACAAACGGTTGTTACGCCCAAAGGTGTTTTAGGATTAGCTGAGCGCTACGGTTTCATGAATGACTCTGATTCCAACGATGACTACTTAATCAATTGACATCGTTTGGCTATTTGAAAGGCTTAAGAGCAAAGGGGGAGCAAACTTTGCCCCCCCTTTAAGTTCATCAAAAACAATTTAATAAATGGAGCAAGTTCATGACGAAATGGATCATGGATTGTGAATGCGATGGGCTTTTGCCTGAAGCAACCCAGCTGTTTTGCGTTGTCTTACGAAGTCTTGACGTTCCAGATCACATTGCCACCTTTACCCAAGAGACCGGCTTTGATGGCTTGAAGGAAACCCTTCAGGCAAGCGAACTTTTGGTTGGCCATAATATTATTGGGTTTGACTTGCCCTTATTGGAAAAGCTTATTGGTCTACCTAAATCAGTTTGTGAGATCAGAGACACACTCATTATTGCTCGTCTGATGTTTCCTGACACAGCAGCCTTGGATAACCTGAATAAACTTCCTGGTAAACTCTGGGGAAGACATTCTCTTGAGGCTTGGGGCCACCGCCTTAAGGTTCATAAAGGTAATCATGTGGACTTTTCGATATTTTCAGAAGGAATGCTGGACTATTGCATTCAAGACACCTTTGTAACCTATAGGCTGTGGCAATTTTTAAAGAAGCAGAAATGGGACGAACGGTCAATCACCCTTGAGCATGAAGTGGCCAAAATCATACAGGCTCAGGAAAGTCGAGGATTTTGCTTTGATGTCGACAAAGCCGTGTCTTTATACACGAAGCTGCTGGATAAAAAGCATACCCTTACAACAGCGCTCCAAGAACTCTTCCCACCATGGTGGGGTAACGAGCATATTTTTGTGCCCAAACGAGACAATAAACGCTTAGGCTATGTGGCTGGTGTTCCGGTGACAAAGGGAGAATGGATCACTTTTAACCCATCGTCTCGAGATCATATCGCCGATCGCTTGCAAGCTGTTTATGGATGGAAGCCCAAGGAACTCACACCCACTAACAAACCCATTGTGGATTGCCAGAGTCTTGGCTTATTAAACTACCCACCCATTCCATTGCTCTTAGAATATCTAACTATCGAAAAGCGCCTAGGCCAATTGGCTGAAGGCAATCAGGCTTGGTTAATGCTTGAGCGTAAGGGCAGGCTTCATGGCAAGGTCAATACCAATGGTGCAGTGACAGGGCGGATGACGCATTCGAACCCAAACATGGCTCAGGTTCCGGCCAATGATGTGCCTTATGGTAAAGAATGCCGTGATCTATTCATCCCAAGCCCAGGTTTTGTCTTAGTCGGTTGTGATGCGGCTGCCTTGGAATTGCGGTGTCTGGCAGGCTACATGGCTCCTTATGACAATGGTGCTTATGTTCAAACTGTTATTGGTGGCGAAAAATCCACAGGCACGGACATTCATAGTGTCAACCAACAAGCCATTGGTGCTGAATCAAGGGACATCGCAAAGACTTGGTTTTACGCCTACATCTATGGTGCTGGGCATGCCAAGCTCGGTGAAATCTTAAGTGGTAATGCGGCTTTAGGTAAGATATCCAAGGAACGATTTGAGAAAAACCTTCCCGCCTTGGGTAAGCTGGTGAAAGCCATTGAGCAAACACTTGTCACAAGAAAATACCTAAAAGGATTGGATGGCCGAAAGCTTTATGTGCGTTCCAAACATGCGGCCCTGAACACACTTTTGCAAAGTGCTGGAGCGGTGCTGATGAAGCAAGCTTTGGTGTTGCTTAAACAGAGCCTTGATGCTGAAGGGCTTGTCCTAAATAAGGACTACGCCTTTGTGGCCAATGTCCATGATGAATGGCAGATCGAGGCTTTGCGTCATTTGGCGGATATTATCGGGCAAAAGTCCGTGGAAGCCATCAAAGCTGCTGGCAACCACTTCAACTTTGCTTGTCCCTTAGATGCCTCCTACAACATTGGCTCCTCTTGGGTTGAGACTCATTAAAACTGGAAAATCACAAAATGACTAAATTACTTATTGACGGCGATATGCTGATCTATCGTCATGCCCATGGGGCAACCGAACATGTGGACTGGGGTGACGGCCTTTGGGTGTCTTTTGGCAACCAGCATATTGCCATAGAAGGCATTCATAGAACGATTTCTGAGTGGCAAGAGCAGTTTAAAGCAAAAGATGTTCTCCTGGCCTTATCGCATAAAGACAATTTCCGCAAAAAGCTGTGCCCGAAATATAAGGCGCAAAGGAGGTTAAAAGAACCAGCCGTTCTGGTCAAAGTTTTAAGACAAGAAGTTGCCAAAGATTATCCTACCCTTGAGGTTCCAACCTTAGAGGCTGACGATGTCATTGGTATTGAAGCGACGAAGGACAATGAGAATGAATGTTCTAAAGCCATCATTATCTCTTCGGATAAAGATTTTAAGCAAATCCCTGGGACTCACTTTAACCCGCTCACGCCCCTGTTAGGCCTTGAAACAGTTACCAAGTCACAAGCTGAAGAAGCCTTTCTGACGCAAACCCTTTCTGGGGACATTGTGGATGGCTATACTGGCTGCCCAGGCATTGGCAAAACCAAAGCCAAAAGTATCTTGGATGGCTACTTATCCTTGGCTGATGCGTGGGAGAGGATACTCAAAACTTACGCCAAAGCAAATCTCAAGCCAGAAGATGTGCTCCACCAGGCCAGGCTCGCCAAGATTTTGCATGCTCATGAATATTGCCCAAAGCAGGGCGTGCGCCTTTGGCAGCCCCCCCTCTAAAAACACATCGCCTACCTATAAAAACTCAACCAATAATCTAAAACAGGAACTGATATAATAATGACTCAATTACTCACGCCTAAAGCTGTGGCGAATCAATACAGCATCAGCCTCAGCACTCTTTACAAACAGCGAACCTTAAACACAGGCATTCCTTATACCAAGGATGCGGATGGAAACACATACTATAACCGCAAGGATGTAGAAGCCTGGCTTGCCAACCATTGGAACCCACGAGTGAACAAAAAGGCCCGTACATACATCAATCCTGATGTGGTTCATTTTGTGACGCCTAAATACATTGCCAAAACCTATAATCTGTGTGAGCAAACCTTGGCCAGGCTTAGGCAGCTGGGCAAAGGAATGAGGTTTGTGAGCCTCAGAGGGCAAGATTATTACATCAAAGAGCAATGGGAGACGTTTTACCGGGGCCGAAACGTCAATGTGAACTGGAATTGAGGAGGCATAAACAATGACTCAACACTATGCCTACACAAAAGACAACAAAGCCACCCGCCTTATGGGCGAACAAGAGGTAGCCAAGATGCTGAATGTCAGCCCAGGCACACTAAGAAATCAACGTTCCAAAAAGATCGGCTTACCGTATGTGAAGATTGGAAAGAAGGTTCAATATAGGTATTCAGATATCGAGGATTTTATTGAGAAAAACATTCGCCTGATCACAAAAGATCACTCAATCGGTGCAGCAATTAAAATAGGACTGGAAAATGACAAAAATATTGCTAACTGAAAAGCAGGTTTCAGAATTATACAATGTAAGCGTTGGAACTCTGCGCTCTCAAAGAGTAACCGGCAAAGGAATGCCCTTTGTTAAGTTTGGAGGTAAAATCCTTTATAGGACTGAAGATATTGAAAAATATATTCAGGGTAGACTTTTTAACTCTACCACTGAATATCGACAATCAATTTATTCCTAATCTAACTTGTTACCTATATGTTACCTAGGAGAAAAATCCAGAAGTTGCTAACTTCAAAAACCCTAGGGAAACTATGGTGGGCGATGAGGGGATTGAACCCCCGACCCTCTCGGTGTAAACGAGACGCTCTCCCGCTGAGCTAATCGCCCATAAAAAACCCCAGGTTGCTAAACAATGCAGTCCTGGGGTTTGTTTTAAATTAGGAAATGGCTTCAGTCAAGCCCTTACCGGCACGAAACTTTGGTTGTTTCTTTGCTGGGATCTTAATTTTTTCACCCGTCCGAGGATTGCGACCTTCTGTCGCTGGACGGTTGGCAACTGTAAATGTGCCAAAGTTAACCAGACGGACTTCTTGACCTTTTTTCAAGAAATCTGTAATTGATTCAAGAACGCCATCAACTGCCTTTCCGGCGTCCGTTTTGGTAAGACCTGTTTTATCGGCTACCAAACCAACGAGATCATTTTTGTTCACGTATATGCTTCCTACTTTCCAACCTAACCAATGTTACTTCCGGCTGTATTAATTTGCCTAGTCGTAACGTACGAACCATGTTAGTGCTAAAAAAATGATTACGTCAACGAAAAAACTAGATTTTTCCAAGAAAAAACATAAAAAAAGTCGCAAAAACTGAAATTATGCTCTTGCCAAATTTGATTCTTCTTGTCCCAAGGGTTTGGAAGTGACCGAACTTTCACCATTATCAAGCTGTGGCGGAAGGGGCTTTAAGTCTTCTTGAAGGGCATATTTTAGCACATTATCCGCAGCTTTGAGAGGGATGATTTCGAAGCTGTTTTTAACCTCTTGAGGAATTTCCTCTATATCTTTGAGGTTATCCTCGGGGATAATGACTCTTTTAATACCAGCCCTATGTGCAGCAAGAAGCTTCTCTTTTAACCCTCCAATCATGAGGACTCTACCACGTAGCGTGATTTCACCAGTCATGGCTGTATCGCGTCGCACAGGGATGCCTGTGAAAGCTGATACAACTGAGGTAAAGATAGTAATCCCGGCTGATGGACCGTCTTTAGGTGTCGCACCTTCGGGAACGTGAACATGGATATCTTTCTTGTCAAAGATATCGTGGGGGATGCCAAATTCTCGTGCGTGGGCTCGAATAAAACTTATAGCTGCTTGGACAGACTCTTGCATGACCTCGCCGAGTTTTCCGGTGATGGTAATTTTGCCTTTTCCGGGAAGGATGGCTGCTTCAATCATTAATAATTCGCCGCCAACCTCGGTCCAAGCAAGACCGGTTGTGACACCAATTTGGTTGGCTTCTTCTGCTTCAGAGTGTTTGAAGCGAGGGACTCCAGCAAATTTTTCAAGTGTGTCAACTGTGACTTCAATGGACGTGTTCGTGGGGGAAGCTAATTCTTTCACTGCCTTGCGCGCGAGATTTGCCAGTTCGCGCTCGAGGTTTCTAACGCCGGCTTCACGTGTGTAATTGCGGATAAGCTTGTAGATCGCATCGTCGTTAACGGTCCACTCATTAGTTTTGAGCCCATGGGATTCGCGATGCTTTGGGATCAAGTGTTGTTTGGCTATCTGCAATTTCTCTTGTTCTGTGTAGCCGGAAATACGAATGATCTCCATGCGATCCAAAAGCGGTTGTGGCATCCTCAATGAGTTGGCTGTGGTGACAAACATAACGTCTGATAAATCATAATCAACTTCAAGATAGTGATCATTGAAGGCGTTGTTTTGCTCTGGGTCCAAAATTTCCAACAGAGAGGATGAGGGGTCGCCTCGCCAATCTGAGCCAAGTTTATCAATTTCATCCAGCAAGAAAAGCGGGTTAGATGTGCTAGCCTTTTTCATCCCTTGAACAATTTTGCCCGGCATAGAGCCAACATATGTGCGGCGGTGGCCGCGAATTTCAGCTTCATCTCTAACACCGCCTAATGAAAGGCGAACGAAATTCCGCCCCGTAGCTTTCGCAAGGGACTTTCCGAGAGATGTTTTACCTACGCCTGGAGGTCCAACTAAGCACATGATGGGGCCTTTTAATTTGCCAACGCGATTTTGCACGGCCAGATGCTCCAAAATGCGCTCTTTAACTTTATCCAGGCCGTAATGGTCGGCGTCTAAGATACGTTTAGCATGCTCTAAGTCACGCTTGATTTTGGTGCGTTTTTTCCATGGGATGGAAACCATCCAATCTAGGTAGTTGCGAATAACCGTGGCTTCCGCCGACATGGAGCTCATGGTCCTTAGCTTTTTGATTTCTGAAAAGGCTTTTTCTTTAGCTTCAGCTGTAAGCTTGGTTTTTTCAATGCGCTCTTCGATTTCCGAAATTTCATCGCGACCATCTTCACTTTCGCCGAGTTCTCTTTGAATGGCTTTCATTTGTTCATTCAAATAATACTCGCGTTGTGTTTTTTCCATCTGTTTTTTGACGCGGTTGCGGATCCTTTTCTCCACGTTCAAAACGCTGATTTCACTCTCCATGAGGCTATAAATTTTCTCCAATCGATTTTCGACATTGCTGATCTCAAGGATTTTTTGCTTTTCAGAGAGCTTTAATGTGAGGTGAGATGCAATGGTATCGGCGATACGGCTGGGATCATCAACCTGACTGACAGATGAGCTGACATCTGGGGGGATTTTCTTGTTCAGCTTTACATATTGATCAAACTGCGAATGAACGGCTCGGGAAAGAGCTTCAAGCTCTTGAGAAGCATGAATCTCATCAGGAATCTCTTCCACATAAACTTGATGAAATGCATCATTGTCCGCGTATTGCAAAATGCGCGCTCTTGGGCCACCTTCAACCAATACTTTCACAGTGCCATCCGGGAGCTTTAGGAGTTGAAGAACCGTACCGATGGTCCCAATGGAGAAGATGTCGGCCGGGTTTGGTTCATCATCCGAAGGATTCTTTTGGCTAACCAGGAATACCTTTTTCTGTTCCTTCATCACATCTTCGAGCGCGCGAACAGATTTTTCGCGACCAACAAAGAGTGGAACAATCATATGTGGGAAAATGACAATATCCCGAAGAGGCAGAAGTGGAAAGAGGTTGTCTGATTTAATGCCAATCACAGTAAACACCTTTGGAGCTATTCTACATACGTATGATAGGTTTTCTCGTGGGGTTTTAGCAATAAAATTTTTGTCTTAAGAGTATTTTGCTGCTTTACGGCAAAGAAAGGTTTGAAAAATATTGCTTTCGATTAAATTATATGCTTGCGCAAAAAGACATAAAAAGCCCCAGTGCCACCATCCGAAGGCTTTGCTTGTGAGGTTTGTCGAATCATTGGCTGAATTTCCGGCAATTGTAGGGCTTGGAGTAGCAGTACTTTTAAAGCCCCAGGGTTAGAGCGTCCTTTGCCTGTGATTACCAAAATACACCCAAAATGTTTTTGATGGGCAGCGCTGATAAAGCGAATGATTGCATTAAGCGCCTCTTTCTTATTCATGCCGTGCAAGTCGAGAGATGCATCGTATCTTACTTTTCTCTGAGATTTTCTAGAAAGAATTGTTGTTTCAAACGTTAGAATGGGCAAATCGCCCAGAGCAAAGGGTGTATTTTTTGTGGGTTCTTGAGCTTGTGGTATGGGGGTGACTGTTGCAGTTTTATCGCTATGGATAGGGCTGACGGACTTGAGGAATTGCTCCCATTCCAATCGATCGTCTTTTGATTTTGAAACGTTGTTTTTAAAGAATGAGGCAAATTTTCGACTCATTGTAGCATTTCGCTCTAACGCATTAGGTCTGGCTTAACAGCAATAAGGCCAACGCTTTCACGGCCATCATGGCGAAGTGCTTCGGGAAATTCGGGTCTGGAGATAAAATGGCATGTTTCAATTTTAAAGCCAGCATCAATAAAAAATTGGCTTAATGTGTCGGGGTCGTGGAAGTTCAGCATGTCAGGAAAATAGGGGGAGCGAGTGGGAGCGATATGGTGAGGATCTGTTAGCAGTCCAGGTGCTTCTACGCCAGCTTTCTTGCGTGCTTCAAAATATTGAACAAAGTTTAGCCAGTATTTAAGATAAGGAGATTCGACCGTAACAAATACTTTCCCTCCAGGTTTTAACCATTGATAAAGCTTTTTTGCCGCGGCGGCTGTTTGGTGATCATCCATGAAATTAAATACTCTTGCGACTAAGATATGTTGAAAGGTGTTGTCCTCAAAAGGAGTGTGATCGGGAAACCTGTTAACGACCGTGGTCAACCGCTTTTTGTGATGATTCAAGGTTTGCTCTTCAAGTACCGCTATATGTCGTGGCTCAATATCTAAAGCGGTAACGGTGAGTTCTTTTTCTAAACAAAGGCTCGAAATGTAGCCATAGGCGCACCCAACATCTAAGATTGGCCCACGAGCAGGGTCTGACTGATCGATAAATGCTGTGGTGATTTCGTCAAGGTAAAGAAGCATATCTCCCATTTTATTCAACGTAGGGATACGCATACCGTTATTAGGTGGGACAGTTTGAATGGCATTGGCTTTTGACATCAAGTGTGGGAGCATGAAGATGCAACAAAAAAATATTAAGCTGATTTTTCTAAGGCAGCAAAATACTCTCTGCACTGTTTGCCTCCAAAATATAATTCACTAAATATACCAACCATTAGGGGTTCTGCAAGCCCTCGATTGAAAGTATGCTATTCAGCCCTTCTTTAAAAGTTGGATGAATTAGCTTTTTTATGAGAGTATGTTTAATTTTTGCATTCGATACTCGTTTACTTGCTTGGTAAAACTGTAAAGCCGTTGGGGTTAGTGTGGCATTTTCAAATGAAATGGGTTCAGGTCGTGGTAGTCTCAATAGTTCGGCGGCATATTCAAGAACTTGTTGAGGAGAAGCTGGCAAGTCATCGCTAACATTATAGGTGGATCCAGGTTCTGGAGAGAGCATGGAATTAATTAGTACTTCCACAATATCATCGACATGTATGCGAGAAAAAACGATGTTTTCTTTGATGATGTTTCGTGCTGTGCTATTTCGAATGCGGTCCAATACGTTTCTTCCTGGGCCATAAATGCCACTGAGTCTAAAAACATGAACCGGTAGCCCGTATTCATGAAATAAAGATAGCCAGGCCTGCTCGGCGTATAAACGGTTCTTGCCAAGCTGAGTGGTCGGACAAGGGTCTGTCATCTCATCCACCCATCCTCCGTCCGCATCGCCGTATATGTTTGTGGCTGATAAATACCCTATCCACTGAGCATTGGATTTTAGCAATGATTCTTTTAGAGGCTGGCATCCATCTGTCCCATCTTCGTGTGGTGGCGTGGAAATCAGAAGATTTTGGCAGTGTTGTAAAGCTTGGCATAATTCACTGGAAATTGATTTTCCGTCAAAAATGAGGTGGCCTTTTCCAGGTGTTCTTCGGCTACCAGTAACGCTGACTCCGGAAAGTTTAAGTCGATTCTTGAGGTGATTGGCAACGTAACCTAAGCCAAGGCAAAAAACGTCAGAAATCAAGGTTTTCATAGTGTTTTGAAGGTAGTAAGGGGGGGAATTTGTCCTGCAAGATTTGCCGGAAAGAGGGTCTGGATTTTATGCGTGCATACCAGTCCTTGGCATTTGTATTTTTTTCCCAAGGAACATCGCCGAGGTAATCAATGCAGGATAATTGAGCGGCTGCGGTGATATCGGCAAGTGAGAGTTGATCTCCAGCGAGCCAGCACCGCCGATCAATAAGCCAGCCGATGTATTCAAGGTGGTCAATAAGTCTGGCTTGGCCTTCACGAATGCGTGCTGATTCAGGGCCGCCGAGGCCAAAATATCGCTTAAGCGTTTTTTGAAAAACCAAATTTAAAGTCACTTCGTCATAAAATTTTGTTTCGAACCAGCTGACTAGTCGTCTGGCCTCTGCGCGCTCGCTAGGGCTTTTGGGTAATAAGGGAATGTCTGGGTAAGCTTCTTCGAGGTACTCACCAATCGCTATGCTCTCAACTGCGATTGAGCCATTTAAATCAACCAACACAGGTGTTTGACCATTGGGGTTGATTTCAATAAAATCAGCAGGTTTTTCCCAGATTTTGACAAATTTTAACGTAAAATCCAGGTGTTTCTCGGCCATTTGTATGCGAATTTTTCGGGAGAAAGGGCAAAGCCATGTGTGGGTTAAGGTGCGCATATTTAGGTTTATGGTTAGATTCTAGGTTTAACTTACTTTTGTCTAGTGCTCTGATAATAAGACACTACCATAAATCACTTTTACGTGGGAGGAAAGTGTTCTACAACAGAAACGCTATATTTTTTAAGGGGAAGTAGATGGAGCTAATTCACATCATTGTATTGAGTGTGATTCAAGGGATTGCAGAATTTTTCCCTGTCAGCTCAAGTGCTCACTTGATCTTGCTTCCTTTGGTTATGGGGTGGGAAGATCAGGGGATTGTTGTAGATGTTGCTGGGCATCTTGGAACATTGCTCGCTGTAGTTGTTTATTTTAGGGGTGATGTTAAAGATTTATTCGTTGAGTTTATACGATCGTTTCCCACAAAGAAGGTGCCAAGACGGTGCATGATGCTTCTGGTAGCCAGTATTCCAATTTTTATTTTAGGGTACTTTTTTAAGCCATATATCGCCATGTTACGCTCGGCCATGGTTATTGGTATAGCGGGAATCGTTTTTGGGTCATTGATGGGGATAGTGGATTATGTCCGCCCAAAAACCCAAAAATTGCCCACAATGACATATCTTCATGCCTTCCTAATTGGGTGCGGGCAAATTTTTGCCCTTATCCCCGGGGCTAGTCGTTCTGGCACAACGATTACAGTCTCTCGATGGCTTGGGTATGCAAGAAAAGAAGCGTTAACATTTACATTTTTGCTGTCTTTACCCATTACGTTGGCCGCTGTAGTGCTATCCTTTTTTGATGCTTGGAAGGAAGGGGTCGCTCTTGCTGAGCAAAGCCTTGTCATTGTAACGATTGTATCAGCAGTTGTGGGCTATGGGGTCTTAGCTTTAGTAATGCGCATGGGCCAGTTTATTACATTCATCCCATTTGCAGTATACCGTATAGCGCTTGGTATTGTGGTTCTATGTTTAAGTTATTTTAAGCTTATATAGAGAGTTTAGGGTTCTTTGCAAGATACCGAATACGCATTCGAAAACTCTTTTCCTCGACTTAAAACATGAGCGCCACTATGATGGTGAGGGCTGGCTTGAGTCAATCCTGTTCCTGGTGTACGATACATGATTAATAAATCATTAAGGATTTTTAGGATATCTTGTACATAAGTTTTAAAAACTAAGGATCACCTTAAATGTTGTCGAGATTTGTTTTATTGGCTTCTGCCTTGATTTTTGTGAGTGGTTTGTCGGCGCAACCCGCAAATAGCGGTTCAAATACTCAAACGCCCGTGCAAAATGTAGATCCAAACAGCTTTTTTTGTTCATTTGCCTGTACGCCAGGTGCGTGTGCTGTAAGCCAACAAATTTTCGATCGCTGTAAGAAATGTCCGCAGTCTCAGGTGGCCGGTTGCCTTATGGCTGCCTCTGGCGTTTCTATTGATGCGGCGAGAACAGCAATGAATGCAGGGACGATGTTGCCGCCGCCAGGTAATTGCCCAACATTGGCTGCAAAAGGTGGTGATGGTGCTGTTAAGCAGTTGAATAGCAAAGATGCTCCTGATGATGGTAATGATGATCACGATGGTGCTAGTGATGATGACGATGATAAGAAGGACGATTCAGAGAGCTCGGATTCAAGCTCGGATGAAGACTCTTCTGATGAGGATGATAAGAAGGATGATTCCGACTCAGACTCAAGCTCTTCAAATGATTCTGATAGTGAGGATGACCAGTAGGTCGTAAAATCTAATTTCTCAGGTTCAATAAAAAACGCCTCAAGTATTTGAGGCGTTTTTTTAGTTAGGTAGGTTCTGTGATATTAACGTTACGTTTATGGCCCACCTATGATTGAATGGTTCGAGAGTACTCTCGAAATATGTGTGCAATCGTCATTAAAATTAAGACAGGATAAATATACTGTAAGATTGGTCCCATGATGCCTAAAATTTTTCCGAAACCTAAAAACACAGCAATGAAATAGCTAATTGCTAAGCTTATAATGAGTTTAATAAAGTAGGGTGTGTTTTCCAATATGTTCAGGCTTTTAAGAGTGTCCATCCAGCAGATGGTTAGCGCAACGGATGTTGTTAAGCATGAAAATACAATGGTTAGAGAAAAAGCAACGCTTGCAGCGGGGCCAAGGGCGTGCTGAGCGATGATGGGTAAAATTTCGACTTCCGGAGCATTGCATATTAAGTTGGCATATTTTGTTCCAAGGTACATAAAGCAAATGTATATCGCGCTTAAAATGCCTGCCCCAATGACGCAAGCTGCAAAGCCATCTTTGAGTAAGTTTTCTGAAGTGTTTTTGGTCGTATTTCGAAAGAAACTCATGATTGCGGCTGCGAAGAAGATGGCTGCAGTTAGATCCATGGTGTTATAGCCATTCATGGCGCCGGAGCTAAAGCTATTAAAGGCATTGCAAGGAGGCAAATTTGTGGATGGTGCCCAGTATAGGCCTAATATAATGAGTAAGAGAATGAGTGAAAATTTTATAGGTGTGAGGAATTTTCCGATAATGGGAATAATTTTATCCTGCCGAAATGTTAGTAAGAGGAGTACTATGATGAATATTCCTGCAAATATATATTCAGGCAACGCGGTATCAACGTATTTATAAGAGCCATAGCTAACGCTGATGCAGCGGGGTATAACGCCAAATGGGCCAATAAGAGAAATGATAAACAATTGAAGTGCTGCACTTAACTTGCTCCCAATCATTGAGGGGAGTTGGTTTTTGATGCCCATTTTTGAGCCCAAATATTCCGCAGATAGTGTGATGATGTTAAAAAATTTCTTGCTGTCGCCTTTAAGGAGTACGATCGCCATAAGCCCTAAGAAGGGAACGAGAACTGCCGTTAAGAAAAAACCACTCATAGCAAAGGCCCACATGTCGCCAGATACTCGGCCTAAGCTTAGAGGAAAGACAATGTTGCCTGAGCCAAAAAACATCGCAAAAATTGCAAAACCGGCTAAAATTATTCGGCGTCTCATAAAGCTACTTTCTCTTAAAAGAATTGCTACCAAAATCAAAACACGATTTTTTGATGCTAAAAAATCAAAAGCTTATAATCAAGTAAATATTTTGATGATTTCTAGGCAAAAGACATAATTCTTAATTTAGATGTTTTTGTTTTGTAATTGATATTCATGAAGAAATGAAAGTAACTCTTGGTAAGGCGTGTTGCGCATTATGCGACGAAATGGGGTGCCTTAAGTAAAATTTACGAATAGGCGTTTTTTGTGGATGAAAATTTTTTGCCTAAAAAATAAAAAATTAACTGAAACTTAACGTAAAATTTGAGATAATTTTTAAGGGTTAAAACTGAACAAAAGCGGGCATTTGAGTGATTTTCCCATTGACTCCCATTTATACCCATGTTATCCCAGTTACGGGTCAATTCGTCTATTCTTTATGTATCGTGATTTGCCCTTTTTGTGTTCTTCTTTTAAGTGACCACGGGTTAATAATTTTTATGCCAATTTTTTTGTCAACCTTTATCAACAAATTGGATAAAAAGGGTCGCGTCTCTGTTCCTGCAGCATTTCGGTCTGCTCTCTCCGCGGAAGCATTCCAGGGGGCTGTGGCCCTTCGGTCATATGCTGTTCCGGCTATCGAGGTATTCGGGGGGAGCGTTATGGAGCGGTTGGTTTCTCAAGTCGATCATATGGATATGTTTTCCGAAGAGCGTCAAAATTTTACAGCCACATTATTCGCTGATTCAGAACTGTTGTCTTTTGATTCTGAGGGGAGAATAGCTCTTTCTGAAGTTTTGCTTAACCATGCACAAATTCATGAGAAGGTGGCTTTTGTAGGGTGTGGCACCCATTTTCAGATTTGGGAGCCTGGAATTTTTGAGGCAGTGCGTGAAAAAGCAAGGCAAAAGCTCAAAGAAGAAGGTCTGGCTCTTCCATTGAAAAACTTAGGGAAAGTACCTGGAGGCGAGCGATGATCCATTTTCCCGTTATGTGCAATGAGGTTATATCGTTTTTGCCGTTACACAAAGGAGCGATCATTGTAGATGGAACATTTGGGGCTGGAGGCTACTCTAAGGCTATTCTGGAAAACGCAGATGTTGCTGTCATTGGTATTGATCGCGATCCAGAAGCTGTTAAGCGTGGCCATGAGCTTGAGGCAAAATTTGGTGCGCGATTTCGCATACTCGAAGGCTCCTTTAGCTGTATGAAGTCATTGTTGGCTCAAGCTGGGGTTGCAAAGGTGGATGGTATCGTGTTGGATTTAGGGGTTTCTTCTCCGCAAATCGATCAAGCTGAGCGTGGCTTTTCTTTTCAAACAGATGGACCTTTGGATATGCGGATGTCAGCGCATGGGCAAACGGCGGCAGATGTCGTGGAAAGTCTGTCCGAAGAGGAATTAGCTCGAATTATCTGGGAATATGGTGAAGAGAAAAAATCAAGGCGGGTTGCTAGGGCCATTGTTTCGTTTCGCGAAACGGCGCCTATCAAGAGAACACAAGTTTTGGCTGATCTGGTGCGTGGCGCTGTTGGTTACACGCCGGGTATCGATTCGGCAACTCGAACCTTTATGGCGTTACGGATTTACGTTAACCAAGAACTGGAAGAGCTGCATGCTGTTTTAAAAGCATCAGAAGACATTTTAACGCCTCACGGTCGTATCGTGGTTGTGACCTTCCATTCTCTTGAAGATCGGATTGTCAAAAATTTCTTAAAGGCAGATACAACGTCTTTGTCACGCTACTCACCGAGTATGGAAATTGGCTCAAAAACGATGTGGAAGGTGCTTACCAAGAAACCGTTGTCGCCTTCAAATGAAGAGTTGGTTATTAATCCCAGATCAAGATCAGCAAAGCTGAGAGCAGCAGAGTATATTGGGAGTGGCGTATCGTGAAATTTGCACCCGTCATATTTTTAGGATTTGCTATTTTGCTTGGTGTGGTTCTGTTCCAAGTAAAATACCGAGTGTCTGCTTTGGAGTTAGAGTATGCGACGCTTCAAAGAAATATTCATGATGGCCAAGAGTCCATAAAAGTTTTACAGGCAGAGTGGAGCTATTTATCTGAGCCTCAAAGGTTACAGAAATTGTCGGAAAAATTTTTATCTTTAAAACCTATGCAATCAGGGCAAGTGGTCGATTTGGCTGAAGTTATGCGGGTTGTTGAAGAGGAAAATATTGTTCAAGCCGTTCTCAAGGGAAATGTAGTTGTGACGGAGGAACCGGATGGATCTTAAAGTCTTCAGCCGAACTCAACCGCATTCTTCTGTGTCGCCAATGAGCGGAGAGCTTGAGAGGACCAAATCGCGTCTTATTATCTTGATGATTGTGTTTTCATTAACTTTTGTTGTTATTGGGTTTCGTTTGGGGCACCTGATGATATCAGTAAGTGGTGATGAGCAGGGATTAGAGACGGCGCTTGAAGCCCAGGGGGCTGTTACGAGAGCGGATATTCTAGACAGGAATGGCGTTGTTTTGGCTACCAGTTTGGTAACACAGTCACTATATGCAAATCCTAAGGTTATCATGAATCCTGAAGAAGCGGCCAGAATGCTTAATAAAGTATTCCCAGATCTTTCAGTCCAGAGTTTAAAGGCAAAACTAAGCAGCGATCGTGGGTTCATATGGCTTAAGCGTAATCTGACGCCGGCACAGCAGAATCAAGTATATAATCTCGGTATCCCAGGGGTATGGTTTCAAAGAGAGGAAAAGAGAGTTTACCCCCATGGTCGTCTGTTCTCGCATGTATTGGGGTGTACAGATGTGGATAACAAGGGCGTTTCTGGCATAGAGAAATCATTTGATGAAGGTCTGCTCCATGATAAAGACCCACTGCAGTTATCATTGGATACTAGACTGCAACATGTTGTTAAGGATGAAATTCTGCGAAAAATGGAAGAGTTTAATGCGATTGGCGGCATGGGAATTGTTATGGATGTGCAAACAGGTGAAGTGTTGGCCATGGTTTCTATGCCCGACTATGACCCGCATCATATTGGTAAAGCGAAAAAAGATGACTTGTTTAATAATGTAACGTTGGGAGTTTTTGAGCTTGGCTCTAACATGAAAATCCTCACAACGGCATTGGCGTTAGAAAGTGGCGCAGTTAATATCGATTCGCGTTATGATATTACGGGGCCATACCGCATTGGTAGATTCAAGGTGAAAGATTATCATCCAAAGAATATGGTTGCAAATATACCTCAGATTTTTTTGCATTCTTCCAATGTTGGAATGATTAAAATGATTAATGATGTGGGTGTTAAGACGCATCAGGAGTTCTTGAGAAAATTTGGGCTCTTATCTCCAGCTCTTATTGAGTTGCCTGAGGTGGCTAAGCCTCTCTTGCCAAAAGACTGGCGAGAAGTAAGCTCGATGACTATTGCTTATGGTTATGGGCTTGCTATTACGCCTCTTCAAATGGCTAATGCTATTGCTTCAGTGGTCAATGGTGGTATCTTAAGGCGGCCTACTCTGATTATGAGAAAGGCAGGAGAGGTCCCGACTGGGGTACGAGTGATATCTGAGAAAACATCCTACATCATGCGTGATCTTTTGCGGCTTGTTGTCCAGCATGGAACTGGCCGTAAGGCGGCAGTGCCAGGTTTTGATGTGGGTGGCAAAACCGGAACGGCTGAAAAACTTTCAGCAACTGGCGGTTATCGTAACAAGGACAACCGGGTTTCATTTGTATCGGCCTTTCCGATGAAAGACCCTAAATATTTAGTTATGGTCACAATTGATGAGCCAAGAGGAAACAAATCAAGCTTTGGTTTTGCAACGGCTGGTTGGATTGCTGCGCCTGCAGCTAAGAATATTGTTCAGCGGATTGCCCCGTTGCTAAGAGTGTGTCCAGTAGTGGTTGAGGAAGCAACATCGCCTCAGTATGAGATTTTTAAAGCCAGCGCGCAGGTTGAATAATGGTTGTGTTGAAAACGGTACTAGATTGGATTGATCATTCACAAGCAACTGAGAAAACGCATACGCCTACTATTACAGATTTAACCTCAGATTCGAGGCAAGTTAAGCCAGGCTGCCTTTTCTTTGCATTGGCCGGAGAGCAAACCTCTGGTGCTTGCTTCATCGATGCTGCTATTAAGAATGGTGCAAGCGCAGTGATTGTGGATGAAACTGAGCCTTTGTCGATAATGGAGGAGGCAGTTCCTATCGTCCGTGTGAAAAATGCACGGCGAGCATTGGCTAAGATTGCGGGACAATTTTTTGATCCAGGGCCGGAAGCATGCGTTGCTGTAACTGGGACAGATGGCAAAAGCTCTACGGTCAGCTTTACTAGGCAAATCTGGACATCTGCCGGTTTGAAGGCCGCATCATTGGGGACTTTAGGCCTGGATGCGCCAGATCTGACAGCGTTTGGGCAACCAAAGTTTGGCCTCACGACACCTGATCCAATCGGTTTGCATAAGTTATTGGGGGCTCTTAAAACGAGTGCTGTAACCCACGTTGCAATGGAAGCATCAAGCCATGGGTTAGATCAATTTCGGATAGATGGCGTTCGTTTAAATGCAGCAGGTTTTACCAATTTAAGCCAAGATCATTTAGATTATCATGGTACAATGGAAAAGTATTTTGAAGCTAAAGCTAGGCTGTTTCATGAAGTACTCTTGCCAGACGGTGTTGCCGTTTTGAATGCAGATATTCCAGAATACGAGGCCTTGATGGCTATATGCAAAAAGCGCGGTTTGAAAGTGTTTAATTATGGCCGTAATGCGGCAAGTCTTCGTTTGGAAAAATTGACGGCTTGCGTCCAAGGGTATCAAATTGAGATCATGGTTTTGGGGAGGCCTCAAGAATTGTTGTTGCCCTTAGTTGGGCAATTCCAAATTTACAATAGTCTTTGCGCTTTGGGTTTGGCTTTGGCTACAGGGATTAAAGAAGACGTGGCACTAAACGCTCTTACGACATTAAAAGGTGTGGCAGGACGATTACAAAAAGTAGGGACAACCTCAAAGGGCGCGTTGATTTATGTTGACTATGCTCACACGCCAGATGCTATGGAAGCTGTTTTGACATCTATGAAGCCACATTGTTTGGGAAAGATGATCTGTGTTTTTGGGTGTGGTGGGGATCGCGATAGGTTAAAGCGACCACTTATGGGGCGGATCGCTTGCAAGTATGCGGATAGGGTGATTGTAACGGATGATAACCCTCGCAGCGAAGATCCGGCCTCGATTCGAGGGCAGATTCTCCAGGCTTGTGACGCTAATGCAATTGACATAGGTGGTCGTGAGGATGCTATAAAATACGCCATTGAGCAATCGGGTGCCAATGATATGGTCCTCATTTTAGGTAAAGGGCATGAGCATGGTCAGATCGTTGGACACCAAGTTCTGCCTTTTGATGATGTTCAAGTTGCGCGCGCATGTATTGGTTTTTAAAGAGTGAAGTAAGTGTATGTTCTTGGATGAAGTTAGAGTTGCTCTAAAATCCCTTATACAAGATGATAAATCTGTAAAAGCTGATCTCAATGAGTTGAGTGGTATATCCATTGATTCGCGAACCATTAACCCTGGCGAGATCTTTTTTGCTATTCAGGGGGATGTGACGGATGGTCACTTTTACATAGCTCAGGCAGTGGAAAAAGAGGCTGGCCTTATTGTGGTTGAAGAAAGCAAAAAGAGCCAAGTTCAGGGGCAACTTGGTCAATGTGCCTACATAAGTGTGACAGATACTCTCAAAGCCATGGAAGCTGTTGGACAAGCTATGCGTGAGAAAACGAGGGCACGCATCATTGGTATTACTGGCAGTGTCGGCAAAACCAGTGTTCGAACGGCGTTAGAAGTTTTACTATCCCGACAGGGGAAAACAACAGCGAGCCAAAAAAGCTTCAACAACCATTGGGGTGTCCCATATAGCCTGTGTCATCTTAAAGCTGATGATGCGTATGGGGTTTTCGAAATAGGCATGAATGCCCCAGGAGAAATCAGATGCTTAACACAGCAAATAAAGCCAGATGTGGCTTTGATTACTGTTATTGGGGAAGCTCATATTGGTAACCTTGGGTCTATTGAAGCAATTGCTGAGGCTAAATCAGAAATCTTTGATGGGTTGAACCAAAGCCATGGTATTGCTGTGATCAATGCAGATTCACCCTGTTTTGATATCATGCACCAAAGAGCCCAAGAAGCTGGTGCACAGAAAATCATAACGTTTGGAAAAAGTGGTTATGCTAATGTGCGTCTTGTGTCGCAAGTGATGGAAGGCGACGGTCGGGATGTGACTGTTGATGTCATGGGGCAAATTGTGACACTGCATCTTCGAATGATTGGCTTTCAATGGGTTGAAAACGCTTTAGCCATTATGGCAACCATTGCGGCTGTGGGTGCGGATATTCATCAAGCAGCGCAAGATTTCTCACGGGTCGGTTTGTTGGATGGCAGAGGAAAGGTGCATCATTTGTCGCTTCGTTTTGGCGGAACATTTACGCTTATTGATGACAGCTATAATGCTAATCCAACGTCTGTTCGCTCAGCATTAGATACTATTGCTCAAGTGAACGGGCGTCGCATTGTTGCCTTTGCTGACATGCTGGAACTTGGTGATCAGGCTCGAGGTATACACATTGGGCTTGCACCAAAAGTGATGGAGGCAGGTGTGGATAAGTTTTTTGCCTGTGGCCCTCTCATGGGGGCTTTGTATAGCTATCTGCCAGCGAATATTCAAGGGGCTTGGAAAGCAAATTCAGGCCAATTATTGGAGCCATTAACCCAAGAAATTCGATCGGGAGATGTGTTGTTGATCAAAGGGTCTAATAGTATGAAAATGACGCTGCTGATGGAGCAGATTTGCGCTTTCTATTTAGATCAAAAAGTCCAATCTGCATAAGGAACGCTTAGGTATGTTTGTGTATTTATCCACTCTGTTTTCTGCACATTTTAGCGTTTTGAACGTTTTTAAATATCTTACGTTTCGAACCGGTGGCGCGATATTAACCGCTGTGTTTCTAAGCTTTTATCTTGGCCCTAAAATTATTTCCTGGCTGAAGTTAAAACAAAAAGAAGGGCAGCCAATTCGAGATGATGGCCCTCAAACTCACTTCCTCAAGCGGGGGACTCCAACTATGGGCGGGTTGCTGATATTGCTTGTTTTAGTGATCAGTACCGCTCTTTGGTCTGATTGGCACAATTCATTTGTTTGGATTGTTATGGGGGTAACAATATCCTTTGGCTTGATTGGTGCATGTGACGATTACTTGAAGCTAACTAAACGAAACTCTAAGGGACTTTCTGGGAAAAAGAAGCTGCTGTTGCAAATTTTGTTTGCGACGGTTGCCGCATGCCTAATGGCTATCTATCATCCGGCAGGCTTAAAAAATGCTCTGTCAGTACCATTTTTCAAAGATGTCTTATGGCAGTTTGGCTGGGTTTATACTTTATTCACAGTTTTTGTGATGGTTGGAACATCCAATGCTGTGAATTTAACGGATGGTCTAGATGGCTTGGCGATTGTTCCTGTCATGATTGCGGCAGGTTGTTTTATGCTGATTGCCTATCTAGTGGGTAACCATGTTTTTGCAAACTATCTTCAGTTGCATTTTATTCCAGGAAGTGGTGAGTTGGCTGTCTTTTGCGGTGCTCTTGTCGGTGCTGGGATTGGGTTCTTATGGTTTAATGCGCCGCCGGCACAGGTGTTTATGGGAGATACTGGATCTTTGGCGACGGGTGCAGCTTTAGGGGCCATTAGTGTCGTCACCAAGCATGAAATCGTCTTATCCATTATTGGTGGGCTTTTTGTATTGGAGGCTGTCTCAGTTATGGCCCAAGTGATGTATTATAAGATCACTAAGAAAAGAATATTTTTGATGGCCCCAATTCACCACCATTTTGAAAAGAAAGGATGGGCGGAGCCAACAATTGTGATAAGATTCTGGATTATAGCCTTTATTCTCGCTATTATTGGGCTCTCAACATTAAAACTACGTTAGATGATTATACCAAGTCACCTTAAGGGGAAGAAAGTAACGATTGTCGGTTTGGGGCGAACGGGGCTATCGGCATGCCGTTCATTTCAAGCTGCTGGGGCTGAGATTGTGGTGTTTGAGGCACAAAACAATCAAGCTGTTTTGGAGGCTAGGCAGGAGGGATTTGTTGTTTTTGAGTCACCAACAGCTAAGTTGTGGTCTTCAGATTTAGCGGTTCTGAGTCCAGGAATTGCTTGGCGCTGGCCAAAGCCTCATCTTGTGGTGGAGCAATTGCGTCGTTATGGAGTGCCTCTATGGAGTGATGTTGATATTTTTGCTCAATCGCTATTCCATCAAAAAAGAAGCCCGCGCATTGTTGGTATTACGGGTACTAATGGCAAATCCACCACGACGGCTTTGATGACACATGTTTTTCAAGCATTAGGGTATAATACAGCAATGGGTGGTAATATTGGGATACCAGTATTATCTTTGCCCTCTAATGCAGATGTTTATGTACTTGAGCTATCATCTTATCACTTAGATCTCTTACGAAGTTTGTTTTTATCAGATGCTGTGTTTTTGAATGTAACGCCAGATCATCTTGAGCGGCATGGCGGGGTAGAAAGCTATGTGGCTGCGAAGGTATCTATTTTAGAGAGTTTGAGCTTGAATGGGAGAGGGGTCATTGGTGTTGAAGATGCTTCTTGCCAATCAGTTTACCAGTATTTGAAACCAAAATTTCTCAAAAATCTGTTTGCTATCCACTCTCGTAACAATGTTGATGGTGGGCTTTATGCCCAAGATGGGATGTTGGTGGATGAGACAGCTGAGGCACCAAAACAGGTTGGCAAAATAGATGCCATGACTACTCTTAAAGGTCACCACAATTACCAAAATATGCTGGCTGTTTTTGGGATTACGGCTCCGTTGGTTTCTGATTCTTCGGAAATTCTCAAAGCCTTTGAAACCTTTCCTGGTCTGGAACATCGTCAGGAGGTGGTCGCGCAACATAAGCAAGTGCAATTCATAAATGATAGCAAGGCGACCAATGTTGATTCAGTTGCGAAGGCGTTAGAAACGTATCAAAACATCCACTGGATCGTTGGGGGATTAGCCAAGGAAGGTGGATTAAACGGCCTGGAGTCTTATTTTCCTCGTATTGCACATGCTTACCTTGTGGGGGCGTCAGCCGAGGATTTTGCCGAAAAAATGAAGAGCGATAATATCCCGCATTCTATTGAGGGCGATATCAAAAAGGCGGTCCAAAGTGCGTTTGCGAACGCCGTGAAATCTGCTGAGCCATCTGTCGTTCTTTTGTCTCCAGCATGCGCGAGCTGGGATCAATTCAAAGATTATGAAGAACGAGGTCGTTACTTTAAAGATTGTGTCAATGAGGCTATTCAATGGGAGCAAAAGAATGTTGGATAGAAAAAGCTTTTCGAGGGCCGATTCAAGTTTGCTAAGCCAGTGGTGGTGGACGGTTGATCGTTTTGCCTTACTGATCCTTGGGGTTATTATGGTCATTGGTATCATCTTATCTATGGCCGCAAGTCCGTCGGTGGCAACCCACATTGGTCTGCCATCTTTTTACTTTGTGAAGCGGCATATGGTGATGTTGCCTGTGGCGGCAGTGCTTATCGTAGCGATCTCGCTCATGGATCAAAAAATGATCCGTAAGTTTTCATTGGGGCTATTTTTTGTAAGTATAGGTTTGATGTTAGTGACACTCTTCTGGGGTGTAGAGATTAAAGGAGCCAAACGGTGGATTAATGCTTTTGGTTTGTCATTGCAGCCATCAGAAATGGTGAAACCAGCCTTAGCGGTTGTGGCGGCGTGGTTCTTTTGTTTGCAAAAACAGCATCGAGAGTTCCCAGGATATTGGTTGGCAGGTGGTTTTTTCTTGGCAACATTAGCTTTGCTCGCCATGCAGCCAGATATGGGGATGATTGTTGTATTGGTGGCTTTTGGCCTAGTTCAACTTTTTATGACAGGCATTTCTTTATTTTGGGTATGGATTATTGGAGCTATTGGAGTCGGTGGTTTCATTTTGGCATATTTCTCTTTTTCCCATGTAGCCAAACGTATTGATCGATTCTTGGATCCAAGTGCTGGTGACCCATATGGAGATCGGTATCAAATTAACCGATCTTTAGAGGCCTTTGTGAATGGCGGCTTAACAGGGCAAGGGCCCGGAGAAGGTGTTGTCAAAAAGTTTATTCCTGATGTTCATGCGGACTTTATTTTTGCGGTTGCAGGAGAAGAGTTTGGTTTATTTTTTTGTTGGTTGGTTGTAGGCGTTTTTGTGGCCTTTATCATGCGCTGTTTAATCCGGGCTTGGCAGCAACATAATTTGTTTCGAATGGTGGCGGTGACTGGGCTTGTGACGCAATTTGGTTTGCAGGCCATTGTCAATCTTTCCTCCACATTAAGGCTTATGCCCACAAAAGGTATGACGCTGCCATTTATCAGTTATGGTGGATCGTCATTATTAGCATCGTCGATTACCGTTGGGTTGATCCTTGCCTTTACACGAAAGCAAGTTGCATAACGTATTTAAGGTATAGTTCATGAAAAATTCAAATCACATTGTTATCGCAGCAGGAGGAACAGGCGGACATTTTTTTCCCGCGCTAGCTCTAGGCTTGTTGCTGAGAAAGAAAAATATAGATGTGACTTTTATGACGGATGAGCGCACAGTTTTTCCTGAAGAATCTCAAAAGGCCATCCGTATCAAACGTATTCGTTTGAGTAAGCTTAAAGGTATAAAAGGATATATCATTTCTATTACCCGGATGATTTATGCGCTCCCTAAGTTATTGCGTTGGTTATTGGGGCATCGTGTTGATGCTGTCGTAGGGTTTGGGGGATATCCATCTGTACCGACACTCCTGGCGGCTGTTTTTCTTAAGATTCCCATTATTCTTCATGAGCAAAATGCCAAGGCAGGGCGAGTGAACCGCTTGTTTGCCAAGCGAGCAAAAATCATTACAGTTGCTTTTGAGAATACAGAAAATCTAACCGATAAATTTCAATCTAAATGCATTCTAACGGGAAATCCTATTAGGCATCGGTTTGTTGAGTTGCAAGGTCAAGAGGTTTTGTTAAAGCAAAAGAAAGTGTGCCTTATATTGGGTGGAAGTCAGGGAGCAGCGGTAATGGCAAAATGGGTTGCGCCAGCTGTTGCTAATTTGCCAAAGCCACTGCTTGAAACAATGCAAATCATACATCAATCGCGAGAAGAAGATCTTGTGGCAGTTAAGACTTTATATGCTGAGCGTGGTGTGCAAGCTGAGGTGGCGACGTTTTTTAGTAATGTGCCAGACTTGATGCAGAAGGCTAGGTTTGCGATTACCAGAGCCGGGGCTTCAACAATTGCTGAGCTAACAGCTATGGGGTGTCCAGCCATATTATTGCCCTATCCACATGCGATGGATGATCATCAAACAAGTAACGCTATGGCTATCGCTCAAAGTGGCGGGGCGGTGTTTGTGGATGAAAAAACCGGGGATCGAAATTATCTGGAAAGCGTTCTGAGAAATATGTTACAAGATGATGATGTGCTTTTGAGTATGTCGAGTAAAATGAAAGCAATGGGGGTTACGGATGCGGCCGAAAGGATGTGTCGGGCTATAACCTCTATTTTGCCATGAACTCAACTTACGACCAAAATAGTATAATACTGGCCAGAAATTTATCAAAGGACTTGAAAAAACGTGCGGCAATTTCATTTAGGGGGAACACTCCATTTTATTGGTATTGGTGGAATTGGCATGAGCGGGATTGCTGAGGTTTTGCATGCTTCAGGATATACCGTTACAGGCAGTGATTGCGCTGAAAATGCCAATGTTAAGAGGTTACGAAACCTCGGTGTGGATGTTAAAATTGGGCACGCTCCGCAAAACATAGAGCAAGCCGGTGTTGTCATCATTTCTACAGCAATTCATCCATCAAATCCTGAGCTAACGGCTGCGCGAGTTAAGCGAATTCCGGTTATCAAGCGTGCGGAAATGCTGGCTGAACTGATGCGTCTTAAAAAATCTATTTGCATTTCTGGAACTCACGGTAAAACAACGACAACTTCACTGTGCGCTGCATTATTGGATGCCGCTGGTGGTGATCCTACGGTTGTGAATGGTGGTATTATCAACGCGTATGGGACCAATGCTCGGTTGGGTAAAGGTGAGTGGTTTGTTGCTGAGGCGGATGAGTCAGATGGGAGCTTCTTAAAGCTACCAGGTACAATTGGGATTGTGACGAATATTGACCCAGAGCATATGGAACATTTTGGGGCTTTTGAAAATTTAGTGGGAGCATTTGAGCAATTTATCCACAATTTGCCTTTCTATGGTTTAGCTGTTCTTTGCAATGATCATCCTGTTGTCAAATCATTGGTGGCTAAAATCACTGATCGTCGTGTGGTTACCTACGGACTTCAACCTGGGGCTGATATTATGGCTGTGAATATTCACATGGGGCCATCAGGTTCACGTTTTGATGTGCAGTTCAACCCGGATGCTTTGATTTTTAAGCAAAAGGAAGGCAGTTGGCAGCCACTGCAAGGCATTGAGCTGCCGCTGTATGGTGAGCATAATGTTCAAAATGCCTTATCTATCGTTGGTGTGGCAATTGAGCTAGGGTTTGATGAGGATATTTTAAGAAAGGCTCTATCTAATTTTGCAGGTGTTAAACGTCGTTTTACCAAAACAGGTGAGGCTTGTGGGGCTGTGATCATTGATGATTATGCGCATCATCCAGTTGAAATCAAGGCTGTTTTAAAGGCTGCGCGTCAAGCAAGTCAAGGCAAGGTTATTGCTGTCATGCAACCTCATCGATACACGAGGCTTTCCAGCTTATTTCATGATTTTATAGATGCTTTTGACCTTGCGGATAGCATTGTTATTTGTCCGGTTTACAGTGCGGGTGAAGAAGTTATAAAAGGGTTTAACGAGCATACATTGGGGCAAAAAATTCAACAATTGCATCCTCAAAAAACTGTTATTACCATGCATCAAGAGTCTGACCTGGCGCCTATCCTGATTGATCTTATCGCGCCGGGTGATTTTGTTATATGCATGGGGGCTGGAACCATTTCAGGATGGGCAAATCAATTGCCTGATCAATTAGTTGAGCTTAGTTTATCGATTGCGCAACATGCAGCAGAAATTTCCAATTAACGATACCCTTAAAGCAACTTTGGAGCAGATTAAAGGTAGGGTGCAGTTCGATGCTCCATTAGGAGCACTGACATGGTTTCGTGTTGGTGGTGTAGCCCAGGTTCTTATTAAACCGAGTGATATTGAGGATTTGCAGTATATTCAAAAAGTGGCTTTGGATAATAACTTGCCTGTCACTGTCTTGGGCGTTGGATCTAACGTGATCGTTCGAGATGGGGGAATTTCTGGTATAACCATTAAGTTGGGCGGCCCATCTTTTACAATGGTTTACCAAGAAGGTAACGCAATCAGTGCTGGCGGTGGTGCTTTGGATCGAACTGTTGCCGAGACTGCTCGTGAATTTGGCCTTTCTGGGCTGGAGTTTTTGGTTTCAATTCCTGGAACTATTGGTGGCGCTGTGTTTATGAACGCAGGTGCTTATGATTTTGAAACAAAGGATGCTTTGGTTAGTGTTGAGGGGGTTACGGTAGAAGGAAATCATGTTACCCTTGCGAGGCAGGATTGTGGATTCTCTTATCGATCGAGCCGCTTACCAAAGGGTATAATAGTGACCAGAGCATTGTTTGAAGCACCGTCAGGTGGTTTGGAAGAAATAACTCTTAAAATGCAAGGGTTTCTTGCGAAGCGCGAAGCAACTCAACCAACGCGTACACGAACGGGTGGAAGCACATTTAAGAACCCACCTGGAGAATTAAAAGCGTGGCAATTGATTGATCAAGCTGGTTGCCGCGGTATGATGATAGGTGGGGCCCAGGTGTCGCATATGCATTGTAATTTTCTCTTGAATACAGGTGGGGCTACAGCGCAAGATATTGAAGATCTGGGTGAATTGGTTCGTAAAAAAGTTTATGAGAAATGTGGTGTTCAGCTGGAGTGGGAAATTAAGAGGCTTGGTGTTAACAGGGGCGAGGGATGAAATCACGTAAGCTAGTTGCACCATCAAAAAAGACTCGTTCAAGTAAAAGAACCACAAAGGTGGATCAGCGCCGTAAAGCTGTTTGGGTAAAAGTACTGGCTCCATTAGGGGGCTTTGTTTTTTTAGCTGCGGTCATTTGGGGGGCTCTCCAACTAGATGTTTTAGGGCGGACACGGTTGGGCTTGGACAAAGGTGTTATTTGGTTTGGAAGCCGTTTGGGGCTTTGTTTAACGAAGGTTGAAATCGAACCTATGGAATACACATCTGCTGATGAAATTTTGAAAGCTTCAGGGGTTTATCGTGGTCAGCTAATGTTAAGGATTGACCCGGAAGATGTTCGCCTGGCTATCGAAAAACTACCATGGGTATGGTCAGCTATTGTGCGGCGACGTTATCCAGATACCCTCTATGTTCGCTGCATTGAGCGGCAGCCAATTGCCATTTGGAACAATGGAAAAAAGATGCTTCTGGTTGATAAGGTTGGAGATGTGCTGTCGGATCATATTCCAGATGTATTTTCCTCCCTGCCGGCTATTGCGGGTGAAGGTGCTCCTGAACGAGCCCCAAAGTTATTTAATCTTCTGTCAAAATTTCCTGATATTCAAGCGCAGGTTAAAGCAGCGTTTCTTATTGGAAAAAGGCGCTGGGATTTGCTATTTTCCCATGGTACAAAGGTTATGCTTCCTGAGGAAGATGTTGAAGAAGCCCTTCAGCGACTGAGTGAATTGGAAGATAAAAATTTGCTCGAGACGTATGTTATTAAAAAAATTGATTTGCGATTTAAAGGAAAGACTATTTTTAAAGTTGCTCCTGAAGCCACTGTAAAATTGCAAACCAGAGGAACCACTAAAGAGACTTAATTAAATATGTTTAGACGTAAGCCATCGTATAAAAATAACATCATTGCAGCTCTTGATATCGGTACTACAAGAGTCAATTGCGCTATCGCACGTTTGTCTGATAATGAGCAACTTGAAATTGTTGGTGTTGGTCAACAGATGACGCGTGGCCTCAAGAGGGGCATCATCATTGATATGGAGGCGGTTGTTAACGCCGTTGCTGAAGCCATCACAACTGCGGAAAGGCAGGCTGATGAATCCATCAGGCAAATATATGTTGGCATCCCTCCTCATGCGCTATTATCCAAAACATATACTATGGAAATTCCTTTAGGGCAGGCATCTGTTAGTGCGGAAGATTTGGAGGGAATTTTCCATAGGGTTCATGAGATGGTCCAGAAAAATGGGCATGAGGCTTTGCATGTTTTTTCCTTGTCATTTGAGTTAGATGACCAAAAGGGAATTATGGATCCCAAAGGGATGTTTGGTAATGCTTTAAAGGCCAATCTTCACATTGTTGCTATACCGACAAATGTCCTTCGAAATTATTTGGCTTGTCTTTCCAAAGCTCATTTAGATGTCGTTGGGCTTGTGGCAGCGCCTTATGCTGCGGCTTTGTCAACGCTGGTTGAAGATGAGATGGAACTAGGGGCAGCTCTTATTGATATGGGGGGTGGGTCGACCTCCATTATCGGGTACCTTGGTGGAAGGCCGGCTTTTATTACCAATGTGCCTATTGGGGGGCATCATATCACACAGGATATAGCAAGAGTTTTTTCTACGCCATTAGCTCATGCTGAGCGACTGAAGGTCTTGTATGGGTCAGCGCTTATGTTAAGTAATGATGAGCGTGAGCCCATTTCAATCCCCCAAATCGGTGAGGCGCAAAGTTCGCACCAGTTAACCATTTCTAAGGCACAGCTGAACAATGTCATCCAATCTAGATTGGAAGAGATACTGTCTCATTTGAAACAAAAGATGCAGGCGCATAATGATGCTACGTTTTTTTCGCGGGTGGTATTGTCTGGTGGGGCGAGCCAGTTGACGGGTGTGAGAGAGTTTGTTGCGCAGTTCTTGGGTAAAGGTGTGCGGATGGGGAGCCCAGCTTTCGCAGAGATGGTTTCTCGTGGCCCTGACTTTGCGACATGCTCCGGGATTCTAAGCTATGCCCTTAAAGATTCTGGGGCGCATTTTATGCAGCAGCAGAGGCAAGAGAATCAAGGGGGATTTGTAAACCGTCTCAAGCAGCTTTTGAAAAATAAGAATTAGGGGAATGATTGTCGAGGTCCTCGTTCCTTTACCTTTCGATCAAAGCTTTTCATACAGTATTCCTGCCGACGAGATAGTATCCATAGGTACTATTGTTCGTGTACCATTTGGCAGAAGAAGTATAGAAGGTGTTGTTATTGGCCTTGAAGGTGTTGAAGTCAAAGGCCTGAAGCCCATTCATGGTGTTGCGCATAAGGCTGCATTATCCAAATCCATGGTTGATTGGATTTTGTGGGTGGCCGATTATTGCCTCATACCCAAAGGGCTTGTCTTAAAAGCAGTGTGGGGCGGGTCTTTAATACCTCAAGTGGCAACTCAAAATTTAATAGCTCTGAATGATGCAGCTCATCTTGAAAAGGTAACGCCAGCTCAAAAGAAAATCCTAAGCTATCTAACGGTTCATGCTAAGCCTCTCTTGCGCAAAAAAATTCGTGAAGAGCTTGGTGTAAGCGATGGCGTTATTGCTGGGCTTCTCAAAAAGGGGATTTTGCGGCTTATTACAAAGCCTGTCCCAGACAAGTTGTTGGAGCAGCCCGCCTTGCCTGTGATGTTACCAGTCTTAAGTAAAGAGCAAGAAGTTGCTAAGCAATTTCTATTGAGTGAAATGAGTGCCGAAGACCCATGTGTGACGCTATTAGACGGTGTAACAGGGTCAGGAAAAACAGAAGTTTATTTTGATGTTATCGATCAATGTTTAATGCTTAATGGGCAGGTTTTAGTGATGTTGCCAGAAATTGCTCTGACGGCTCAATGGCTCCAACGTTTCCAAAAACGGTTTGGTTTTAAGCCTCTACTCTGGCATTCGAATGTTTCAAAGGCTCAAAAATCCCATATTTGGCAAGCTGTGCTAGAGGGGTGGCCGTGTGTGGTGGTTGGAGCGCGATCGTCACTTTTTTTGCCTTTTCAGAACTTGAAGTTGGCCGTTGTTGATGAAGAGCATGACGCGAGCTTTAAACAAGAAGAAGGCATGATTTATCACGCTCGCGATATGGCCATTGTGCGCTCGAAGCTTTGCCAGGCCTTTGTGATACTTTCTACGGCGACACCGTCATTGGAAACATGGAGTAATGTTCAAAGCGGTCGTTATAAGCATGTTAAGCTGCCAGAGCGATTTAAGGTAAAGTCAGGGCCTGATATTCAGCTGGTTGATATGAGAACCCATGATTCAAAACAAACATGGATTTCAAAACCATTACGGGATGCTTTGCGGCGCACTTTTGAACAAGGGGCGCAATCCATGCTTTATATTAACCGCCGGGGGTATGCGCCCGTAACATTGTGTCGCGCATGTGGATATCGATTTGCGTGCCCAGATTGTTCCGCCTGGTTGGTTCGGCATAAATTTAATGACACGTTACAATGTCATCATTGTGGGTATCATGCTTCTGCTCCTTCTGTGTGTCCTTCCTGTCAAACAGAAGATGCGACTATTTCTTGTGGGCCTGGTGTTGAGCGTATTGAAGAAGAGGTTCTGTCATTTATTCCAGATGCTCGTGTGATGGTGCTTAGCAGCGATCATATGGCCCAAAATACCCAAATGCAGGTAGCCATTGAGAAGATTGAGGGCGGTGAAGTGGATATCATCATCGGGACGCAGGTAATGGCAAAAGGGCATGATTTTAAGAGGCTTACGTGTGTTGGTGTCATTGATGGTGATTTGGGGCTTATGGGCTCAGATTTGCGAGCGAGTGAACGTACTTTTCAGATGTTAACTCAGGTGGCCGGAAGGTCGGGCCGGCATGTGGAGCAAGGTGAAGTTTGGTTGCAAACATATCAGCCAGAGAGCGACATTATGAAGGCTTTAAGCAAAGGTGATCGAGATTCATTTTTTGGCTATGAGCTTGCTCTTCGACAGGAGTTTTCTTGGCCGCCATTTGGTCGTTTGGCGGGGGTAATTGTGTCTGGGAGCGATGAAGCAAGGGTGGCTGCGTTTGTCAAATCAATGTGTACAAAGGTGCCGCATCTGACAGGTGTTCGCTTGTTGGGGCCAGCTCAAGCCCCGCTCTATAAAGTGCGACGTAAGTACCGTTGGCGCTTCACTATCTTATCTTCCAAGGAAACATCGCCTCATGCGTTTGTGAATGCTTGGTTGGCAAAAATAAAGTGCCCAAAGGATATCCACATCCAAGTTGATATTGATCCCATCAGTTTTTATTGAGGGTTGGCCTCCCTTTGTCTTCCCGGACCTCATCTTTGTCTTCCCGGACGCCCCTCTTAGTCATTCCCACACACCACACTTTGTCTTCCTGGGCACGTCCTCTTAGTCATTCCCGCACTTGATGCGGGAACCCAGGTTTTTTATGGGCCCCCGCTTTCGCGAGGGTGACAGGAAAAAGAGCGAGGATGGCAGGGAAAGGAGCGAGGATGGCTGGGAAAGGAGCGAGGGTGACAGGAAAAAGAGCGAGGGTGACAGGGGCACCTCTTAGTCATTCCCGGACACCCTCTTAGTCATTCCCGCACCCCTCTTTTGTCTTCTTTATAAAAATTCATTAAATCGACCTCAAGATTCCACGTCGCTATTGTTCCTGGAGTGATGAAAAATAAATCAACGCTTTCGCAAAAAACACCCTCGTATGCCTATTATGAAAAAATATTGATTGATCAGTTCATGCTTAAGGTGGAAAATGAGAGGGATATAGAACCGTAGAGTACAATGGAAAACGCTGCTGAGGCCGGAAGATGAGAGTCCCTTTGTAATGGATTTGAGTTTAAACTTATAGCCCAATCGAGTATTGGTTATAACACCCGTTTAATAGATGATAAGCAATAAAGAGGTGTGGTTGTGTACGTTCCGGTTTAAGTTTTGTGCCTTATATTTAAGGTGGGAATAATATTATGAAAACCTCTCTAAGATTTGATTTTGCTATCTCAAATCCCATTGGTTGTCAAAGTTAAGGGTTTCTTGAGTAACTTTTTCCTTCATGAGTTTGATCAATTTTTGCACCCGCTGATTTCCTCGTAAGTATGGTGGGTGGACATAATAGGCTTTACGCTTTAGAAAAAGGTTTTTATCGTATATTCCTTGTAAAACTGGTACAAGTTGTGTGTTAATCACATGAAACAAGGGTAGAAACCCAATTCCAACACCGTTTTCTACCAGAACTTTGCAGGCCATCACGTCATCCACTTCCATCGCAGGCCGTCTTGGTTTTTGACCCTCGCGACCAACAAACAGTAGAGGGTTGCTAGCATTGTAGTCCACTGAAGCATAAGCCCTCGACCATCGATAACCGATGATTTTATGGTTATCTAAATCATCAAAGGTTCGAGGCATGCCATGTTTTTGTGTATAAGAAATATGGGCGTATGGGTAGAAACTGAACTCGAAAATCTCTTGCCATATTAAACCTGTGTCTCTAGGCGGGGGTATGGGAGTGAGACTCACATAAGTTCCTGAAAAATGGCTCGTGTTTTGGAGCATGGGCGATTCATCCGTGCTCATTATGAGTTCAATGCCGGGGTTTTCGGCCAGGAATTCTGATAGGTGGGGCGCGAGCCAGCTGATGCCAAACATCGCTGTGACCACCTGCAGAGGGCCGGAGGTGGAGCTTTTGAGATCCCGAGCTCGGGTGAAGATTTCTTCAAAGTTGAACAGGCGCTCATCCATTTGCTCAGCAACGTATCGCCCGGCGTCTGTGAGCCGCACACCTTTGGGGAAAGAAACGAGAAGTTCTGTGCCCGCAATTTCTTCCAGCCTGCGCATCTGGCGGCTCACTGTGCCTTGGTTGACACCCATGATATCTGCCACACGCGTATAATTTTCATGAGCTGCTACGAGGCGAAAAGTTTTCAAAAGTTCGAAGTTAAAGTCCATGGTTCACCGCGCGTGTTTGAACAATTGTTATTTTGATCCAAAAATGTAAACGGAACCTTAAGGCTCACTTGTGATCTGTTCTGCACAGTTTATGGGAGAGTATCCTAACAAAAGCTTTTGTTCAAGTCCACACATCGTCATCGCAGGGGCTTTAAGCTTTCGCCATCCTATAAAAGTTCACTAACTCGGTTCCAAAAAGTCTAGAACAAGGAGAGTAGGAAAAGTCGTCATCTCCATCTTGGCCAAAAAACAAAATCCGACCTTGTCAGCTTGAGTTGACTATGGTAGGAAGTGGCACGTGCCAGTGTTTGCTTGGCAATTAATACGGTAATGTGTGTTTTCAAAGGACTATTCATGAGTCAAATTGCGGATCGTTACGCCAAGGCTTTATTTGTGTTAGCTGAGAAAGCTAAAAAGCTGGATGCCGTCCGTGCAGACCTTTTGAGTGTAGGTGTCCTGATGCATGAATCTGAGGTCTTTCGAAATTTTATTTTCTCAAAACGTTTTGGTAAACCCGTCCAAGTTTCCACTCTTATAGCTCTTGCGAATAAGCTTAAGTTGTCGCCTTTGACCCAGAAATTCCTTGGCCTTTTGTGCCAGCAAGGTCGCCTAGGGCAATTGCAACCTATTGTAACGTCATTCGACCAGAAAGTAGCCGCTCATAAAGGCGAAACCTATGTTGACGTTGAGTCAGCTGTTCAGCTGACTGCAGGGGAAGAAAAAGAGTTGGTGGCTGGGCTTACCAGTGCTTTGGGTAAAAAAGTTATTTTACGAACAAAAGTTAACGTAAATATATTGGGTGGACTTAAGGTCCGCTTTGGGTCAAAACTAATTGATGGTTCATATCAAACGAAGCTGTCTCAGCTTCACCTTGCAATGAAAGGGGTTTAGGGCAATGGAGCTTCGTGCTGCTGAAATTTCAACGATTCTTAAAAAACAAATTGAAGACTTTGAGGCCAAAACCGAAGTCCAAGAAGTGGGCTCAGTTCTCACTGTTGGAGATGGTATTGCCCGTGTTGAAGGGCTAGATAACGTTCAAGCTGGTGAAATGGTAGAATTCGCCAGTGGTGTTAGGGGCATGGCACTGAACCTTGAGGTGGATAACGTTGGTGTGGTTATCTTTGGAGATGACCGCAGTATTCAAGAAGGCGATATTGTTAAAAGAACCAAGACAATCGTGGACACTCCCATTGGTAAGGGATTGATTGGTCGCGTTGTGGATGGTCTTGGTAATCCGATTGACGGCAAAGGCCCTTTGAAAAATGTGAAGCGAGCTCAGGTGGAAGTGAAAGCGCCTGGTATCATTGCACGTAAGAGTGTCCATGAGCCAATGCAAACAGGCTTGAAAGCTATTGACGCTTTGGTTCCCATTGGGCGTGGTCAACGTGAATTGATTATTGGCGACAGAGAAACAGGTAAAACTGCTATTGCTCTTGATGCTATTTTGAACCAAAAAACAGTGAATGCTAGTAAAGATGAGTCAGCTAAATTGTTTTGTGTTTACGTAGCGGTTGGTCAAAAACGGTCAAGCGTTGCTCAGATCGTTCGAACATTGGAAGAAAATGGAGCGATGGATTACACCATTGTGGTTGCTGCAACAGCTTCTGACCCAGCTCCTCTTCAGTTTCTTGCTCCATACACAGGTTGTGCTATGGCGGAATATTTCCGCGATAATGGTATGCATGCATTGATCATCTATGATGATTTATCTAAGCAAGCTGTAGCTTATCGACAAATGTCCTTGTTGCTTAGGCGTCCACCAGGGCGTGAAGCCTATCCGGGCGACGTTTTTTATCTCCACTCCCGTTTGCTTGAGCGTGCAGCCAAGATGAGTGACGATATGAAGGCTGGTTCAATGACGGCACTTCCCATTATTGAGACTCAAGCTGGTGACGTTTCAGCGTACATTCCAACGAACGTTATCTCTATCACAGATGGGCAAATTTTCCTCGAGACAGATTTGTTTTACAAAGGCATTCGCCCCGCAATTAACGTTGGTTTGTCTGTTAGCCGCGTGGGTTCAGCAGCGCAGGTAAAGGCGATGAAACAAGTTGCGGGCAAGATCAAGCTCGAGCTGGCCCAATATAGAGAAATGGCTGCCTTTGCTCAGTTTGCTTCTGATTTGGATGCCTCAACTCAAAAGCTTTTGCAAAGAGGTGAAAGGCTGACGGAGCTGTTAAAGCAACCGCAATTTGCTCCTCAGACGATGGAAGAGCAGGTGGTTTCCATTTTCGCAGGCGTGAGAGGCTATTTGGACCATGTTCCAGCAAGAAGCGTGACCAAATTTGAAACAGAATATTTGACTCAGCTGAAGGCTAAGCATCCTGATATTGTGGCGAGAATTCGTGACGAGAAGCAGATAGCGTCAGATGTTGAAGAGAAGCTGGTTCAGTTTTTAGATCATTTTAGCCGGGATTTTGTGAGTTAATAATGCCAAGCCTTAAGGATCTTAGAGACCGGAAAAAAAGTGTTGAGTCAACACGCAAGATTACGTCGGCCATGAAAATGGTTTCGGCGGCAAAATTGCGGCGGGCCCAAGATCAGGCTGTGGCTGCGCGACCCTTTGCTGTGGCTATGTCAAGCCTGCTTCAGAATCTGATGAAAGAAAAGGCGCAGCTTGATTCTGCCCCTATGCTTATGGCGGGCACAGGTAAAGATCAAACTGTCCTTTTGGTTTTGATGACCTCAGATCGTGGATTGTGTGGTGGGTTTAACACAGGGCTTGTTCGAGAAGCTAAAAACCACATCAAGCGGTTTATAGAAGAGGGCAAGCACGTTAAAGTTTTGTGCATTGGCCGTAAGGGGAAAGATCTCCTCAAAAGAGAGTATGCTGCCACAATCATTGACACCGTGACTGAAATTGGCAAACCAAAGCTTAGCTTTGCGGACGCTAGAGATATTGCGGGCAAGATTTCGGATCTCTTTTTTCATGGTGCCTTCGATCGTTGTGTTTTGATTTACAGCCGATTCAAATCAGCAATGACTCAAATCCCCACAGCTACTCAGTTGATTCCATTTGAGGCTCTAAGCCTGGAAGAAGTTGAAGTTACGCCATCATCTGGTGCGGATACACAGGCATTATTTATTTATGAGCCTGATGAGGCAACACTGCTTGAAGCATTGCTTCCGAAAAACCTTGAAGTGCAGATTTATCGTGCACTTCTGGAAACTTTTGCCAGTGAACAAGGTGCGCGTATGACAGCGATGGATAGTGCTACACGCAATGCTGGCGATATGATCAAGCGTTTAGACCTGACCTATAACCGGGCAAGGCAAGCATATATTACAAAAGAATTGATAGAAATTATTTCGGGCGCAGAAGCCCTCTAGATGGAAATGAGTAAAGGAGCAAGCATTCCTATGGCTAAAAAAGTTACAGGTCAAATCACTCAGGTTATTGGTGCCGTTATCGACGTCTCGTTTGATGGAAATCTTCCTCCGATTTTGAACGCCCTTAAGACTGAAAATAATGGAAAACCTCTCATATTAGAGGTGGCTCAACACTTAGGCGAAAATACCGTTCGCGCTATTGCGATGGACTCTACTGATGGTTTAGTAAGAGGTCAGCCCGTGGAAGACTTAGGCGAGCCAATCTCAGTGCCAGTTGGTCAGGAAACATTGGGGCGTATCTTCAACGTTATCGGTGATCCCATCGATGAGCGGCCTGAGTTTAAAGCCAAGAAGCGTTTGCCCATCCACCGTTCTGCGCCTGATTTTACAGAGCAGTCCACGGAAACACGGATCCTTGTAACGGGCATTAAAGTTGTTGACTTGCTTGCTCCTTATTCGTGCGGTGGTAAGATTGGTTTGTTTGGCGGTGCGGGAGTTGGCAAAACCGTGTTGATCATGGAATTGATCAACAACGTTGCGAAAGCTCACGGTGGCTTTTCTGTGTTTGCAGGCGTGGGTGAACGCACACGTGAAGGCAATGACCTTTATCACGAAATGATCGAATCAGGGGTTATTAAGCTCGATAGCGAAGGTTCAAAGGTGGCGCTGGTTTACGGTCAGATGAACGAACCACCAGGAGCTAGAGCACGCGTGGCTCTTTCTGGTCTCACGATGGCTGAGTATTTCCGTGATGAAGAAGGTCAAGATGTATTGTTCTTTGTTGATAACATTTTCCGCTTTACACAAGCTGGTTCTGAGGTGTCAGCGTTGCTTGGTCGTATTCCATCGGCTGTGGGTTACCAGCCAACTTTGGCGACAGAGATGGGGACGCTGCAGGAGCGAATCACTACCACAACAAAAGGCTCTATTACCAGTGTTCAAGCCATCTATGTTCCTGCGGACGACTTAACGGACCCTGCGCCGGCGACTTCATTCTCGCACTTAGATGCGAAAACCGTTTTGAGCCGTCAAATTGCTGAGCTTGGTATCTATCCGGCTGTGGATCCATTGGCTTCTACATCACGTATTTTGGATCCAAGGGTTGTGGGTGATGAGCATTACGAAGTTGCACGTGAAGTTCAAAAAATTCTTCAAACCTATAAATCACTGCAAGATATTATTGCCATTTTGGGTATGGATGAACTGTCAGAAGAAGATAAATTGATCGTGGCTAGAGCACGTAAGATTCAACGCTTCTTGTCTCAGCCATTCCATGTTGCCGAGGTGTTTACAGGTTTCCCTGGTACATTTGTTAAGCTTGAAGATACCATTGCCGGCTTTAAGGGTATCATTGATGGGAAGTATGACCATTTGCCTGAAATGGCCTTTTATATGGTTGGCACCATTGATGAAGTTGTTGAAAAGGCCAAGAAGCTTGCGGCTGAAGCAGCTTAGACACAAGGATTAAGACGGTATGTTTACCTATGAAATCGTTTCACCAGAAAGCTTAGCGAGTCGAGGTAAGGCCAAGATGATTGTCCTTTCTGCGGCCGAAGGTCGATTGGGTTTGTTGGAAAATCATGCCCCAATTGTGTCGACTTTGGATCCAGGGATCGTGTCAATTTATAGTGATGCTAACACCATTAACGCAGAGCTTTTTGTTTCGGGCGGTTTTGTCAGTATGATTGATAATATGTGTTCGATCTTGGTAGACGAAGTGCTGACGCTCACTGAGTTGACTCATGATTATGTGGAAAACCGTTTCAAACGAGCCGAAGATGCTGTGCTGCTTGCGCAAACAGCCCATGATAAAGTGCAGGCACGAAAGCAATGTAAAATTTCTCAAGTGATGAGGGCACTACGTTCAACGCATCAAATTTAAAGCCATCGACTAAGTTTTCTGGTGGGGCTGGGGCGCATGGCCAGTTGCAGAAGCCCACCGTAGATAGTTTGTACGCATCTGCTAGCGAAAAGTTCAGGCTCATAGCGATGTCAATGGCCGGAAATTTTTTAGAATTTTACGACTTTGCCCTTTATGGCATCCTCGTTCCGATTATGTCTCCACTGTTCTTCCCCTCCAAAGAAGCTTGGTTTTCAGAAATCATGGGGCTTGTTGTATTTACCATGGGCTTTATCGCAAGGCCGCTTGGTGCAGCCATGTTTGGCATGATTGGGGATCGGTATGGCCGTAAGCAATCTTTGCGCTGGTCGGTTGTGTTGATGGCAGTTGCAACAATGGGCATTGGCATCTTGCCAACCTATGAAATGATAGGGATTGCCGCTCCTGCCCTATTGATAGTTTTGCGGATTCTTCAGGGTATTTCGGCTGGCGGTGAAAGCAACGGATCCGTCATATTTGTTATGGAACATTTTCCCCCAAATCAAAGAGGGTTGGGGAGTAGCTTGATGAGTTCGGCGACTATCTCGGGTGTGATTCTGGCTACATTTGTCTCTAGCCTTTTAACGGCGGATGAGGGACATCATCAACATTGGCGTTGGGCATTCATAGCTGGTTCAGCGATTGGTATTGTCAGTTATTATATTCGTAAGCACTTAAATGAAAGTCCACAATTTTTACAGATTGTTCGTGCAAACAACATTTCTAAAAATCCACTGAAAGAGACATTCCGAAAGGCTCCTATGGCTGTACTGCAAACATTTTGTTTAAGTGCGGTTGCGGGTGCATTGCAATTGTCGTTGGCGGGGTATTTTAGCATTTACCTTAAAGATCATTTGAATATGCCTTTTTCCCAAATTATTTTTTTAAATGCTATCTGCTTATTGATTTATGCATTTATTTTGCCAATTACGGGGCTCTTGGTTGATAGGGTCAACCCTCTCAAGCTTTTGTTGGGATCATCGCTAGCGGCTGTCGTTTGCCTAATACCCATCTATCAATTAGCGGCAGTGGGAACGGTTGCGGCCATTATTGCTGCTCAATTATGGTTAGCCGTGATTACGGCCCTTTACGTAGGGCCTAAAAGTGTGGTGATGTACAACCTTTTTGAAACCAAAATTCGATTCACAGGGGTTTCTTTTGGGTATGCCTCAGGGGTATCGGTTTTTGGAGGGCTCACACCTATTATTAATAAATCTCTTGATCATGTGGGATTTTCACCTGCGCTGTTTGCTGTTGCATGCGGAGTGATCACGTCTGTTACGATCCTATTTCTGTGGCGTAACCCACCAAAAAATATTCCACATGAGGGTTTTTAAAATTCGATTTCTGGCTAATTTTGTGATAGATATGAACTATCATGAGTGACGTTGCCCAAAATATTACAGAAACATCCCTTCCAGAAGCTCTAAGTGAGCGCTATCTTTCTTATGCGCTATCCACTATTTTGTCCCGCTCCTTGCCAGATGTGCGAGATGGCCTTAAGCCTGTGCATAGGCGTCTTCTTTATGCTATGCGGCTTTTAAAGCTTCAACCATCTTCTATGCCGAAGAAATCAGCTCGTGTGGTGGGTGATGTGATTGGTCGATTTCATCCTCACGGTGAAATGGCAATATATGATGCTCTTGTGCGACTGGCGCAGGATTTTTCAGTGCGTTATCCGTTGATTGATGGTCATGGAAATTTTGGCAATATCGATGGTGATAATGCCGCCGCTATGCGATATACGGAAGCTAGGCTGACATCCTTTGCCGAAGCTCTTATGGAGGGCATTGATGAAGATAGCATTGATTTTAAACCTACATATGATGGTGACACTGTTGAACCGATTGTGTTGCCAGCCGCGTTTCCAAACTTATTGGCCAATGGCGCAACAGGTATTGCCGTGGGTATGGCGACAAGCATTCCGCCCCATAACGCAACGGAACTATGCGATGCATTGCTTTACTTGATTGATCACCCTAATGCGGAAGATGAGGCCGTTATCCACTTTATTTCAGGGCCAGATTTTCCAACGGGTGGTGTCTTGGTTGAGTCTCGGGAAAGTATTGTTGAGGCTTATCGATCTGGGCGAGGGAGCTTTCGAGTAAGATCCAAATGGGATGTGGAAGCGCTAAAATCAGGGACATACCAAATTGTGGTTACCCAGATCCCTTTTCAGGTTTCGAAATCACGTCTCATTGAAAAAATTGCACAATTGTGGATGGAAAAAAAGATTCCACTCATGGCAGACATTCGAGATGAGTCATCTGAAGATATTCGCATCGTGATTGAACCTAAGAGCCGGACAGTGGCCCCTGAAATTCTGATGGAGTCGTTGTTCCGTTCCACGGATCTTGAATGTCGAATTCCGCTAAACCTTAATGTGGTGGATAGTCAATCTGTTCCACGTGTAGTGTCTCTAAAGACGGCTCTGCAAGAGTATTTAGGGCATCGCTTAACAGTTTTTGGAAGGCGATCTCAGTTTAGATTAGCGAACATTAAAAAGCGTCTAGGTTTACTGGAAGGGTATATCATTGCTTATTTGAATTTGGATGAGGTTATCAAAATCATCCGAGAGGAAGATGAGCCAGCTGTTGTGCTTATGCAACGTTTTGCGCTTACGGAAGATCAAGCCGAAGCTATTCTAAATATGCGCCTCCGTGCCTTGAGAAAGCTTGAGGAAGAGGCTTTAAAGCGTGAGCGTTCTGCGTTGCTTGAAGAGCAAGCTGAGTTGCAATCCATTATGGCTGATGAGTCAAAGCAATGGTCAAGAATTCGTGATGAAGTGAAGGCACTGAAGAAAATTTTGAACAAAGATACCGTTTTTGGTCCACGTAGGACGGTTGCATCCGAGGCCCCTGTGCTTGCTGATATTCCAGTTGATGCAATGGTGGAGCGTGAGCCGGTGACTATCATCTGCTCTAGATTGGGCTGGATAAGAGGTGTAAAAGGTCATCAGGTGGATGCGTCTGAACTGAAATATAAAGAAGGCGATGAAGGTCGATTCATTATTTCGTGCATGACAACTGATCGGTTAATTATTGTTTCTAGTGGTGGTCGCTCGTTTACGGTTCTGGCGGATAAAATTAGCCGCGGAAGAGGCCATGGTGACGCTATCCGGTTGCTCATAGATCTTGAGCAAGATGAAGATATTTTATACATTGGTGCCTTCAAAGGCGAGGGGCAGCATATGCTTGTTATTGGCTCTGATAGCCGTGGTTTTTGTATAGATGAAAAGAGTTTAATTGCCCAAACCAAGCAAGGGCGTCAAATATATAACAGCGTTGATGGTGCTAAACTGAAATTGTGCTTGCCAATTGAAGGTGATCATATTGCGGTAATGGGGTCTAATCGTAAGCTATTGATTTTTCCTCTTGAAGAGATTCCAGTTATGGCGCGTGGTCGTGGTGTTATTTTGCAAAAATATAAAGAAGGAAGGTTGACTGATCTTCGCTTCTTAACGCTTGCGGAAGGCCTTAGTTGGGCTTCAGGTGAGCGGACTCGGACGGAATCCAATCTCTTGCCGTGGCTTGGGCACAGAGGCCAGGTTGGGCGCATGCCACCTATGGGTTTCCCGCGTATAGATCTTCTGGGATCATAACTCTTCTTGCTTAAATAAAAAATGAGAGTGTGCTTATGAAAGTGAGCCAATTTTTTTGATGAGCAGATCGCGTGCAAGAGGGAACTTTTTATGTGCCGGTAGAAACAAGCATTTTTCAAGGAAGTAACCGGTGATGTTAAGGCAGAAGATAAGATCTTCGGTTGGCGTGTCAGAATTTGGTTCTTTAAAAAATTGTGGCATGCGAAATAATTTATCTGCAAAAGGCGTTCCCGCTGAATTGCAAACGGCTTGTCCTGATTTTGGGGAAAGATACGTGAGCTGTTCACGTGATCCTGTGGCAGCGCAGTGGGTGAGTGTTAGGGCAAATCCTAGTTCCTTGAGCATGTTCATCTCAAATTTAATATAAGACTGCAAAGGGTTTGAGCCATGCAAATGCTGAAGCAAGGTTAACGCGTCAGCAAAGGTTTGAGGGTGTGGATCGTGTTCAAGGATGAGTTCATGGAGCAATCCGCACATGGATTGGATGATGAGCAAACGGAGCGGATCACCCATATGTTTTGCAAAAGGTACGTCTGTAACATCGATATTGATGGTGCCAAGATGGTCAGCTAATCTGGCTCGCCAATGGGCTTGTCCAATAGTCCCAACTTGGAAAGGGTTGCCAGTTTTTTTGTTGCTGGTGCGTGCCAACCCTATCCGTTTGCCGTTACTTTTAGTGAGGAGGGTTAAGATGGTATGCGAATCTTTGTAGGGCTTGGTATGAATGATGAGGCTTTCATCTTCCCAATTCATGATTTAGTTGTCCATTTCGACGCCTAAGGAGCTGTAAAGTTCAGGGCGTTTTGTCCATTGTTCTTTGACTTTTACATTTAAGAATAGATGGACGGGGTGCCCCCAAAGATGCTCTAACTCAACTCGGGCCTGTTTACCAATATGTTTGATTTTGGAACCATTTTTCCCCAAGATAATGGGCTTATGTTGTTCTCGTTCAACATAGATGGTCAAAGATAATTTAACGCTGCCATCTTTGAAAGCTTCCCAATTTTCAGTGGCTACGGTCAAGCCATAAGGAAGCTCATCATGAAGGGCTAAGAAAAGCTTTTCACGAACAACTTCACTCGCATGCTGTCTGTCTGTTAAGTTTGTGAGCTGATCTTCAGGAAAATGCCAAGGTCCCTCAGGAACTCTTTCAGATAAGAAGCTTAAGATTGCTGAAAGGCCACTGTTTTTAAGGGCTGAGATCATAAAAGTTTGCTCAAAGTTTCCGCGGGCATTCAGCTTCTCGCTGATGGATAGTAGTCGAGGTTTTTCAACCAAATCAATCTTGTTGAGAATAAGAGCTAATGGAGGGTGTTGTTTGGGTAATAGTTCAAGCAACTTTGTAACATGATCGAGGTTTTTCTTTGAAACATCAACCAGAAGTAACCCTATGTCGGCATCAAGCAACCCTGAGATTGCTGAATCAACCATATTTTTTTCGAATACTTTTTGCGGTGAAAATAATCCAGGAGTATCGACAAAAATGATTTGGGTTTGCTCGACAGGTAAAATGCCTAAGATCCTACGGCGAGTTGTTTGAGCCTTATGGGTCACAATTGAAACCTTAGTGCCTATAAGAGCGTTTAGAAGGGTTGATTTACCTGCATTTGGGGCACCAATAATGGCAACAAATCCGCAGCGTTTAGAGTTTTGATTCATCAATTTGATCCAATAGAAGAGCTGCAGCATTTTGCTCAGCAAATTTTTTCGTAGTCGATGTGCCTAGTGCCTTTTTACCAATGGCAGAGGCTTCAACAACATATGTTGGGCTATGGTCTGGCCCTTCTTTATCAACAATTTTATAAGAAGGGGCGGGATAACCTTTGCCTTGAAGTAAAAATTGCAGGCGGCTTTTGGAGTCCATGTCGTTTGATGTAGTCATTATATCAGTAGCCCAAAAACGTTCAACTACATTTAAAACCGCGTTAAACCCAGCATCTAAATAAATCGCTCCAAGTACCGCTTCAACAGTATCGGCAATGGCATTAGCAGAGTCGGTCTGTAGCCCAATGGCATATAAGTATTTTTTAACTTGCCAATGTTGGCCGATCTTTAAGAGTTGTTTTTTGCTGCAAAGGGTTGCAACGCGATGGGCTAAGAAGCCCTCGTTATGATCCTCAAAGGCATTAAAAAGAAGGTGGCTAACAGCTAAGCCCAGTGCTCGATCACCAATAAACTCAAGCCGCTCAAAGGGACGGGCACCCGTATGCCTGGCTGCGCTGGGGTGAGTAAGGGCTGCTTCGCAAAGCTGAAGCTTTTTAAATTCATAGCCAATGTGGGCGGAAAATTCCTTAGCGTCCATCAGCGAATAAGGCCAAACATTCGCTTAAATCGGATGGCTTGTGGCCAATGCCAAAATTCCCAGAAATGCTCAGCGATATTGCGGTCGATGGAGAAATAGGTGAGTTCTGCTCTCCCGACGGCATTCTCAAGTGGAATATAGCCAATATCGTTGATCCAGCGGCTGTCTTTTGAATTATCGCGGTTGTCACCCATAGCAAAGAAATGTCCCTCTGGTACAACAAATTCAACGGTATCATCGGCAGGGGCAAGCCCCATTGGGAATTGTTTCAATATTTTATGCGAAACGCCATTTGGAAGTGTTTCGATATACTGGGCATACTTTTTGGCGCCACCTTTTTCCTCTAAGATAAAGTCTTCAATCCGTTCAAGTTTTACGGGTTGTCCATTAATATGCAGAACGCCTGCTCGCATTTGCACCCGATCTCCTGGAGTCCCAACCACACGTTTGATGTAGTCGATGGATGTATCGGAAGGGGGCCTAAATACCACAACATCGCCTTGTTTAGGCATGCCGCCAAAGATTCTTCCCGAAAAGATTTTTGGACTAAATGGGAACGAATAATGGCTAATGCCATAGGGGAATTTGCTGACAAATAGAAAGTCACCGATATAGTTTGTGGGGTACATAGAGCCAGAGGGGATTTTGTACGATTCAAAGACAAATGATCTAATGGTGACAACCGCGACAAGGATCCATAAGATTGACATGAGAAATTCTTTTACGGATTCCTGCTTTTTTGGTTGTTTACTCTTGCTAGCCATTTGAACTATAACCTTTCTTCCGCTACTATGATTACCCATGCATAGGCTCTTGAACTATCATCAGATAAAGATAAATGAATTTTAGGTTTAAATCCAGTAGGGATTAGTGACATAAGGGCTGCTAAAGCCCCTTCTTTAAGGTGAATGTCTACATCGCCCCTTGTGTTTTTTAAAACTTCAATGTCTTGAAAAAACACTTTTTCTGTAAATCCGGTTTTCAGTGCTTTCACCAGGGCTTCTTTCGCAGCAAACCTCTTAGCAAAAGAAGCTGAGGGCCTTCTTTGCCTAAGGGCAAGTTGAACTTCTGCTTCAGTAAAGCACCTTTTTAAAAATCGATTTTTGAATCGTTCGATGGATTTTTCAATGCGCTCGACTTCAGTAACGTCAAAACCAATTGATATGATTTGATTATAAATTCCCTTCAACATGGGTATGACTAATTTCCCTTGGATTAAATTTTTGCTTATTCTGATATTAAATTGGGATAATACAAAATGAAAAGAAAATCATCGAAAATCTTGCTCTTGAGCGCACTTTTCTTGGGAGGCTATTTCCGCCATTTTAGCCGATCCCCATATTTTAATCTAGCTTGAGTCTTAAAAACCAATGGTGTATAGTCAAGCATGTTTTTTTTCAGGAGGACTTTGAGTACCATGCAAAAACTAATTCAAGGAATCGGATATGCGGCATTAACTTTATGTTTGTTGTCAGCATGTAAGGAGAAGCAAGCGGATCAAGAATCTAAGGCAAGCCATTCTGAGGCTGCCGTGGCAACTCCAGCTGACGCACAAAAGGCCCCTGCGGGTTCGCATGCTGATGCCGGTAAAGTTGTTCATGTTAAAATTGAAGGTGCTTCTATCCCCGCTACATCATCTGACTCAGCTGCCGCTTATTTTACAATTAAGAACGATGGCGCAGAGGATAAATTGTTAGGTGCAAATGCAGAAGGCATTAAAACATGTGAGCTTCATGAGACAAAGACAGAAGCTGGTGTGGCGAAAATGTCAGCAGTTAAAGAAGTGGCCGTTCCTTCTGGCAAGTCTGTTGCGTTCGCCCAAGGTGGTTTGCATGTGATGCTTATCGGTCTTCCGCATGGTGGTTTGACTGAAGGTACAAAAGTTAAATTAACGCTTAACTTTGATAAAGCTGGCCCTGTTGTTGCAGAAGTTCCAGTTGTGGCTGGTCATGCATCTGCCGCTCATGAGGCAAAATCTTAAGTCAAAATAAGATTGAGTTAAGTTTACCTAAAGTCACAGGCCTCTACTATAGGTGGAGGTCTGTGTGCTCTTCTTCCCTGCCATCCTCGCTGTTTTTCTTGTCACCCTCACGCTTCTTCCCTGCTATCCTCGCTCTTCTTTCCTGTCCTCCTCGCTCTTTTTCCTGTCACCCTCGCGCCCTCAGTGTCGCCCTCGCGAAAGCGGGGGGCCATAAATGCCTGGGTCCCGGGTCTAGCGCCCGGGAAGACAAAAAGAGGGGCCTGTCACCCTCGCGAAAGCGGGGGCCCATATAAAAGCCTGGGTTCCCGCATCAAGTGCCACTACTGTCCGGGGAAAGTTGAGGAGGCAGATCATGAGAATACCAAAGAGAGTTGTTTGGTTAGCTTAGGTATAGTTTTGGGAGGTTTTAAGGTGGGCTGAGAAAAGAGGCTTGTTCTGATTAGCACGCTCACATCTTTGGTT
>MKSY01000027.1 GCA_001897475.1 Alphaproteobacteria bacterium 43-37
TAGGGGAACCTGCGGCTGGATCACCTCCTTTCTAAAGAAAAAGTGCTATGCAGTCTCACTGGAATAGCACAAATGCAGAGTATGAAAATACAAAGCACAATTTAATGACTAGATGATTTAATTCATCGACTCAGGTAACATTCTGAACACATCAACAAGCTCTAGCGCCCCAAACTTTTCAACGTCTTTTTCAACTACCCCCCCCCGATAAACAACTCGGCCGCAAGCAACCGAGTTTTTAGATGAGTTTAAGCTGTGCGCTCTTTTTCTCAATTTTGTCCATTTCCTTGAGCTAATTTTTGACGTATTGACGAATCATTTCTTCGTTGGCATTCCCAATCGTTTCCACAAAATAACTTTGCGTCCATAGCTTACCACCCCAAAAGTATTTCTTCTTAATCTCAGGATGCAACCTGAAAAATTGCCGCGCTGAAATACTTTTGATGATTTGCATCACATCCGATGGAGAAACCTTGGGTTCTGATCGAACAACCATATGAACATGATCAGGCGGAATTTCTAACTCTACGATCTCTATGTTATAGTCGTACCCTATCTTCTCAATAAGTTCCTTAAGTATTGTCCGGTAAGGTTCTGTAAATACTTTATGACGATATTTCGGAATCCACACAAAGTGGTACATAATCCGAAATACATGATGACTATTCCTCTGAAGTTCCACGGGATGTATAGCGCTTTATGGATCTATTCAGACCATAATCGCTATCCATCTCGGGGGCAAGCCCACAAGATTTACGCTCCGCGCTTAAATATTTAATAATCTTTTCTACTTTTAGGTTAAAATTTTTCTGACCTCTAAATATTCCTTAGTGGTCGAGCTTTTTTATTTACATATCAGTAATATGGTAGACTATTTCTAACTATAATATTTTTCTCATCTAGGTTGTTTGCTTTACCCATAAAAAAATATTTAGTAATCACTTTAAGAAGTTACATCCTTTACTAAAGATGATGGGTTTTTTTTATTGCCTATGTTTTGTATAGTTTATAACAATAAGAGTAACTTTGTTCAAAAATTTAGGTGAAAAATGTTTAAAAATATTATACGAAAACTTGCCAGTGGCGTGGAGTTTTATAATTTCTTGGCGATTTCTTTCACATTTGCCGAGAGATTAATATGAAGATTTTGACGTTAGCGAAAAGAACAATCCAAATTTTCTTAGCTCAAGTTTTAATATTGAATTGCCTTATCACGACGTGTGTGCAAGCGCAGTCTACCACCACCTCAATGAGGTTTTTTGATGCTTGTGATGTATGCCGTTACTCTGCTCAATATGGTTCATCTATTACGATGTGTGATGCAACGTCAATAAGTGTTAAAACAAATTGCGACTCCACATGCACGCATTGTACGCAAGCCTACACTTTGACTCAAAACACCCCCGTGCAAATACAATCTGGAGCAACGACCAGTACAAGACTGCTTCAAAGCATCTTTAATTGTAATATTGTCAAAGTTGAAACTTTTTCAGATCCATCATGTGCTCAGCTTATAAGTTTAGACGCTTATGGCAGCGGTTTTTGTTGGGGGGCTAATTTAGGAAGTTTAGGCAATGCTTACTACAAGAGCACTTGCTCAAGTAGAACTAACTCATCCACACCAACTGTTCTGAAAACGCCACTGTGTAGTGAAACTTCTTGTTCTAACTGTCAAGGAAATCCAACAACTTTTGAAACGGGTATTTGCACATATATTTCCCCTGCGAATTATCAAAAATGGTCGTGTTTTAACTCTAATGGATACTCTTCTTATCAATGTGCATTTTGGACAATAACAGACTATACTATGGTAACATCAGCGGCTTCTTCTACATCATTGCCGGCGGTAATGGTGCCAATTACGACTCCTCTTCAGCAAACAACGACAGCCCCTCAGTCGTCATCCGCATGGTGGTCTAATTCTTTTCCAAATGAGGGGGTTGCTTATTTTGTGGTGGTAGGGGTGCCGATTCTTGGGCTATTAATTTCTTTAGCCGGAGTGATCGTTGCATGGAAAACTGGCAAAGCTGACGTTAACGATCAGGCCTCTGCTCAAAGCGCTCAAAATTTACCTCGTCCCCAAACGCCAGCTCAACAGATGCAGATTCCGACGCAACAATTCCAGGCTCCGCCACCATACCAATGGCAAGCTCCTATGCCTGGTGTGCCTCAACCACAATATAGCTTCCTATAAGGCCTCAACCCAATTACTATGGAGGAATTTAACTCTACATTTTAGTATCAGAAGTGTCGTTTTTATTTGCCTAAGCATGTGTGAAGGGACATGGGGGTGTTAGTTTTTGCTGAGAGAAAACCTAAGCTGACAAGGCCTGAGGCCGATCAGTCCGATAACATGCAGCCCAAAAGTCTTTTTCAAGCTCAATGCCGCGTGTCAACAACATAGTCAGTTCATGTGAGAATAAAGATTTATTTCGAGAATCGGCCAACGCAGATTCTGCCAGATAATGATGACTATCAATTGCGCTATCAAACGCAGGGTCAGTATAACGATGGATCCAAAAGAGGTAAGGGGAGTCCTTTTGGGCTGAGTTGATCAATATATGAGCAATTTTACCATATACCCAAGCGCAGGGAAATAAGGCTGTAATCCCATGAGCATAGGTCATATTTATGTGATCACAAAGATAGCGTGTGTAGTTTTGGGTGGCTATATTTATGTGTGTTTGGGGTAAAGTTGGCTGCTGATCAGATAGCCAGTGCCAAAGAAAATGTCGTTCATGCCCAATTTCTGCTTTGAGCGTTTCAAGAATCGGGATGTGGTCATCATATGGACAAATATCGATGAGCCTTTCGAAGCAAGCGTGATACACATCAAGATAAATTAAGTCTTGCGTGATATAAGTGGTGAAATTGTCAAAAGAGAGGGCTCCAGCCGCTAGCTCTTGTAAAAATGGGTGTTGGGCAATGCTTTTAAGCATAGATGCGATTGCTGGTTTTCTCAGGGTTTCTGTCAGAAGTGAAAATTTATTTTTTACCACTCTCATATTGGTGCCTCCATTAAATATAAAATTTATGATTTTGAAATAAAATGAAAGGAAAAGTGATTCGCCCTTTATGAGGGTAGCGACTATATTTAGATAGTCAACTTATGTGTTAGAAGTAATATGTTGCTAAAAAACAACAGTGTAGAGCCAAATAGGCAAATTAAAAAAAGTGAGGGGCTAGCAGGCCACTTACAAACGACAATTGCACAACCAATTTCTTGCCAGGGCACAGGGGTCCACTCCGGCAAAGCGGCATCAATGCTATTAAAGCCAGCGCCAGCTGACACGGGGATTATCTTTAATCGTGTGGATCTTGGCCGGCAAAATGCTGTCATTCTGGCAAATTGGCGTCACGTTAAGAATACAGCTTTGTGTACTTTGTTAGCTAATTCTGATGAAGTATCTGTTAGTACAGTTGAACATTTACTGGCCGCATTAAATGGGTTGGGAATTGATAACCTCATTGTAGACGTGGATGGCCCTGAGTTACCCATCATGGATGGCAGCGCAGGTCATTTTGTCGACTTAATTGATACAGTCGGTATCGTAGAGCAGGGTGCCTTCAAAAAAATTTTAGTTGTGCAAAAAGACATTGCCATAACTGATGGGGATCGGTGGGTCAAACTTTCGCCTTCACCCATAAGGGAATTTAGTTTTTCCTGTATTTTTGACCGGCCTGTTACTCTAGATGATCAGTATTACTCGTTTGCTCTAACTCCAACGAGTTTTCGTGGTGAAATTGCTGGAGCGAGAACCTTTGGATTTGTTGAGGATGTTGAACTTCTCCAGGCAAAAGGCTTTATCCTTGGCGCTACTTTGGATAACGCTATAGGATTATCGGCTTTTGGAGTGGTTAACCCAGAAGGTTTACGCTTTTCAGATGAATGTGTGCGTCACAAAATTTTGGATGCTATTGGTGATTTAGCTCTGGCTGGTTTGCCAATTATGGGAGCATTTTCTGGTCACCGTTCTGGGCATGACCTGAACTATCAACTGGTCAAAAAGCTTATGACAGATGAGACAGCTTTTAGTGTTGTTCAGCAATCAGATGTCGCTATCAGCTCCTTAGAAGGTTAATCAAAAGGCGGTTACCTAGCCGCTATCTTTCCATCATCGCGAACCCCACAAAGGGGTGATGCACCGTGGGTGATTCATGTTCATTGCCATGGATAAAAAAATTGACAAGAGAGTGCGCCTGCTCCTCAGACGCCAATTTGTCGTATAATATATATTATGGAAAATGAATTTGAGGTCAAATGACGTATGTAGGCTTTCATAACAAATAAAATGATGATAAAGATTTTTCTGGCGTTGGTATCAAACAGGAAAAATTGGATGAATTGGGTTAAAAAATCTATCAAAATCGCACTGCTAGCTTTCTTATGTTTATGCACCGCGGCTTTGTTTAAGCTAGATCCATCGATGACAAAAATCGACCCAGCAATCATTCCTGAAGTTTCAAACCCAGCTGCCATAACTCGCCCACAATTGGTTCTCGTATCTTACGCTGATGGTCATGAGGTGTTTTATCAAAATCAGGCGGCTTTAGCCTCTAGTGCGGCCGATAAAGGTTTTGATGTTATCTATAATTATCGTCGTAGCTCTTTAGATCCTGTTTTCACTGCTAAAAATAAACACATACTTGAACTCCAACGTGGTGCTGGTTATTGGGTCTGGAAGCCATATGTTATTTTAAAGGCAATGGAGGCGTCACCTGAAGGAGCTATTATCTTATATGCTGATTCAGGTGTTGTGTTTAAAAAACCATTAAGAAAACTGCTCAAACATTTCGCAGATCATGAGATGCTTTTGGTGGGATATGGCACCCCTATCCCACTGGAAATTCAACTTAAAAAGGAAGCGTATGCAGGGTTTTCATTCCCCATCACTCAGGATATTCTTGATTCTCAGGCATTGTGGGGCTTTTTTCTGGGGCTAAAGAATACGCAAGCTAATCGTAATTTCATAAAGACATGGTTGAAAGCTTGTGAAAACGTTGATGCGGTTTCGGACTCCCCACTTGATCCTGCACATCAGAACCCGCGTTTTGATGCTCATCTCCATGATCAAGCGTTATTGAGCGCTGTTGCAGCAAAGTTTCCAGGAAATAAGCTTATTATCCGAAGAAATATTTTGCGAAATGATTATGGTGTATACAATTTCCATCGCCATCCTCACGTTAGATTCCTCTCCCCTTTTGTCGCTTCTGGCGGCTTTCCAGGTTGTGTCCAGAAAATTTCGCTAATTTGGATTTGGTGAGTGCCATAACTATTCATGGGTGACATTCTCC
>MKSY01000028.1 GCA_001897475.1 Alphaproteobacteria bacterium 43-37
CTTAAGCACTCTCTTCCTCTCTCAACTATCTGCCCTATCGCACACCATGCAACAAGGCCATCTCAAGTCCGGGAAGACAAAGAAGGGTGCGGGAAGACAAAAGGGGGGGCCCCTGTCATTCCCGTGAAAACGGGAATCCATAAAAACCCTGGATCCAGGATCTCAAGTCCGGGAAGACAAAGGAGGGGTGCGCGATAACGAAGGGAGGTGCGGGAAGATAAAAGTGGTGCGGGATTAGGGAGCGCCCGTGAAGACATAGAAGAATAAACCCACATTCTTGATCACTTCCTGATCCAAGCTTGGGGGTACCTTACCTACATTGTATAACTCGTCCAATCCTCCACCACAGGCAGAGGCTTTTCGTTAGGCAAAAAAAGAGAGGCATAAAGCCTCTCTTTTCAACTAAGCTAAATATGAGCTTATTTGATAACTGTACGGCCTACGCGGTTTTGAGCCCAAGTTTCCTCGTTGGAACCAACGACAAATGGACGCTCTTTACCGTAGCTGATGACCTCAACGCGGTTAGCATCAACACCCAAGCTGATCAAGTAATTCTTAACAGAATGGGCACGACGCTCACCCAAAGCGAGGTTGTATTCACGTGTACCGCGCTCATCGCAATGACCTTCGACAACAACGAGTGTTGAAGGATACTTCTTCAACCACTCAGCTTGACGATGAAGAACTGCCTGGCCTTCAGCTGCAACGTCGTAACGATCGAACGCGAAGAAAACGCGATCACCAACGTTCTGAACAAAATCTTCTGCTGAACCAGGAACAGCTGCGTTCATCGTTGCACCAGCACCGGTAGCTGCTGACTGGTCAACTGAAGAAGATGAACAGGCTGCAAGTACAGACAAGGCTAAACATAAACCAGTAATTTTAAAACGCATTAACTATCCCCTAAAAAGAAATAACGAAAAAAATTTAGGAAAAACTCCTAAAATGATTACTAGATTCATTTTTACCACAATTTAGTTAAAAAACACCGAAAAAAGTGATTCTTGAGCATTTTTTTGCTCTATAGCAAAAATGCAACACTTTTACGGGCAACCAAACGATATACTCCTTGTAATCTAGCGAACAAAAATTAAAAGAATCTTAATCCACCAGTAATGGCGACCACGATGGGTCTGATGCATCGTTAGGGGTAACAAATTCGCGCTCAAAATTTCCAGTCACATCAATAGTCTTTATCCGCGTCTCACCACCACGTCCATTGCTGGAAGAGGGATTCTGAATCATGAAAATTACCACGCGCCCATTTGGTGACCATGATGGCGTATCAATGAAGAAGCCCTTTGTAAGCGGCCTTTCCCCTGAACCGTCAGGACGCATAACGCTTATGTAAAACTCTCCACCCAACTTCTTGATAAACGCAATATAGTCTCCTCTAGGCGACCAACATGGTGCTGTGTAGCTTCCTGAGCCGAAGCTGATCCGTTTCTGGTTCGAACCATCAATGTTCATTGTATAAAGTTGCGGCTTTCCACCTCTGTCAGACATAAAGACAATCTGCTGACCATCGGAAGAATAGGAGGGGGAAGTATCAATCGCGACAGGCAACGTGATTTGGCTGAATTTCCCAGAGGCAAGATCAAAATGGGAGAGAATAGTTTTACCAGCATTCGCATAGCTCATGGTGAGCTTTGTGCCATCAGGCGAAAATCTTGGAGAGAATGTCATCCCCGGAAAATCTCCTCCAACGAGTTTTTGCTGCCCGGTCTTTTTATTCACCAAATAAACACGGGCCTTATGGTTAACAAAAGCCATGAAGGCAATCACATCTGGGTTTGCTGGCGAAAACCTGGGCGATAAGACCATATGTTGGCCATCTGTTAAAAATTTGTGATTTTGACCATCACTATCCATAATAGCTAAGCGCCTAACCCTTTTCTTCAGCGGGCCAGATTCCGCCACATATACAATTTTACTGTCGAAATAACCCGTTTCTCCGGTTAACTTAGCATAAATAGCGTCTGCAATTTTATGGCCGAGCCTGCGCCAATCAGAACGATGAACCGAAACTTCTAGCCCCAAAGATTGCTGCTGACCAAAAACATCCAGCAAACGAAACCGAATCTTTACATGATCGCTATCCACCATACACTCTCCCGCGATGAGCGCTTGAGCGTTCAACACCTTCCATTGAGCATAATTTGGCGTATTCATGGCTGTTCTAGCATCTTGAATGTATGTCTGGGGATTGATCAGCTTAAATAATCCGGAGCTGACTAAGTCATCCGCAATGATTTTCCCAATGTTATATCCATACTCATTAGCAATTTTGTCATGGCCCAGGATCGTCGGCAAGGCAAATGGAATTGGCTCCAAACGCCCTTGGGTAATATTTAGGTTCAATTCAGCCTTGACTCCATGCGATGAAACCAGCAACAGAGCCAGAAGACACAGACATTTTGCAGCCAAACCCTTAACCATTAAACTACCTCAAAACGAAACAATAACAGTAATAACATTAGTGGGGATAAGATGCCTGAATTTGTCAAGAATCACAAGGGCCCATTGTGAAGACAAGCCCTTAACTCTTTTCCGCTAAAATTTTAATTCTTTTCACCACTGAAAAAATGTATTAAGAATAATGAGCAATGAACGCGAGAGAAAATCTATGTTAAAAAACAGGTTTTACATCATCACAGGATGACTCGCACACACCTGAAAGAGAGGCCTATGCCTCCGTTTGAAGTGTGTGCCGAGACTCCATTATTTCGGTATCCACGATTTTTTCATTGCAATCACTCATTCTTTTTAGGTACCGAAAATGATTCTGATTCAAAATCTTCTAAAGCGTTATGCTGGCCGCGTCGTTCTTAACTCTATCTCCTATCATTTCCCCACCAAAGCGCGCATCGCCCTTGTGGGCTCCAACGGCGCAGGAAAAACAACGTTACTTAACATTCTTTGTGAACTTGATGAAGCTGATAGCGGCGGTATAACTAAACCCAAAAGTTGCGTTTTAGGATATCTACCACAAGAGCCTTCCCCCACCCCTGCTGACACGATATTGGACGAATGCCTCACGGGAGCCGACGCCATCAACAAGATTCGTGAGCAACGTGATGAAGCCTTACACGCGATGGGTGAAAATTATTCTGACGAACTTTATGCTCGTTATGAGAAGCTTGAAATGGACTTCCAAAACCTGGGCGGTTACGCTCTAGAGTCTTTAGCTAAGGAGATCTTATCAGGGCTTGGCTTTAAAAACGAACAATTTGCTCTATCACCACTGATCCTTTCAGGGGGGTGGCGCATGCGACTTGAGCTGGCAAAAATCTTGGTTAAAGAGCCAAACTTTCTCATTTTAGACGAACCTACCAACCACCTGGATCTACCCAGTATGATCTGGCTTGAAGGCTATCTAGAACGTTTTCAAGGAACACTTTTGTTTGTTTCACACGACCAAGAGCTGCTTAATCGGCTCGCCACCATGACCATCCATTTGAGCAAAGGAAACCTTGAAGCTTACACGGGAAATTTTGACGCCTTCTTAAGGCAATATGAACTCAAAAAATCTCAAAGCTCCCATTCAGCAAAACAATTGGAACAACAAGCAGCACATATCGAAAAGTTCATTGAACGTTTCCGTGGCAAACCCAGCAAAGCGGCTCAAGTCAGAAGCCGATATAAAATGCTCTCCCGACTACAAGATTTGCAAGAAGCCGTTCCGACCTCTTCTGATGAGGCAAGGGTGAGCATCAAAATGCCCATGGCACAGGTAAGCGGAAAGCGAGTGCTGTTTGTTAAAGATGCTGCAATTGGCTACACGAATCTCCCTTTGGCGCGTAAACTATCGTTGCCTATCGAACGCGGACAAAAAGTTGCTATCATAGGCGCTAACGGCATCGGTAAATCAACGCTACTCAAAAGCATTGTGGGCTTAATCCCATTCATTGAGGGGACAAGCGAGATGGGCCATAATGTTCTTCCTGGTTATTTTGCTCAAGAGCAATTGGATCATTTAGATGGTAACTTAAGCGCGCTGGACAATGTTATGCTCGGAAACCCTGGTATAACTGCGCAAGATGCACGGCGCATCTTGGGTGGTTTTTTAATTCAAAACGACGATGTTTTTAAGCCGTTAAAAGTTATGTCCGGCGGAGAAAAAAGTCGCGTGGGGCTAGCTAACTTGCTTGGGAAAAAATGCAACTTCCTGCTTTTGGATGAACCCACAAACCATTTGGATATGCTGAGTATCGAGATGCTGTCTGAAGCCTTGGACGAATATGAGGGAACCGTTCTATTCATCAGCCACAACCGTCAATTCATCAATGAAGTGGCTACCCACATTTTTGCCATGACTCATAATGGTCGCAGCCAACTTTTTGAGGGCAACCTGGATGACTACGTGACTGCAGCTGAGAAGCTAAAGTTCCCAAATGTTTTAAAGGGCGGTTAAAAGATATAGGATCACCAGACCAAAAAAACTTGCTCATTGTTTTCACTTGATAGAATGTATGTTGGAATTTAAATAACAACACACATTAACAAAGAGGCAAAAATGGAAATCAGCTCCATACTCGGCATGAGCCCTGAGGGATTCCATAAAGTTTCTTATACTCGTTGGGGAAATAAGCACAACCCTGCTGTGGTATGTGTACACGGCCTCACACGTAATGCCCGCGATTTTGACTGGCTCGCTGAGGCTTTGAGTCATTCATACGACGTTGTTTGTCCAGACATGGTTGGGCGAGGATTAAGTGATCACTTTAAAGTACCAATACACTATAATATTCCCCAATACATGAGTGACTGCAATGCCCTCATTGCCAGGCTAGATGTTCCGCATGTCGATTGGATTGGCACCTCCATGGGCGGCCTCATTGGAATGAGCATCGCTAGTATGACAGGCTCCCCCATTCGTCGACTGGTTATTAATGATGTTGGCCCCTTTATCCCATCCTCGGCCCTTGAATATATTCATGCCTATTGCCAAAAAGACCCTGTATTTAAACAATTTGAAGAAGCTTATGCTTTCTTTAAAAAACAATATGCTGGATTTGTATCCAAAGACATGCCGGACTACTGGGCACATATTACCAAACACAGCATTAAAACCATGCCCGATGGGAGCTTTAAAATAAACCGAGACCCTCATGTAAGCGCAGAGTTACCAGGCGCTCTCTCACAAGATATCGACCTTTGGGCCTTTTGGGATAAAATCACCTGCCCTATACTTGTTTTACGGGGGAAAAAGTCTGAAGTATTCCCAGCCGATGTTTTAACTGAAATGAAACGACGCAGACCCGATATTGAAATTGCAGAGTTCGACAATATTGGTCACGCTCCAAGCCTAGCTGAAGCCGATCAGATTGAACGTATCCAGGCTTGGCTGGCTTAAACACCCAACGCTGCCACACTCGCTCTTTTTCTTGTCACACTCGCTCTTTTTCCTTGTCATTCCCGTGAAAACGGGAATCCATAAAAAGCCCTGGATCCCGGATCTGCGTCCGGGAAAACAAAGAAGGGTGTCCGGGAAGACAAAAAGGGGGTGTCCGGGAAGACAAAGAAGGGTGTCCGGGAAAGACAAAAGGGGTGCGGGAAAGACAATGAGTGGGGCCTTGTCATCCGCGCTCCTCCACCTGTCACCCTCCCTCTTTTCCCTGTCATCCTCACCCTTTTCCCTATCATCCTCACCCTTTTCCCTATCATCCTCACTCTTTTCCCTGTCACCCTCGTGCTCTTTTTCTTGTCACCCTCGTGCTCTTTTTCTTGTCACCCTCGCGAAAGCGGGGGGCCATAAAAAGCCCACAAATGTGTCAATCGGTCACATAGGCCAAAACTGAAATTATATAGACTATGGCCAAGCTTTTTTTAATTTAAAATGAGGGACAAAAAATGTTTCGGAGAATCCTAGCTCTTGTTTGCATTTGCATCACACTCCTAGTTACAGGCATGAGCGCTCAAGCTACTTGTGGCTGCCACAGCTGCCCTGGCACACAAGCGGGTAATTCTATGTTGTGCTTGCCCACTCAGGCTACACGTGGGATTTTTGCGTTCCTTACAGCTGGAGGACTTGTTGATGCCAGCGCGGCTGATAGATATGCTGCCGAAGCCACAACATTTACCCTCGCAGGAGGTATGGCTATGTTTGGTTTCATAACAGCGAACCCAGTTTTTCTTTATTACGCAGGTTCCACTGTATTATCAGGAGTAACTAGCTTTGGAGCCAAATGGTATTTTTCTAACGTTGACTCATTAACGATTGATCTAACAATGCTCGCAATTTCAGGCCCTACCGCATGGTTTACTAAATCCCACACCATCGCTTCTGCTGCTCATAAAACGTGGTTAACAATGGAATCTTTCCATATATTTTTACAAACTACGGCAGTTTCGTCAGGCTCCAAAGTCATAGCATCTTGCACCTCTTCAGCTTGGACATCCTTAAAAGACTGGTGGGGGCAACCAACCTTTGTGCCGACAACGACACCACTTACTCAAAACCATTTCCCCGGCCCAATGCCAGAAGAAGCTTTAGCCAATGGATAGAATGAAAATATATTCATTTTAAAGAATAAACCCGTTGACAAACCCCTTACATATTCATTAACGTAAATTTACGTTCGAATTTGAGAGAGGGTTAACAGTATGTCAAAGTTTTTTCCCAAGATTTGTCTTTCTTTTCTTCTTGTGGCTAGCACTTTGGCTGGCTGCGGTGACTCAGGGCCAAAGCCATCGTCAAAACCCAATGAGCAAACAGCCCGCACAAACTTTAAAGGCTCAAAGTTCACCGTCATCACATCAGCTGATAACCCTCCTTTTGAAAGCCATGATTCAGCTAATAATCAAATCAAAGGTTTTGATATTGATTTAATTCACATGATCGCTAAGGAACTGGAAGCAGAGATTGAGATTAAAGATCAAGACTTCAGCACTTTGATCCCAAGTCTTGATTCCAAAAAAGCCGATCTTTCCATTGCCGGCTTTACCCCAACAGAAACGCGCAAGATAGCTGTTGACTTTTCTGTCACCTATTTCAAAGGCGATAATGTTCTCCTTGTCCTAGAAGACTCAGGCATTCAAAGCATTGAATATCTTGCAGAAAAAAAGGTGGGCGCGCAATTAGGATCCACCCAAGCTGAGATTGCCTCTCAAATCAGTCATGTCGTTAAAGACCTCCAAACCATTCCTTACAACAAAATCAGCGAAGTTGCTGAGGAAGTTAAAAGTGGTCGAATCGCAGCGGGCATTCTTGAAAAAACAGCTGCAGAGAACTTTAGTCATATTGGGACACATTTGACTATTATCCCCTTGGATAGCCGGTTCAGCCAACCAACCTCCATTGCTTTTCCAAAGGGTTCCACTCTGAAGGCGCCCATTGATGCCGTAATCCAAAAGCTGGAATCCGATGGCAGGCTTGAGCAGCTGCGGAAAAAATGGTTTGGTCAATAACAGAATAGATTGAGATACAATGTTTCATTTTGACCTCATCTTACCTTCTATTCCCTATATCATCAGCGGCGTGGGTATAACCTTACAATACACCCTCGTCTCCGTATGTTGCGGCCTTATTCTTGGGTCAATCCTAGCTCTGTTTAAAATTAGCTCATCACGTATATTGCGAGGGATTGCCAATGGTTACACTTCTATTTTTAGAGGCACCCCACTTTTGCTCCAATTAGGCATTATTTACTTTGCACTTCCAAACGTTTTGGGCGTTACCTTGCCTCCTTTTCTCGCTGGGATTTTGACATTCTCTTTAAACTCTGGAGCATACATATCCGAAATTTTGCGAGCCGGCATTGGCTCCGTTGATGCTGGCCAAAAGGAAGCCTGCCTGAGCCTCAATATCCCTCGACACAAAGCTATGAAGGATATCATCCTTCCTCAAGCCATTCGAAACACTCTGCCCTCTTTAGTCAATGAGGTCATCGACCTACTTAAAGAGTCCGCCCTTATCTCTATTATTGGCGAAACAGACTTGTTGCGCAGAGCAAATATTGTAGCCGCTGAGAAGTACCTTTATCTGGAACCTCTTTTGATTGCCGGCGCTTGTTACTATATTATGGTTTTAGGCCTAGCATCACTGGCAAAACTTCTTGAAAAAAGGCTTAAAGTAACATGATTAAGATGTCTCATATTTCCAAAACATTTGGCACATTGAATGTGTTATCAGACATTAACTTAACCATTCAAGAGAAAGAGATTGTGGCTATTATTGGCCCATCTGGCTCCGGAAAAACAACCCTCCTGCGCTGCATTAATCTTCTTGAAATGCCCACCACAGGAAGCGTGACCGTGGGTTCAGTAACTTTTAATGCCGATGGCAACCGCTCAAATGAAACCATCACAGCCATTCGCAAACAAATTGGCATGGTGTTTCAAAACTTTCATCTTTTTCCGCATCTGTCTGTTTTAGATAATCTTACCTATGCTCCAATCCACGTACTCAAGACCCCCCCAGAGGCAGCCAAAAACAAGGCCATCCAGCTTTTAGATCGTGTCGGCCTCAAAGACAAAGCTTCTGCTTTCCCCGCACAACTTTCGGGCGGTCAGAAGCAACGTGTGGCCATCGCACGCGCCTTAGCCATGGAACCTAACATCATGCTGTTTGATGAACCAACATCATCTTTGGACCCTGAAATGGTAAAAGAAGTTTTGGATGTGATGAAAGAGCTTACACACAACCATATGACTATGGTTGTTGTGACCCATGAAATGCGGTTTGCGGAAGCGGCTGCTTCGCGTCTTTTGTTCATGGACCAAGGGCGGATAATCGAAGATACCAGTCCTAAGGCGTTTTTCACAAAGCCCAAAACAAAACGCGCTCAAGAGTTTTTGTCACGATTAGTTTAGCTAAACAAATGTGTCTTTTTTGCAACACTTGCAGGCCAATCCTGTAAATTTGCCAACTATAATTGACGCTCCTTATAACAACGTATAATGGTGTGATCAGGTTATTGTAGCTTATAAATGGTTTTGAACAGTGAATAATCGGCCCATCTCTCCTCATTTACTAATTTATAAGCCCCAAATTACGTCTGTTCTCTCCATTTTTCATCGCATATCGGGGTTATTCCTATCCGTTGGATTTATTCTCCTAGCTTTCTGGCTAGCCTCCCTAATTTTAGGTGATGAATATTACCATGGCTTTTTGATCTTTTTTAAAGGCTGGTTTGGCAAAACTTTGTTGCTTGGATGGACCTGGGCACTGTTTTTTCATATGGCCACAGGCATCAGGCACCTTTTTTGGAATGCTGGATATGGCTATAAGATCAAAACCCTCACCTTTTCCGGATGGCTTGCCGTCATAACATCTTTCGTTTTAACCATTGCGAGCTGGTGGGCAGCTTATGCTTGCACGTGTATGAAAGATCTGCTATGACAACACCCTTTGCAGCAAAAGATGTGTTTGGCAGAGTTAAGGGTTTAGGCCCATCCCATGAAGGCACAAAACACTGGTGGCTTCAACGCATAACAGCCATTGCTCTTATTCCCTTGGTTATATGGTTTATTATCTCGATTATTTCAGTGGCTGGCCTCGAAAGAGAGCTCGCCATCGCCTGGTTTGGGCATCCCTTCTCAGCTTTAGCCTTGGTTTTAGTAACTTGTGTTGGGATTTTTCATGCTCTTCTTGGTATCCAAGTGGTTATTGAAGACTATATCCATTTAGACTGGCTTAGATTAACCAGCCTAATCCTTGTCAGATTTATTGGGTATTTCTTGATGGGAATTTCAGCGATTTCAGCTATTGTGATGGTATTTATACGGTTTATGGGAACGAATTAGCGGATGTCAAACTACCAATATACAGATCATTATTATGACGTCGTTGTTGTAGGCGCCGGCGGTGCAGGTCTTAGAGCTGCACTAGGTTTAAGTGCGTCGGGACTCAAAACTGCGTGTGTCACAAAAGTATTCCCCACTCGCAGCCATACTGTTGCCGCTCAAGGTGGCGTTGGCGCAGCTCTTGGCAACATGGGGGATGGTGATAACTGGAAATACCATATGTATGACACCGTCAAAGGCTCCGATTGGCTGGGCGACCAAGATGCCATCGAATACATGTGCCGCAATGCTATTGATGCTGTGATTGAGCTAGAGCATTATGGCGTCCCCTTTTCGAGGACAGCAGATGGTAAAATTTATCAAAGACCTTTTGGCGGCCATACGATTGAGCAAGGCAAAGCCATGGCCAAAAGGGCCTGCGCAGCGGCAGACCGGACGGGTCATGCCATCTTGCACACCCTCTATCAACAATGCCTAAAGCATAAAACATCTTTCTTTGTTGAATTTTTTACGCTAGATCTTTTAATGAATGATGAAGGCCATTGTATTGGCGTTCTTGCTTGGAACTTAGCCGATGGAACAATCCATCGTTTCAAAGCTCAAGCAGTCGTGTTGGCAACAGGCGGTTATGGTCGCTCTTACTTCTCTTGCACCTCCGCCCATACCTGCACTGGCGATGGAAATGCAATGGTTTTGCGCGCGGGTTTACCCCTGCAGGATATGGAGTTTATTCAATTCCATCCAACAGGGATATACGGGGCTGGGTGCCTCATTACTGAGGGCGCCCGCGGCGAGGGGGGGTATCTTACCAATTCATCCGGTGAACGGTTTATGGAACGGTATGCCCCCTCTGCCAAGGATTTAGCTTCCCGCGATGTTGTCAGCAGAGCCATGACGATTGAAATCAACGAAGGCCGCGGTGTTGGCACACATAAAGATCATATCCTTCTGCATTTAGAACACATTGACGCCAAAATACTGCATGAAAGGCTCCCAGGGATTTCTGAAACAGCAAAAATTTTCGCTGGCGTTGATGTCACTAAGCAGCCCATCCCAGTGCTACCAACTGTTCATTATAACATGGGTGGTATCCCAACAAATTATCACACTGAAGTGCTGCGCCCTACCAAAGAGAATCCAGATGCAGTCGTCCCAGGTCTTTTTGCCATTGGGGAAGCCGCTTGCGTTTCTGTGCATGGGGCAAACCGCCTTGGCACAAACTCTTTGCTTGATTTAGTAGTTTTTGGCAGAGCCGCTGCCCATCGCATCAGCTCACTCATTAAGCCCGGAAAAACATCGCCTCTATTGCCTAAAAACATTGAAGCCGCTTCCATGGAATGGCTTGATAATACCCGCCAAAGCCGGGGCAGCCAAACCCCCAGCCAGATTAGGCTTGAGCTACAAAAAACCATGCAACGTCATTGCGCTGTCTTCCGCAGCGAAACGATTCTTTCCGCCGGCATTGAACGCATGAAATCTATTGTTGATTCTTTAAGTGACATTGGCATCACTGATCGCTCTATGATTTGGAATTCAGATCTCATGGAAGCACTTGAATTGAAGAACCTAATTGATCAAGCTATGGTTACTATTCATTCGGCCATCAGCCGAAAAGAGAGCCGTGGCGCCCATGCTCGCGATGACTTCCCAGAAAGAGATGATGAAAATTCGCTGTATCATACCGTCGCATGGTACACTGGCGGCCATAAAGTTGACCTTGGCTCTCGCCCAGTTCACATGAACACCCTCAGCAATGAGGTTGCTCCAATCCCTCCACAAAAGCGCGTCTATTAGGTGACTTATGGTTGAATTTACCCTTCCAAGAAACTCTCAAGTTAAAAAAGGCCGTCATTTTCCTGCTAGCGAAAATGTCAAAAACAAGAAAGTTCTGCAAATTTACCGCTGGAACCCGGAGGATGGTGAAAACCCACGCCTTGATACATTCGAGATTGATTTGGATAACTGCGGCCCAATGGTTTTAGATGCGCTCATTAAAATCAAAAATGAGATTGATTCTACGCTTACATTTAGGCGCTCCTGCCGAGAAGGAATTTGCGGCAGCTGCAGCATGAACATTGATGGCACCAACACTCTTGCCTGCCTTAAGCCTTTAAACGAAGTTACCGACATCGGCAAGATATACCCGCTTCCACACATGGAGGTTGTCAAGGACTTGATCCCAGACTTGACCCTTGCTTATGCCCAATACGCATCCATCAAACCTTGGCTCCAATCTGAAACCATTCCAGAAGAAAATGCTGAACGGTTGCAAAGCGAAGAAGCTCGCGCCGAGCTGGATGGTTTATGGGAATGCATCTTATGTTTCTGTTGCTCAACAAGCTGCCCCAGTTATTGGTGGAATGGCGATAAATATCTTGGGCCAGCCACGCTCCTTCAAGCATACCGCTGGATTGTCGATAGTCGCGATGATGCCACTGGTGAGCGATTGGATAACCTCGAAGACCCATTTAGACTCTATCGCTGCCATACCATTATGAATTGCGCGAAGACATGCCCTAAAGGCTTAAACCCAGGGAAGGCCATTGGCGAAATCAAAAAGAAGATGGTTGAAAGAAGGTCTTGAACCCATTTCTTCAACAATACCTATCGTTATGCTCTTGCGGAAGCCTAATCGCGGATAGTGCACAGCAAGATCTAGTCAAACGGCTATCTGAGATTTTTGAAAATCTTCACTCTCCTAGTACTTCATTCATTGGAAAATTCCTTAAAACACCTCAACCTAAAGTCACACATGGCGCCTATATTTATGGTGATGTGGGTCGCGGCAAAACCTTTCTTATGAACTTGTTTTATAGCTGCGCTACAGTCACCAAAATGCGCGTTCATTTTCATGAATTCATGCAAAAGATTCACTATGAACGCCATCAAGCACAACACGAAAAAGATCCCATTAGACGCGCAATGGAGCGATTGTGTTCCAATCTTTCCCTCTTGTGCCTTGATGAAATGGAAATCAAAGACATTGCAGATGCAATGATTATTGGGCGAGTGTTTGAACTTCTTTTTAGCTCAGGGATCACAGTTATCACAACCTCCAATCGTCATCCGCAAGAGCTCTACAAAGATGGGCTACATCGTGACCGTTTTCTTGCAACCATCGATGCCATCTGCCAAAAAATGGTGATTCTAAACCTCAATTCAAAAGAGGACTATCGTCTACGTAAACGCCAGAGCATGCCGCATTATCTTGCCCCTTTAAATTCAACAACCCAACAGGAAATGCTTCATATCTTCCAAGGGTTGACTGATTTTGAGCCTGAGTCACCTCTACGCATCACCATTTGGGAGCGAGATATTATTTTCAACCGTTTTGCGTCCCAAGTTTTATGGGCTAGCTTTCGAGAACTATGTGAAACAGAACTAGCTGCAGGTGATTATCTAGCACTATGCGCACATATCCAAGCATTGCTCTTGGATGAGGTGCCACCTTTTACGACATGGCAAAAAGACTTGTGGAGGCGCTTCATTTTGCTTATAGATGTTTTGTATGATCAAAATAAAGTTATCTTTATTCGATCAGCTGACCCTCTTTCGAATTTTTTAGATCTTTCCCATGATTGGTCTTTTGAATTGGGCCGCACTTATTCACGCCTTATGGAAATGCAATCATGGTAGAACATCATATCGTAACCGAAGAAGACGATGACATCCGCATTGATCGGTGGTTTAAAAGACACCACCCAAACCTACCTTTTGGCCAAGTCGCTAAACTACTGCGTACAGGACAAGTTCGCTTGGACGGCAAGCGTGTTGATGCCAGTGACCGCATTCACACAGGTCAATCAATCAGATTGCCCCCTGGCCATTTACTCGAAGCACCTCCTGCCTATCAAAAACCAGATGCAGCCCGTAAACAAGCGGCCCTCAACCTAAAACCTCTGATTTTGTATGAAAACGAATCCATCATCGCCATAAATAAGCCCCAAGGTTTAGCTACTCAAGGTGGTTCAGGGGTGAAGACATCCATTGATGATTATCTCAAAAACTACAACGAAGAGCATGGGCTAAAACTCAAGCTGATCCATCGTTTGGATAAAGATACCAGCGGCCTGCTTATTTTGGCCAAAGGGGCTAAGTACGCCGACCAATGGATGAAGCAATTTCAATCTAAATCTGTGGAAAAAACCTACGTGGCAATTTTATGTGGTTACCCATCAAAGCCATCCGGGGTTTTAAAATTCCCACTACTTAAGATGACGATCCGAGGCCAGGAAAAAATGGCCGTTCACGAAGAAGGGCAAAAGGCCGAGACGGAATATGAGATCATTGATCATGTAGGCAAGAATTTATCCTTAGCCATCCTAACACCACGCACCGGACGGACCCATCAGCTGCGTGTCCACTGCGCACACATAGGGCACCCTATCTTGGGCGATGGGAAATATGGTGGCGATATTGAACAAGGCCTTGGGCAAAAATTTAAGCTGCACTTGCATGCTTGGAAGATATCGATTTTGAACCCTAAGCCCCTCACCATTTCAGCGCCCTTGCCACAAGAATTTTTAAATACCTGTAAAGAATTTGGCCTGGATGATTCACTTTTTAAGCCTAGAAGAAAATAGTCTTATGAAAACTCCTTTAGGCCGCCCTCTGGAAAACCTCCCGTCAAACTTGATAGCAGCGATCGAGCACGAGATGTCTCAGCTCAAGCAAGTTAAGCTTCAAAAAAATCGTGCTCGCCCTCTATACCAAATGGCCGCCCAAGCGATTGACAATATCGCTTTCAACCCAAGCCTCACAATCATTGAGCTCGTTGGCTTTTTGAAAACAGACACGTTGCTTTATATCTGCCCTACAGACCCTGCCATTTATCAAAAGCAACAAGAGATCTGGTTTCCTATTCATCAATGGTTTAAGGATCATTTGGGTATCATCATTCCGCTATCTGAAACCATTGCACCGCCTGCGCTTTCTGGAGCTATTTTGAGTGGCATTGAAACTTACCTTAAATCACAATCAATCTTTTCCCTATCTGGCATTCAAGCCGCAACCCACATCGCTCATTCCCTTCTTATAGCCATCTTGATTAACGAGAGCGCCTTAGATGCCGATAATGCTTTCAAAGCCAGCCTCTTGGAAGAGTTGACCCAAAACGAAAAATGGGGCACGGACGAGCTGGCACAAACGCGGCAAGATCAGATTCTAGAGGATTTGAAAGTTATTGAAGGTTATTTTGGGGTTTTAGGGTGATCAGTATTGAATTGCTAAAGACCACCCTTTGCTCTTAACGCCCTTCCTTAACACGCAAAGAATACTCTCTCCATGCTGAAAGCAGATCAGGGCTCAACTCCCGAAGAGCATTTGATACTGAAGGCCATACTTGATCTACCGCAGACTGACGATCATAGTTTTGGTGAGAAAAGATCTTGTATGCCCCCTCATCTGCCGTCGTGAGCATAAAACGAGATCCATCCTCATTTGACAAGACGGAAACCGATGCTCGTTCGTCCGCAGTTATCGGTTTTTTTCCATGCCATCCGCGTCGATACATATCATAGAATGTTTCAAAAATGGACATGTTTCGTATTTGCTTGTCCTGCCGCGCTTTAACTTCAATATCATAGGCCATTCTACACTGGTGAAGAGCTTTGTTGAGCGGAGGGCTGTTTTTCAGATGCCCGAGATTGAACTCCGCTTCAATGCCATCGACCGATGCACTAGGAGTACTTTTATGCAAAGTGTCACAAAAATGTAGGAATAACCCTCGACGAACATCTGGCAAAAACTCATCCTTATCGACTTGTGCATTTGCAATCTTCAATGAAAAAAAGAAACCCCCAATCACCATCATCATGGCCGCTACACGACCCACATTATTGTATGTCATTTGAATTTTCCCCTTCTCATTAACGCTTAGAATGACTGCTTAATTTCCATCAGATCGATTCATCTCTTCGTTAATCTCCTCTCTGACAGATAGCATAATTTCATTAGAAAGGCTAACAGCTTGTGATAGTACCTGCGCATGCTGGAGGTCTGTGACTTGTGCCATAAAAAAGTAGGAAGCAAAAGCCCCCTATTTTTTCAATCATATACCTTTAACAATATCGCTATTAAGAACGACCTTTTACCCAGCGGTGGGCCACTTCAGCAACCCGTTTACCCAAGTGAGCGGCAGTCTTTAAATCGCTTTCAGAAGGACCACGTTCAGGCCCTTCATCAACATTGGATTGCGCCATAGCCCCAAGAGAACTTCCTAGTCGGTTCATATCCTCTTCACTGCCTTGGCTAGAGTTATTGCCAGGCAGCAACCCCAACGAAATCCAGATCATGCCATGCTGAGCAGCAAAAACAGCTAATTGTGTTAATGTTGTTTCTTTATCGCCGCTTCGACTTCCTGAGTTCGTAAAGCCAGCAGCTAGCTTGTCTTTCCATTGTTGCTTTAACCAAAGCTTTGAGGTTTTATCCATAAATACTTTGAATGGCGCCGAGGCGCTTCCCATATAAGTTGGGGCACCAAAAATGATTCCATCTACTTTCTCTAAGAGATCCCAAGAGGTATCCGCTTGATCCGCATTGATAACGTGCGCTTTGCTTCCGGCCACCTCTTCCACACCTTTTGCAACCCACTCGGCTTGCTTAGCTGTATGACCATACCCGCTATGATAAACAATGGCAATTTCAACCACTTTGAGTTCTCCTTTATTATAATGTTTAGCCAACTTTGATGAGAGCTTAAGCTCTCAATAATACTCTAATATCCAGGGCCGCCAACGCGTGGACGAACTTTGTCAGAAGTTTTATTGAAACGGCCAACGTTGCCAAAGATGCTGCGCATGAATGTTTTACGATGGCTAAGATCTTCTGTTTTCATACTAGAAATCGCCACATTACGGTTATTCAAATCCGGCGTTTCAACGGCTGTCACGTGGCCCGTGTTATCGAACGAAACCTTAACCACCTTTGATGCGTCAATCCGTGGGCTCAAGAACGCAACAGTAGATTCTTTTGTCCCATAATAAAACCAAACATTATCTTTAAATTGGGCAAGAGTCGTTGGCGTTCCAAGAAGCTTAGCTACCTCTTCTTGGGTCATACCCACCTTCACTTCAGCCACCTTATCCGAATCAGCAAAATTGCCACGTGTATGATGCAATCGCACACACCCTGATGACAGAAGGAGTGCAAATGCTAGAGCGATAAATGCTAGTCTTGACCGAAACATTCTTTTTCACCATGGTGGGGCATCAATGTTGTTTTAGAAAATGGCACCAAGATGGGTATCCTGTCAATCGTGAAATAGGTGTTGGTGATTTGCGTGTTAGTAAATGGCCAACCGTAACATAAGACCATTTCAGCCTATCTAAATTTTCCCCTTTAAATTCTGCTGCCTAAACCTTATGATGTAGACGTAATTTTTACCCCAACATTGGCACGCCACATGATCACATCTGAATTCTCACGCACCGTTTCCTTGGATACCATCCTTGACCCAACCACCATCCATTTTGAAGCCACAGCGGATGAATGTATTGCCCTTTCAAAAAGGTTGCAGGTATGTGTCCATAACCTTGTTTCTGATGTGACGATTGAACCCAGTGTGGGTGGCAAATCCCATATGATTCAAGGCAAGCTTACAGCCCGCCTTGAACAGACCTGCGCTGTCACCCTTGAACCCATTCAAAATAATATCACAGCCACATTCAAAGTCTTTTTCACTCCTCATGTTTATGCTGAAACCATCATTATGGAAGATGAAGATCAGGAATTTTATGATGACCCAGCCATTGATATCGGCGAGATCATTGCACAGTATCTTTGCCTTAACATCGATCAAGCTCCTCGCCAGGAAGGAGCTGTGATAGCCAACGAAGAATCAGCCCCCGCTGAGGAGCCTAAGAACAAACCTTTTGCAAACCTAAACCAAAAACTTGGACTAGATAAGAAATAAGGCCACCTAACCTTTGTGCTTTCTTTTCGACATATATAATAGAAACTTGAGGCATGAATGAATCACAGTTTATCAAAGTTGCAGGGAAGTAGCTGGCTCACAGTCATTGTTTTCGTCTCGCCACCCAATTTAAAATACACCATAGTACTCTCATCAAATTCAGCAATAACCTGACGACAAGCCCCGCAAGGAGCGCCTTCCTTATGATCAGCCATAGCCACAAACACATGTTTAAGTTTCATGGATGGTCCTTCAGTGCTTGCTGCTTTGAAAATGGCTGTTCGTTCTGCGCAACAGGCCAAACCATAAGAAATATTTTCAACGTTGCACCCCTCATAAAAATTCCCAGCATGTGTTTCAACCACACAACCAACTCGAAACTTTGAATATGGTGCATAGGCGTTAAGGGCGGCTTTTTTGGCTGTTTGTATTTTCTCTTCAATTATTTTTTGATCCATTTTTCACCCCATCATTTTCTGGCCTAATTAGAGAAAAAAGTTGAATTTCGATTTCATTAGAGCTAAGTAATGAAGGTGTGTCAATCATAGGTTTTTTATAAGATGCCAATGCCAGCCCAGGACATTATCAAGCTCATTCAAGATCAGCTGCCCGATGCTGTTATTGAGCTTGTTGACCTTAAAGGTGATCAGGATCATTATCAAATGAAGATCACTTCCGCCGCTTTCAGTGGGAAAACAAGAATTCAACAGCATCAGCTTGTGTATAGCGCTTTAGGTAGTTTAATGGGGACAAAGCTTCATGCCTTAAGCTTACTCACCTTCACTCCGACCTCAAATGTATAATTTTCAAGGACAGGATTATTATGGATATTCTAGATCAAATTGCTAAAGATATTGCAGACAACGATGTTGTTTTATACATGAAGGGAACACCTGACATCCCAATGTGTGGCTTCTCTGCGACTGTTGTGTCCATTCTAAACCACATGAATGTCCCATTTAAAGGGGTAAATGTTTTGGAGGATCCGCAAGTCCGTCAAGGGATCAAAGACTTCACGCAGTGGCCAACCATTCCTCAATTATACATCAAGGGAGAATTTATTGGTGGGTGCGATGTTGTCAAAGAATTGTTCCAATCTGGAGAGCTTGAATCCATCCTCCAGCAGCAAGGCCTTACAGTAAACGCTTAATGCTTTGCGTATAGCGCTTGGATCTCATCTCTAAAACCAAACTTTTCCATACTTGTCATGCGTTCAGGGTATAAAACACCTTGCAAGTGATCGCATTCATGCTGAATCACACGCGCTAAATAGCCCTTCGCTTCAAGGGTTTGGCGCACCCCGTTTTCATCCAGATATACGCATGTAACAGTATCAAACCGTTCCACCCATCCGGTTAAATCTGGCAAAGACAAACAACTTTCCCAGCGGGCCGTCTTTTTTTCACTTTGTGCAACAATCTTTGGGTTAATCATCACAGTCCATGGATACTGGTCCAATGGCAGGTCATCTGGCGCCCCGTGTGGGCGCAAGCGAAACACAGTAATTTGAAATGGAATGTAGACTTGAGGCGCAGCAACACCTGTACTCTTAAGAGCAACAATGGTTACTTTCATGTTTTCAATGATGGTTTGGATTTCCTCAAAAAGAGGATCCTCAACATGAGCAGCAGGCTCCTTTAGGATGGCATCCCCCATCCGAGCAACCTTGTAAACTTGAGTCACTATTGCCTCCATTTTTAAGCGTATAATGGGTCAAAAAAGGGAACAAATGATTAATAATTCATCTAAATTTAATTTATTTTTGGTAAATATGCGCGCAAATTACACTTTTAAACAAAAAACTACGACTTGCAAAAAGACACTCTATTTCATATTTACAAAAAATATGTTAGGCATTTGGTCTTGAAAGCATAAGTACTTATGGACACCCAATGGATAGTTTTGAACTTAATAAAATTGCTGCTGGCATTATCATTGCTCTTTTAGTTGGCATGGTAGGTTCTTTAATCTCCAAAGAGATTGTTAATCCTAAAATGCTCGAGAAAAATGTCCTTGAAGTTGCAGTCACCGACACAGGTGCAGGCAGCGATGTGGGTGCTTCTTCGGCAAAGAAAGAGGCCGAACCTATTGAAGCATTATTAGCAGGCGCTAACATTGAGAACGGCCAAAAAATCGCTCAGAAAATCTGTTCCCAATGCCACACTTATGACCAAGGCGGAGCAAATAAGATTGGACCAAATTTGTGGGGTATTGTGGGCAGCAAAATCGCACAGCACGAAGGCTTTGCTTATTCAGCAGCATTTAAGTCACAAACCATTGAGTGGTCCTACGAGAACTTAAGCAAGTTTCTCTTTAAACCACGGGATTTCATCCCTGGCACTAAAATGTCTTTCGTTGGCTTAACAAAGCCACAAGAGCGTGCTGATGTTATTGCTTACTTAAGGTCTTTAAGTACGTCTGCGTCTCACGACTAAGGGTGTTTCCTACTTTTTTAGTTTGCGAAGCTGCATTGCTGCGTCCTCATTGCCTGCCTTGGCTGCGGCTTCTAGACACCTGAGAGCCAAGTCAACATCACGCTCCACTTCATCAGTCCCCGCATAAAATATTGTGCCAGCAGCAGCGTCGCCCATATGACAAGATCTTATGAAAAAATCTTTAGCATCTTGATATTTTTTCTGTCCCCACCTTAAAAGGCCAAGATAGAATAACGATTGCGGGAGATATTGGTGGGATAGCAATATTTCTTCTGCTTTGGCAATATCCACTGGAAACAATTTTTGATTGGCATTCATTAAGTAAGCAGCATAATAGACTTGCGCTAAAGGGAAACCTTCATTTGCGGCCTCCTGTAAGTACTTTTTTCCCAGCGTTGAATTGGATGTCATCGCTGGTAAGTTCAGGCTAATGGAGGCATATCTAAATTTAGCCTCAACATCCCCACCAAGTATTGCTCTTTGGTAATAATCCGAAGCCAGCGACTCATTGATAGGCGCAAATATTCCATACTGACTCAATATCCCCATATATGTTAGCGCTGGAGGAAAATTTGCTTGTGCCGCAATCTTTAAAACCTTAAAGGCATCATCCCAAAAATCTTCTACAATACCCCCATTCTTGTAGCTTGTAGAATGTGCAAGCTTAAAATACGCAAGTGCAGAAAAATAAGACCCTAAGGCAACGGCTTCGTTTACCCACAAACTTGCTGCATGCCGATCTTCTATCTTGATAAAATGCGATGCTAATTGGTTCAAAGCAGCAACTCTAACGTTTTTTGAGTGACCTGGATAAGTTAATCCATTCCATATTTTGAGTGCTGAGGAAACATTCTTTTCCCCAGCCACTCCATCATACAAAAACATAGCATAAAAGTATGCAGCCTCATCGTTTTTCATCACCATAGCCGCCAGGTAGTCATTTTTAGCCAATGATTCATTTTTTTGTGTGGCAATTCCAAACTGGTGACAACGGCCTCTTAAAAAAAGTGCATCATGGTTGCCTGTTTTTTTGACGACAGTATCTAAGAAACTAAAGGCGTCTGCTCGCTTAGCTTCCATTTCCGTTGGATTCTGCAACGCGTTTCTGGCTAAAAACAGGTGCGCATATAAATATTGGTATTGAAAAGCATTTTGTAAAGATTGGTGGGCTAGACGTATTTGCTCAACATTATTGTGAGCATGCTTAAAAAGAAACAATGCCTTTTGGAACATGGCAGGCACATACTTATCAGCCACTTTGGATATATACTTATCCGCAACGGAAAGGTCTTGTGGGATCACGACCCCATGCATATAAATATGGCCCAAGGCCAACGTTGCAAGGAAATTTCCACTGGACGAAAGTTGAAGAAGTTTTTTCTTTAACATATTCATGTTATGGAAAAGTCTACGCTCAGAAGCAAAATACTGGGGCTCTTCATGAACCATGCCTGACAAGGAGTCGCATTGGTTTTCCTCATAACACGCTTCTGTACAAAGAAATGGTGGTGCGGAGGGTATTAGAAAATCCAGCGGCAATCTTTCTAATGGGTCTGGCACAAAATGTCGATCCACTAAGCTAAAAAAGCGAAGCTCGCTATTTGTAAGACAGTTGGGAGTCTGCTCAAAAGAAATGGGCGTAGTTACAGCTGCTCTAGCTACCCCCGATCCAATCATCAGCATCAGAAGAAGGATGAGAAAATTTCTACAACATAACAACATTCGCAGGATACCGTTTACCTGTTAAACAATTAATTACTGCGTTTATGATAAGGGACCTTTTTGGTCATAATAGATAATCTTTGTAATAAAAGCTATAAATTAATTAAATTTTTATCATAGGGATCAAAAAACAAACAAGCTTAAGTCAGACCCAGGCTACTGTTTAATCCTTGACATATTGTTTCAACTTCAGGAAGTTTAGGAATAAACGTTTTTTCCTATGCTATGGGAAGTATTATGGTGCATAAAACAAACCCCCATCAGAAGCTCCACTCGTTTGGCTTTCAACATGTTGAACCAGAACAAAAAACACATATGGTACAAGCCGTTTTTAATAAGGTTGCACACAAATATGACCTGATGAATGACCTCATGAGCCTCACACTTCATCGAAAATGGAAAGATCATTTTGTGAATTTCCTTGCCGTAAAGCCAAATTTTCAGCATTTGGATATGGCCGGAGGGACTGGTGATATCAGTGATAGGATTAGACAAAAGCTACTCAAACTTGGACTTGAAGGAAAGATAACGCTTTGTGATCTAAACCACGATATGCTGACCCATGCTCATACATCAAAAGATCTAAGCCTTCGCCCGGCACCTGTTTGCGCAAATGCTGAAATCTTACCGTTTTGTGATGATGCTTTCGACGGCTACACCATCGCTTTTGGCATCCGAAATGTCACTCACATTGATGCGGCCCTTGCAGAAGCTTATCGTGTACTTAAGCCTGGCGGACAGTTTTTATGTCTTGAGTTTAGTAAGGTAACATGGCCATTTTTTAGCTCTGCATATAAGTTTTATACGTTAAAATGCATCCCCATGTTGGGTAAACTCGTTGCTAACGATGAAGCCTCTTACAGATATTTGGCCGAAAGCATTGATAAATTCATGCCACCGTTGATGTTTAAAGACAAACTTTCAAAGACGGGGTTTAAAAATGTAACATACAATAATTTATCTGGCGGCATTGTTGCCATACATTGCGGATGGAAATAAGGAGCATCATGAATACTCATCTTCATATCAACATGCAAAAACTTCCCCATGGCGAAAACCTCCCATTACCTAGCCATGCAACATCGCAGTCGGCTGGTCTTGACCTGATGGCCGCTATTGATGAGTCTATCGTTCTGCCTTCGCTTCAACGCACACTTGTTCCCACAGGCTTTATCTTACACCTTCCTGACGGCTATGAAGCCCAAGTTCGCCCTCGTTCAGGCTTAGCTCTCAAAAATGGCATCAGCGTTTTAAACACTCCTGGCACCATCGATAGTGATTATAGAGGTGAAGTAAAAGTTATCCTGATCAATTTTGGTGAAGAGCCATTTACCATTGAACGAGGCATGCGTATTGCACAGATGGTTATTGCACCGGTCTGCCGCGTTACGCTCGTTGACGCGACACAAGATCTAGCCGCGCTAAATGCCCCTCATCGTGGCGGCGGGTTTGGTTCTACGGGCCTCTAACTCTAGCAATCGCTCAAAATATTGAGCCAAGAAATTTAGATTCTGAAAAACCACTCCCGAAAAATCATAGCTCACCTATAAGCAATAAGGGTTTTGGGAGCGGGCCCTCAGCAGATGAAATCATCTATCTTGTGGGGTTTTTTGATTGGCGCTTCTAATCGCCTGTCATAAGGCGGTCGATTAACTGCCCGACTGTAGGAATAAAACCGTTTTGATAAAACGGGTCTTCTGCAAAACGGTAAGCCCCGTGACCAGCAAACATTAAATGCTGCTCAACATTGCCACCATGGCTAATTTCTTGAAGCGTTTTTTGAATGCAAAATGACCTCGGATCTGCCTTCTTACCGGTCGTTCCAAGCTCGTTTTGTGCCCAATTGCTGAAACGGCACTGACTCAAACAACCCATGCAATTGATTTGATCCGTCAAAATCTCGTTAGCCTTATTGGAATCAACAAAAATGAGTGTCGAGTCTGGCGTCCTCAACGCCTCGGAAAATCCCTGATTAACCCATTGTTCAGCGCGCTCTTTATCAATACGCGTTAAATAAACAGGGCGCCCTCTTGGTCCTACCAAAAACTGCACATCATGCTCGCCAATAGGCGTCACAGTAAAGGCAACCTGCCGTTGATTGCGTTGGTCAAGCTCTTCCAAAAATGGGTTAACAACCGCTGAGGAATAAAATCCTGTTGGGCTGAAATTATTAAGCTTGATTTCACCTTTTTTTAAAGTTAACAGCTTTTTCTTCCACGCCAATGAAATAGGGCTTTCTTGGGTAAGCAGTGGACGAGTGCCAAACTGAAAAGCAATAGGCCCGATCTGTGGATTATCGATCCACTCTTCCCACTCTCGCACATACCAAACACCACCCGCCATAATTATTGGCACATGAGATAAGCCAAAGCTGTTCATCGTTTCCCTTAGAGCTTTCACGCGCGGCATGGGTTGCTCGGGTTTTAAAGGATCTTCGCTGTTACTTAACCCATTGTGCCCCCCGGCAAGCCACGGGTCTTCATAAACCACGCCACCTAGCCATTCTGGGAATTTATTATAGGCTCGCCTCCAAAGGATGTTAAAGGCTCTAGCTGAAGATACGATGGGGTAATAATACACACCGTAGCTTGCTGAAATCTGAGCGATACGAAAGGGCATACCTGCACCGCACGTAACCCCATGAATTAGGCCCTTGGCGCCTTCAAGCACACCATGCAAAATGGGCTCTACTGCTGCCATCTCCCAAAGGACATTCATATGAAGGCGGCCTTGACCATTCGCACGTTCATGAGCCACTTGAGCTTGAGAGATGCCACCTTGGATTGCAAAAGTGATCAACTCTTGGTGGCGTTCCCGCCTAGTTTTCCCTTTATACACAATTGGTAGGAGCTGATCATTTTCATCGTAGAAATCAGCGTTCACAGCCGAAAATGTTCCCACACCACCAGCGGCGGCCCAAGCGCCAGAGCTTTCTCCATTAGACACAGAAATCCCTTTTCCACCTTCCACAAGCGGGAGAACCTCTCGGCCTGACATCAAAACTGGTTGAAGTTTCTTCATACCATCACGACACAACTATATTTGACAAGTCGTTCCCCTACGAACTTACACTATCTTCAATAGATTTCATGCTCAACTTGATCTTGCCACGCTCATCATGACCGATCACTTTAACTTTCACAACATCACCAACTTTAACCACGTCAGCAACTTTAGCTGGTCTGCCCGCTGAAAGTTCGGATATATGCACTAAGCCATCCCGTGTCCCAAGGAAGTTCACAAAAGCACCAAATTCCATCACCTTAACAACTTTGCCCGAGTATACTTCTCCAATTTCTGGTTCACAAGCAATAGCTTTAACTCTGGCCAATGCGGCGTCCAACGCCTCACTATTTGTGCTTGAAATACGCACTGTTCCATCATCGTCGATGTCAATCTTAGCACCAGTCGTCTCGCAAATCTCACGAATAACCTTACCACCCGTTCCAATGACTTCACGAATTTTATCTTTTGGAATACTGATGGTCACAATCCTAGGCGCATTTGAACTGACGGCCTCACGAGATCCATCAATACCCTTCGCCATTTCCTTCAAAATATGCAACCTGCCCTCGCAAGCTTGCTCTAGGGCCTGCTTCATAATTTCTTTAGTTATGCTCGTAATTTTGATATCCATCTGAAGAGCCGTCACACCATCTTGGGTACCAGCCACTTTAAAGTCCATATCACCAAGGTGATCTTCATCACCTAAAATATCCGACAGGACAGCAAACTTTTTCCCTTCTTTAATAAGCCCCATCGCAATACCAGCAACAGCTTTTGGCAAAGGAACACCAGCATCCATCATTGACAATGAAGCTCCACATACTGTGGCCATAGAGGATGAACCATTGGACTCTGTAATTTCCGAAACCACACGGATGGTATAAGGAAACGCATCACGATTCGGCAACATCGGACGAATGGCACGCCATGCTAAACGACCATGGCCTATTTCGCGACGCCCTGGGCTTGAGAGGCGGCCAACTTCACCGACAGAAAATGGTGGGAAGTTATAGTGCAGCATAAAATGCTCTCTATATTCTCCCTCCAACGCATCGATGATTTGTTCATCTTGCGCTGTTCCCAAAGTTGCGACAACCAATGCTTGTGTTTCACCGCGTGTAAACAATGCCGACCCATGGGTTTTAGGAAGCAAACCAACCTCAGAAACAATAGGACGAATGGTTTTGGTATCACGGCCATCAATACGCTGGCCAGACTTAAGAATGTCTTGACGAACAATCTGCGCTTCAAGAGCTTTAAACGCTGAACCAATCACGACAGAATCAAATCCTTGCTCAGTGAATTTTTCAATGGCTTGAGATTTAGCTGCATCAATTTTTTTGTAACGATTTTGTTTAACTTTTTCCTTATAAGCCTCACGAAGGGTAGCCTCAAATTCAGCTTCTAAGGCTTCTTTCATCTTAGCAACTTCTGCTGACTCTTCAGGAATTTCCCATGGCTCGTGTGCACACTCTTCAGCCATCTGAATGATGAGATCAATAACAGGCTGATAATTCTCATGACCAAACATAACGGCATCAAGCATAACTTTTTCAGATAACTCTTTGGCCTCTGACTCAACCATAAGAACGCCTTCTTGGGTACCAGCCACGACTAAGTCAAGGTCAGACTCTTCTAACTGCTCAACCGTTGGGTTTAAAATAAACGTTCCATCTTTATACCCAACCTTTACGCCACCAACTGGCCCTAAAAATGGGAGACCAGATAATGTCAAAGCAGCCGAAGCACCAACCAGTGCAACGATATCCGAGTCATTCTCTAAATCATAACTTAAGACGGTACAAACAACCTGTACTTCGTGATGAAAGCCTTCCACGAAAAGCGGCCGGATAGGACGATCAATGAGCCTGGAAACCAATGTTTCTTTCTCACTGGGCCTACCTTCTCGCTTGAAAAAACCGCCTGGGATCTTTCCAACTGAAAAGCTTTTTTCTTGGTAATGAACACTAAGCGGTAAAAAATCAATACCTGGAGTTGCGGCCTTTGCGCCAACTACCGTGCACAAGACTGACGTCTCACCGTAAGTTGCTACAACCGATCCTGTAGCTTGGCGAGCAATTTTGCCGGTTTCAAGCTTAAGCTGACGACCACCCCAATTGAGTGTTTTTGTTATGATGTTAAACATAGATATCTGTAATTCCTTGTATGTATTTTAGCAAAAAAGGGGCCAAGCCCCTTTATTCGCACCGATTAACGACGTAAGCCTAATCTTTGAATAAGATCCTCATATCGGCTTTGATCTTTACTTTTTAGATAGTCCAATAACCGGCGCCTTTTACTGACCATAGAAAGGAGCCCTCGGCGTGAGTGAAAATCTTTCTTATGAGTGCCTAAATGCTCCGTTAAATTCTTAATCCGCTCAGATAAGACTGCCACTTGGACCTCTGGAGAACCAGTATCTTTATCGCCACGGGAAAAATCTTTAATAACTTGTGTTTTCTTTTGTGCTTCAATCGACATCGTCAACCTCAATTATGTTAAATACTCTCTTTGGGTAAAGCTTTTGCCCTTCAGTCATACCTAATGCCAAAGCCTCTCCTCGAAAACAACACAAGATGACTTGACCTGGCTGGCATGCGCCATCAAAGTTTACGGCAACCGCTCGTCCTTTTATAAGGCCGCGGGCCGTTTCTTGATCCACGTGAATGACCGGGATGTCGTCCAGAGCATCGGGAATCAGTATAAAGCCATGACCTTGCCCAAGACTATGCCCGAGATTTTTTAGATAATCCAGAGAAATCGCATTCTGAACATCAATTTTACCAATTTGGACCCGACGCAAGCGATTAACGCAGCCTAAAGCCTCCAAGGATTGTGCTAAATCCCTTGCTAAAGACCGCACATACGTCCCCTTCGCACAGTGAACTCTAAACCATGTTTCAGCTTCTCCAGCACCTTTTAGTATCTCAAACTCATAAACCTCAACTTCTCTTGAAGGTATTGCCACCTTAATACCCTGCCGCGCCAACTTATAGCACCTATCCCCATTCACTTTAATGGCCGAATATTGCGGCGGAACTTGTTGGATCTTTCCTCGAAAAAGAGGCAAAGATGCAGCAATAGCCTCAGCTGTCGGGATAACGGTTGACCGCGCTAATTGCCGCCCTACAATATCATCTGTATCGGTTTCAATCCCCCAAACAATACTGAATTCATAAACTTTATGTGCCTGAAGGATATAAGGGACTGTCTTGGTAGCTTCCCCCAAAGCTATGGGCAAAACCCCGGTAGCATTCGGATCGAGAGTGCCAGCATGACCTACCTTTTTGGTTTTGGTTAACCGCCTTACCTCAGCAACCACGCCAGCCGATGAAATCCCCTGAGGTTTATCAATAATGATCCATCCATGCCACATTCATAAGTGTCCTTTTTGTCAAGCCGAGTTAACCTAAAGCGCGACTATCTTAAATACAATCGTTTTTTGTTAACCAACTCGCCATTAAAATCGTCATTAAAAAAAATTTTAATAAATTTCAATCTAATATCAGCGGGCTGCACCAGATTTATTGTTTCAACCTTAAGCAATGATTGACAGGCCGGAACAAAATGTGTCTTTGTTCTAAAAACACCTGTTCATTGAAAGTTTATGCCGTGGCACGTTTGCTCGTTAAACAACCCGAAGGATTCTGGGGTATTATTCTAGCAGAATTATGGGAGCGATTTAGTTTTTATGGACTCCGCTCGTTTCTAGTCCTTTTTATGACTCACCGATTACTTTACACCGACGACTTGGCCCTACGCACCTATGCGACCTTTATGGCCTTGATATACCTTGCGCCTCTTATTGGCGGCTATTTGGCAGACCGCTTCTTAGGCAAGAAGATATCTGTCGCCATAGGTATTTTCCATATGATTATTTGCTATAACATCTTATTTTTCCTAGATAGTCAGTATTTTAATCTTGGCCTAGCTTTTCTCGTATTGGGTACGGGTTATTTTAAGTCAAATATCGTCTCAATGGTCGGCAGCCAATTCACAAGCAACGACCCTCGCCGTGACTCAGGATTTACGTATTTTTACACAGCTGTAAATCTTGGCGCACTACTCGCCCCCCTATGTGGGTTCTTTGCCCAAAAACCAGACTTGATCTTCAAAATCATCAACCGCCTGTCTGGCAACACATCCCCAATTAGCGCAGGCAGCACACCATATTGGGAAGTAGGTTTTTTTATTGCCGGACTGGTTATTTTAATTAGCTTTGTAGTTTTCATTTTTTTTGGCAACAAAGCAAAGATTGCTGAGAATGAGTTGGTTATTGCAACACCCACTTGGCTTAAGAGCACCATTAGCATCTTAACGCTTGCTTTTGTGATCCCCATATACTTTATAATTCAAAACCACAGCCTCATGGATGTCATTGTTATTTCTGCTGGCATCATTTCTGTAGTATACTGGATTGTCATAAGCTTACGCTGCCCCATTTATCAGAAAAACGCCCTACTGGTATGCCTAGGCCTTATGCTCTGCAATATGTGCTTTATGGCTATATTAGAGCAAGGCGGTGGCTCCATAGCACTATTCATCGAACGCAATATCAACAAAGAGATTTTCGGCCTAACCATCCCATCTTCTGTTTTTCAAGGGATTAATCCGCTATTTGTCACTCTTATGGGCCCTATGTTTGCCATACTCTGGAACAGGCTGTCCTTGAAAGGCAAGAACATAGGCGCACCTATGCAGTTTGGCCTTTCTCTTGCGCAAATTGGCATTGCCCTGTTGATTTTATCACTGGGCTGTTTCTTATCAAAATCAACCGGCATTGTTCCTTTAGGATGGCTCCTTTTGTCTTCTTTTTTTATCTCATCAGGAGAGTTATTTATTTCACCCATCGGACTATCCTTAATAACGCGCATTGCGCCGACTAAATACACGAGCGCCATGTCTGCCATATGGTTCTTATCGTATGCATTTGCAAATTACATAGGCGGAACGTTCGCCCAGCTCTTCATGAGCGTCCCCAGTAACGGTAGCAGCCCGATCGAACCAAAAACCTCCATACTGGTATATAGCAACGCCTTTAACACAATGGGATTAACAGCATTACTATTTGGCCTTGTAACCATGCTAGCAGCATCACGGCTCAACAAAACCCTACAAAAGAATGCTGAACAAACCCATTAGGAGTTAACTTTATTCACAAAAAAAATCTTGCATTTGGAGGATTTTTTCTGTAATAAGTCTTTAAAAGGTGGGTTAAACCCACCTTTTTTTGTTGTTTGGAATAGATATAATGTCAATCATAGATCAAATTGTTCATATTTCTGAAGGCGCGCTCGAATCAATGGGCTACGAAATTGTTCGTGTTCTGTTGTCTGGTAAGCATCGTCCTACGTTACAAGTCATGATTGATAGATTAGACGGCCAGAATATCAGTATTGATGACTGCGTGAGCGTAAGCCACACGCTGTCAACCATTCTTGATGTTGAAGATCTCATCCAAGAATCTTACCACTTAGAAATAACCTCACCAGGATTAGATCGCCCTCTCACAAAACTACCTCACTTTGCAAAATTTATTGGCTCTTACATTAAGCTTGAAACCAAGCTCCCCATCAATGGACAACGGAAATTTCAAGGAAAAATTGCCAACGTAGACGGATCTACAATTTTGCTAGAAATTTTGCTTGAAGATGGTACGCATACTGTGAATACCTTTGACTATGCAGACGTACTAAAATCAAAAATTTTTCATGAACCACCCTCTTCTGCTCGCCAGAAAACTAATAAACCTAAGGAAAAAAGATGACACAATTTTCATCTCGAATTATTCGACAGGACCTCTTAAATGTCGCCGATACTGTTGCACGCGAGAAAGGCATTGATCGCGACAGCGTTATCGAAGCTATGGAAATGGCGCTGCAAAAGGCAGCTCGCGCAAAATATGGTTTTGAGATTGATTTAAGGGTTTCCATTGATCGTCTAAGCGGTGAGATCATTTTAAATCGCATTCTAACAGTTGTTGAAGAAGTTCATAATCCAAGTACGGAAATTTCTTTAGCCGAGGCCCAATTAAAGTCCCCAAGCAACCAGCTTGGTGACGAGCTGAAAGATCCACTCCCACCGATGGATTTTGGACGTGTTGCGGCACAAACAGCAAAGCAGGTTGTTGTGCAGCGCGTCAGAGATGTTGAACGTGAAAAACAATATGAAGAATTTAAAGATAAAATTGGTGATGTTGTTAACGGCCTCATAAGGCGAGTCGAATACGGCAACCTCTTTTTAGACCTTGGGCGCGGCGAAGGATTGTTGCGCAGAGATGATCTCATTCCTCGAGAAACATACAGGGCAGGAGATCGTATCCGCGCTTACATCTATGATGTACGCAAAGAAACAAAGGGCCCTCAAGTCTTTTTATCTCGAAACCACAACCAATTCATGGTCAAGCTGTTTGCTCAAGAAGTCCCAGAAATATACGATGGCGTTATTGAGATTAAATCTGTCGCCCGCGATCCTGGCAGCCGAGCAAAAATTGCCGTTTTTACAGCAGATCACTCCATCGACCCTGTAGGCGCCTGTGTTGGCATGAGAGGAAGCCGAGTTCAAGCCGTAGTCAATGAACTACAAGGCGAGAAAATTGACATCGTCCCCTGGTCTTCTAACCCAGCAACATTTGTTGTGAATGCATTAGCGCCTGCTGAAGTCATTAAAGTAGTCATGGACGAAGAGGCTGGAAGAATTGAAGTTGTTGTTCCCGATGAGCAACTCAGCCTTGCCATTGGTAGGCGCGGCCAAAATGTCCGTTTGGCCTCTCAACTAACTGGTTGGACTATCGACATCCTAACAGAAAAAGAGGAGTCCGAGAAAAGGACCGAAGAGCTGAAGACAAAATCCGCACACTTTATTGAAGCTTTGAATGTGGATGAGGTTGTGGCTCACTTGCTTGTTGGAGAAGGCTTTTCTACAGTTGAAGAAATTGCCTTTGTTCACCCCGATGATCTTCGCAGCATAGAAGGCTTTGACGATGAAATTGCTGGGGAACTTCAAGCTCGCGCTCAAAAGAACCTGAAAGAAACTGAAGCAAAGTTGACTCAAGCCTATAAGGATCTCGGCGTCGAAGAAAGTATGCTCGAGTTGGGAGCCCTTACACCAGCTATGTTGGTAAAGTTAGGTGAGAACAAAATTAAAACGCAAGATGATTTTGCAGAACTAGCTGTCGATGAAGTCAAAGAAATTCTGTCAGGATTTAATATCCATGACGAAACAATTGGTGCTATCATCATGAAAGCTCGCGCAAAATGGTTCGAGGATCCCGCTTCTTAAAAACGGCGAGATGTCTCATTTAAAGGTGAATAAAAAACATGGCAGACAAAGATAATCCAGAAACGAAAATAACCCTTGGTTTATCTAAACAGATAGACCTTAAAAAAAATCCTGAATCTGGTCAGGTTAGGCAGAGCTTTTCCCATGGCCGAAGCAAGACGGTAACGGTTGAAGTTAAGAAAAAGCGCTTTGTTTCCCAAACCGATGCGGGTGCTCCTCAACCAGCGGATAGAGCTGATTCAGCCCAATCACAAGGACGATTAACCAATAAGGAATGGGATACGCGCCTTAAGGCCCTCCAAACAGCCAGAAAGGCTGAGACTGAAGATACTTTCGTTGAGTCAGAAGAACTCCATGAGGAGAAACAAGTCAAGGTCGGCACACCGGTTTATGATACAGCTAAACCCGCTGCCGCCCCTATCGATGCAGAAATTACAGAACCTTTAGTTGAAAAACCTAAGTCTACGGCAACACAGCATCCACGACATGGGAGCCTTCCTAAAACTATTCGTGAAGATGACGAAGAAGACGAAGAACGCAACAATCGTTCGCCCTCTGTTGAGCAAAAACGCGTTGCTCCTGTAACTCGTCGGGACGAAAAAAGAAGGCCAAGCAAAGTATCGATAAATTCTCTCGATGATGACGGGGAAGAAAAGACTCGCACACGCAGCCTAGCTTCTATGCGACGTGCAAAAGAAAAATTCAAGAATCGCTTACAGCATGACGATCCCTCAGCTCAGAAAATCATTCGTGAAGTTATCGTTCCTGAAACTATCAGCGTACAAGACCTTGCCAATCGCATGGCCACACGTGGTGCAGATGTTGTCAAAAGCCTCATACGTATGGGGATGATGGTTACGATTAACCAATTTATCGATGCGGATACAGCTGAAATTATTATTACAGAATACGGCCATAAAATTAAACGCGTATCAGATGCTGATGTTGAATTTGGCATCAAAGGCGAAGAGGACAATCCGCAAGATCTTCGCCCACGCGCACCGGTTGTTACCATCATGGGTCACGTTGATCACGGTAAAACCTCCTTGCTGGACGCACTTAGGAAAACAGATGTTGTCAGCTCAGAAGCCGGCGGTATCACACAACACATTGGCGCCTATCAAGTCACGATGTCGAGTGGCAAAAAAATCACGTTTATTGATACCCCCGGTCACGCAGCCTTTACTGAAATGCGCGCTCGTGGAGCCAACGTTACTGACGTTGTCGTTTTAGTTGTGGCAGCGGATGATGGCATCAAAGAACAGACCATCGAAGCGATTCGCCATGCGAAAGCTGCCAAAGTACCAATTGTGGTTGCCATCAATAAAGTTGATAAACCTGACGCGCAACCTGATCGTGTTCGTATGGAACTCCTGCAACATGAAATTGTTGTAGAGAAATTAGGGGGCGATGTTTTGGATGTCGAAGTTTCGGCTAAAACATCCATCAATCTTGAGAAGCTTGAAGAAGCCATTTTGCTTCAATCAGAAATTCTAGATCTTAACGCCAACCCAAGCCGCCCAGCAGAAGGTATTATTATTGAGGCCAAAATGGAACGTGGCCGCGGAGCTGTTGCCACGGTTTTGGTACAAAAAGGCAGCCTCAAAATTGGTGATATTTTTATTGCAGGCAATGAATGGGGCCGCGTACGCGCCCTTGTAGACGAGAGGGGCAATAAGAAAGACCGTGCTGGCCCAAGCGTCCCCGTTGAGGTTGTAGGCTTAACTGGCGTTCCTTTAGCTGGGGACGATTTCATAGTCCTGGGTGATGAAACCAAAGCGCGCCAAATTGCTGATTATCGAAAGCAACGCCAGCGCGAACACTTAGCAGCAAGCAGAGGCCGCGGCACCATGGAACAAATGATGTCACAGATTGCTGCTGGCGAAACCAAAGAATTACCTGTTTTAGTCAAATCGGATGTTCAAGGTTCATTGGAAGCCATTATTGGTAGTTTGGAAAAAATTACTGGATCCAACGAAGTATCTGTTCGCATTCTTCATGCAGCTGTCGGCGGGATCAATGAAAGTGATGTGACCTTAGCAAGCGCCTCTAATGCCATTATTGTTGGCTTCAATGTCCGCGCTAACCCACAAGCACGCGATTTGGCAAAAAGAGACGAAGTTGATATTCGCTATTACTCAATCATTTATAATGTCATTGATGATATTAAAGCCGCCCTCAGTGGATTGCTCAGCCCAATCATGAAAGAAAAGTTCTTAGGCTACGCTTCCATCAGAGATGTTTTCAATATTACCAAAATTGGCAAAGTTGCTGGCTGTATGATAACCGAAGGAATTGTCAAACGCGGTGCCAAAGTTAGACTGTTGAGAGATAACGTAGTCATACACGAGGGCAGCTTAAAAACCCTCAAGCGCTTTAAGGACGAAGTCAAAGAAGTTAAAGATGGATTCGAGTGCGGAATGGCCTTTGAAAACTATCATGACATACGCGCTGGTGATGTGATCGAATGCTTCGAAATTGAAGAAATCGCTCGTACTCTGGAATAAAGATAATGGCTCTATCCACACGTCAACTTAAAGTTGGGGAACTCGTTAAACGAATTCTCGCCACCAATATACATGACCTTGAATTCTATAAGATTGACCCAATGTCAGTTAGCGTTATGGAGGTGAAGATGAGCCCAGATTTGCGGCATGCACATGTTTATCTTTCCATTCACGCGGCAGAAGAACCCGAAAAAATTTTAACCGCGTTTAATGCGCTTGCTCCAGTCATCCAGAAAAAAATCGCCGTCGAATTAAGATTAAAATTCACCCCTAAGATGCGCTTTATTCTTGATACTACCCTTGAACAATCTTGGAAAATCGATCAACTGCTTAATAATTAGGAAGCTTTAAGCCAAAAACCTCCACCATAGATGGAGGTTTTTCATTATACAAGCACACGATTATTAACTATTCCTTCATAATTCTTTAACTATTTTATTTGTATGTTTTGGAAATACATAGGTTTTCCAATGAGAAAAAATAATACCATTTTTATATACTCTACCCTGGCCTTAACGCTGATAACGCTTCTCGTTTCAATCTTAATGATTGGCGACACTAAAGAAACTTTGGTATCACTCTATAATTCAAACGATGCCGATGAAGCCAATAATCTCATGCGTTTGGCCTCAGAGTATGAAATAAAACAAGAACTCTCCAAAGCTGCGGAAAGTTACTTGAACGCTGGCAATTATTTTGAAAAGGCTAAAAAGCTCGACGCAGCAGCTTTTGCTTTTAAAGTATCCGGACTTTTGTTTCAACGTCAAGCTGATGGGCAAAAAGCTCAAATAGCTTTTATCAGGGCTATCGAGATTTACATAGGGACGAATTGCAATCACAAGGTTAGGGAAATAAGAAAAACTATGGCTGGCCTCCCTAACCTTTCTACCGATGTAGACAACCATCAGATAAAAAATAGCTCTGATACCAACCACAAGCTTGAGCCACTTCAAGCCAATTTAAGCTCCGATAATACACACCCATTGGGGCTTTAGTGCCCCAATGGATAAAATGTTAACTTTATTAAAGTTATGAGTTTTCGTTGTTCTCAGTCACTGATGCTTCAACGGAAGGAGCTTCAGGCATTTTGACCGAAGCTGGCGCTTGAACATTAGCGGCTTCCGCAGCTGCTACTGTTCCCGATGAATCCTTTCGAATGCCCTGCTTTTCAGCAATACGAGCGCTCTTTCCTGTACGACCTCTTAGGTAATACAACTTAGCACGACGCACAGCACCTCTGCGCAAAACTTCGATGGTAATGTTTGGTGAATAAAGTGGAAAAACCCTCTCCACGCCTTCACCATATGACAATTTACGAACGGTAAAGGACGAATTTAAACCGGCATTCTTACGAGCAATGCAAACACCCTCATAGGCCTGTGTTCTTTCTTTTCCGCCTTCATCGGCGATCCGCACCCAGATTTTCAATGTATCGCCAGCCGAAAAGCTAGGGACCTTCTTGGTCTGAGTGAGCGATTCGATCTGCCTCTTTTCAAATTCTTCTAATAAATTCATTTCCGTATTCCTTCTTTTCAAAAAACTATCCATTATTCCTTAGAATGACAATATCTTTCCCATAAATCAGGGCGTCTTTGTTTGGTAAGGGTTTCAGCTTGCTCGAGCCTCCATTGAGAAATGAGCCGATGATGACCAGAGAGTAATACATCTGGAACCTTGCGGTCATTCCATAATTGAGGTTTGGTGTATTGAGGGTACTCCAGTAAATTCTTGCGGAAACTTTCCTCCTCAAGAGAGTCTGCCTTGCCGATCACATCGTCCAACAATCTAACCACACCGTCCACAAGAACCATGGCCGCGACTTCTCCACCCGACAAAACATAATCGCCGATGCTCACTTCCTCCAGCGGCCACTCTTCCAAGACCCGTTCATCGATCCCCTCATAATGACCACAAAGCACGACAACATTCTGTTCAGCCGCCAAGCTATCAAGCTTCTCTTGAGTCAATGGCTTGCCCCTGGGTGATAGATAAATGTATTTTGGATTTGTGAGCTGACCTGAAACGTGCTCTAAAGCTCGATGAACAACATCAGCTTTAAGAACCATACCAGGCCCACCACCAAACGGCGTATCGTCCACAGCATTATGGCGACTTTGAGAAAAATCACGAATGTTATATGTTTTCAATGACCACATACCATTGTTCAGTGCTTTTCCTGCAATAGAATGCCCTAATGGCCCTGGGAACATTTCAGGAAAAAGAGTGAGAATGTGAGCTGTCCAACTCATTCTTCACCTTCCATGGCTTTGTTATTTTTATCATTCGCAATCAGCAGTGATTCGCGCTCGATAATAACATGCCTACCCTTTATGTTAACGACCGGAACATCCTCCCGACTGAAAAGGATCGTTGCCACGCCTTGGCCAGCGTCCAAATCAATTTCCAGGAAATCGCCCCCACCAAAATTAGCTACCTGCTTGATAATTCCAACTTTCTCACCGGCACGATCAATGGCATCGAGGCCAATTAAATCCACATAGTAATACTCATCCTCTGGAATTTGAGGCAGCTCATGACGGTGTATGGACAAGTTTTGCCCTTTCAGCTTTTCCGCTTGAGTCCTGTCTGTAATCTCGTCACAGGAGATGACCAAATAGGGTGGATGGCTCTCCTGAACATGCAAGCATGTTAGCGCCATCCCACTTTCGGTAAGTAAAGTACCGAACTGGGCAATATTTTGAGGATGTTGGGTGTAGCTTTTTACTTTGAGCAACCCTTTAATTCCTTTTACGCCAACAATTTTCCCAACACAAACCAGACCCATGAAGTTACTGAGCAGCCTCTTCCACAGTAGCTTCAGAAGCTGGCTCTGAAGACGCTTCCTCAGGAGCAGCTTCCTTAGCCGCAGCAACGGCAGCTTCAGCGGCTTCCTTTGCTTTTAAGACAGCATCTTGAGCAGCCTTAAGTCTTTCTTGTGCTTTTTGCTTTGGAGCGGATTTATTTGGTGTCTCACGAATGGCGGGCATAGCAATTACGCCAGCTTGCCCCAAAAATTTTGCAACACGATCTGTTGGCTGAGCCCCTACAGACAACCAATGCTTGATGCGATCAGTGTTCAATACGATTCGATCTTGTGCCCCTTGGGCAAGCATTGGGTTATAGGCACCCACTTTCTCAATAAAGCGGCCATCACGAGGGCAGCGCACATCTGCAACAACAATCCTGTAATAAGGGCGCTTTTTTGCACCACCACGAGCCAAACGAATTTTTAATGACATTTCTTCTCCTAATAAATAACTAACATTTATCGAAACAAAAGGTTATTGAGGCCATTTTTTAAAAACCCCTTCCCCTTACCCATGCCACCCATCTTTTTCATGAGGGTAGCCATATCTTGAAATTGCTTTAAAAGGCGGTTGAGATCCTGCACTAACATACCCGCCCCTGACGCAATACGCCTTTTGCGAGAAGCGTTAAGCAACTTTGGATTGCGACGCTCTTGCGGAGTCATTGAGCGAATGAGGGCCAATTGCCTCGCCACCATACGATCATCAATACCAGACTCTTTGATTTTGTCCTGAAACTTTGAGATACCCGGCAAGAAATTAATCAAACCAGATAGACCACCCATTTTAGACACCTGCTGTAACTGCTTAGCTAGATCATTAAGATCAAACTGTCCCTTTGACATTTTTTTAGCTAGCTGCTCGGCCTCTTCTTGGTCAATCATCTCAGCAGCTTTTTCAACTAAGCTAACGACATCGCCCATACCCAAAATGCGACTAACAATACGATCAGGATGAAACACATCCAGCTGGTCGACCTTCTCACCCAATCCAACAAACTTAATGGGGCGACCTGTCACTACCTTCATAGAAAGCGCAGCACCGCCCCTGGCATCGCCATCCACACGCGTTAAAATCACTCCGGTTAGCTCTATGCATTCATCAAATGCTTTAGCCATTGTCACAGCATCTTGCCCAGTCATTGCATCGGCAACTAACAGAACTTCTGTTATAGGCATGCTGGCATAAATTGCTTTGAGCTCATTCATCAGCTGTTCATCGATATGCAAACGACCGGCCGTATCAATAATTAAAACATCAACAGCGCTTTTCTTAGCTTGATCGTAAGCCCTTCGGACAATGTCCACAGGCTTTTGGTCCGCCACAATAGGCAGGCTGAGCAGGCTATTCTGCTGAGCTAAAATCTCTAGCTGCTCCTGTGCCGCAGGTCTGTACACGTCAACAGAAGCCATCAGAACCTTCTTACGTTCTTTTTGGGCCAAATATTTAGCTAGCTTCGCCACAGAAGTTGTTTTACCAGAACCTTGCAACCCAACCACCATCATCACCACAGGTGCTGGCGCATTGAGATTAATGGGTGAAGCTTCGCCTCCAAGCAACTGAATCAAATGATCATTTACGATTTTAACAACCATTTGGCCGGGTGTGATGCTTTTTAAAACCTCTTGGCCAACAGCTTTCTCTTTTATATCTTGGATAACTTGTTTGACGACCGGCAAGGCAACATCAGCTTCCAACAACGCGATTCTGATTTCGCGCATGGCTTCATTCACATCGCCCTCATTCAGAGCCCCACGACCCTTCAGACGATCAAAAATTACACCCAGCCTGTTACTTAATCCATCAAACATTTTTACACAACAAAAAATGCGCCAGCGGATAAAACTTATCGACTGACGGAAATAAACACCCCACCTTATTAGACGCCTCAACCCAAAAAGTCAACCTCTTAGCATTTTCTTAACAAAAGATTCTTTACAATCTTTAAAAATGGCAGGTGAGAAATGATTGGCAGTTTTTATAAAACTCAAGCAACATTCGCGCAAAAATGCTTCAGATCTGGCGTAAAAACCGTCCTTGCAGGTTTAGCATTGAGCGCATCATTAAGCCAAAATGTTCACGCTAAAGCACCACGCACAGATTTATCTGTGGCTACAGCTGTGACTGGAGCAGCCCCTTCAAGTCAATTTTGGAGTAGTAGCAGTCCCTCTGATTTAGGCCCACCAAAACCATTTCCACTAAGCATTGCCCCACCTCAAGCCACGGCCATACCAACAGACACTCGTAACGCCACCTTAAACTACGCAAGAAACAAAAGCATCCAATTACTTGGGTCTGTTGAATCAAATTTAACACATATGGCCGATTTTCTTGAAACAGTATCACTCAGCAATCGCATTTTTGCAAAAGTTAAATCAGCTGGAGAATGGGCCTATAATAACCCTTTTAAAACAACCCTTTTGGCTGGAAACACTGCCGGCCTCGATAACGTACGATAAGTTTCGCTAAATTGGAAAGGTGAGTGCTACCTTTAATAAAGATTAGA
>MKSY01000029.1 GCA_001897475.1 Alphaproteobacteria bacterium 43-37
AGTGAAACCGCCACAACACTTGGCAGATTAAGAGGCAATTGCAATAACAACCCCACTCATTTTCTTCTAGCACGAGGAAAAAGCAATGTTTTTCCAACCTTCATGGGGGCAACATCCATTATTATTTGCGGTATAGGGTGTGTCAGTGCTTGTCAAGCGACTACACAACATCTTCGAGTTTCAATCCTACTCGCCTCAAGTGCTGTAATCGCCGCTCTTAGTGCGCCATGGTTCAGTGATGTTATTGCGGCTAACCTTCCGGAACGCTTTTGTCCGCTTTTTTATGCGGCTTATAGTGCTAGCATAACTCTTATACCCACATATTTATTTGAGTGCGTATTGAAAAATAGGGCGCCCGCTAGACACTCTCACGCAAGTTAGGCACTCCCACCTTCCAGGGAGATCATATCAGCGTTAATGCCAGCCAGAGCCAAAGCACGATCCCATTTTTCGTCAATGTGAACGCTAAACAACACATCTTCGGAAAAATCCGTCACGATCCAGCCATTGGCGACAATTTCCTTATCCAACTGGGCAGCGCCCCACCCTGAGTACCCCAATGCCAAGAGCATTTTACGTGGCCCTTTCCCATCCACAATAGCCCTTAAAATATCGGCTGTGGCGGTTAAAGACACATTATCGTTAATGCGCACCGTTGATTCATGATGATAATCATTCGAATGGATGACAAAACCTCGGCCCACTTCAACAGGGCCACCAAAATATAACTTGATATCGGCGAAATCTTGTTCAGATTTTATCTTCAGATTATCTAAAAGATCATTAAATGTTAAGGAGAGAAGGGAGCGATTGATCACCAGCCCCATCGCGCCATTTTCATCATGCCCACAAATGAGTATCAAGGCCTTCATGAAACGAGGGTCTGGCATATTTGCCATTGCAACAAGAAACTTGCCAGTTAAATAGTCGGAAGCCCCCTCCATACATTACCTCAACTCTTGATTATTATATGTTCTTTATTCAATACATTATGCATCACGAATAGTTAATAGATTATGATGTTTAAAATTGAAAAAAGAAGTAAAAAATTACTCCATCTCATTCTTGAATATCACAGACCCATTATTTTTTTGAACTTGAGATAGAAATGCATCTGGTAATTGCAACAAAGTTACAACCTCATGATTTAACTTTATCTCCATTTTTTGAGGTGAAACAACGGCAATATCTTGGGGATTTTTACCTTTAAGGAGCTGCGCAACAATTTTCCCAGTTTCATAGCCAATTGTGAATTCACTAACATACATTGCCACAAGGGCACCTTGATCAACAGCCTCACCAAAACAAGCAAAAGTCGGAATTTTATTTCGATTCATAACTGGCAGAAAACTCGATAAAGCTGAAGCCACCGTGTTATCTTGAATAAGAAACAGAAGGTCAATTTTTCCCACTAAAGATTCTGCCGCCGCCTTGGCATCCACAACGCTCGCCACAGGGGCTTCCACCACCGAAATATTATCTTCAGCAAAAGCGTCTTTAAGTTCTGCAAACATGGCTGCTGAATTAGATTCACTCAAATTAAGAAGGACACCAATTTTATTGACGTTTGGAAAAAGTTGCCTGACCTTGAGTACATATTTTTTAGCTAAAAAAGGATTTTTTGTGCCCGTAATATTGCCACCTGGATGCTCAAGTGATTCAACAAAATGAGAAGCCACTGGATCGGTTACGGATGCAAAGACAATTGGCGTGCTTTTCCCTTTAAAAGCATTCATAAGAGTTTGAGTTGAGGGAGTCGAAATGCCTACCACAACAGATGGGTCCTCAGAAGCAAACTTTTGAGCAATCTGAACCGCCACTGGCATTCGCCCCTGGGAATTTTCATATAATATTTCACAATTTTGTTGGTCAACATACCCCTCATCAGCAAGCCCTTGACGCAGGCCCGCATAAACTTGGTCTAAAGATGGGTGCGAAACAATTTGTGAGACAGCAATTTTAGCAATCCTAGCCTCTACGCTTGATGGGAAGGTTGCAAAAATAGATGCCGCAAAAAATAAGAAATGGCGCAATTTTAACATAGTAACTCTCCAAAAAATGGTCATAAAAAATAAAAAGATATGCTTAGCGGCGCCATCGCCAGGCTTTAGACCAAAATGCTATTTTGTAAGAGTGTACATTTTTCATAGAGCAAGAGTATCAAAAAAAATCTACGATTTCAATAATCAACGAAGGGAAACTTAAAAAATTTAGTTTTTTTCTTGACCGTATCTGTTAAGGTGTTCTATTGATTTAAAAACGTGTTAAAAAGCCATAGTTAACCACAGGAGAAATAAATGGGAGAGCACCTTGTTGCCCTTGAAAGAATTTCCCAGAAACGTTCACGACTAGCTATTTTTTTCACAATCCTTGTAGTCATTTCCTACGCCACCTTTATCGGCTTAGTTGCTTTTGATAAGGTTAACGTCTCCAAACTCGTCGCTCCAGGATTATCACTAGCCATTGTCCTTGGTATTGCGACTATTTTTGTGGTGTGGATAACAACGAGCCTATACATTTGTTGGGCAAACACATATTATGACGAAGCCGTTGGGCGTATACGTAAAATCTGCATTAGGAGGCCGCTCAATGACAGTTGAAGGTATCGAGCACCTCGGGAAACCAGGCCCGATCGCGATTACTCTTTTTTTGGTCTTCATTTCCATCACGATGCTCATAACCTATTGGGCTGCTAAGAAATCCAAAAGCACGGAAGATTTCTACACGGCCGGAGGAAATATTTCTGGCTTGCAAAACGGTTTTGCACTTGCCGGAGATTACATGAGCGCCGCAAGCTTTCTTGGTATTTGCGGCTTGGTAGCCCTAACAGGCTTTGATGGGTTGATTTATTTAGTCGGCTGGGTTGTTGGCTGGCCTCTTCTTCTTTTTTTCGTAGCTGAGCCCTTAAGGAATCTTGGAAAATACACCCTTGCGGACGCTGTTGCCTTTAGACTCAATGAACGCCCTGTTCGGATTGCTACTGCCTTCAGCTCACTTTTCATTGTGATTTTATATATGATCGCCCAGATGGTTGGCGGCGGAAAATTAATCGAAATGATGTTTGGCTTGCCCTATGATGCTGCCCTGGTTCTCGTTGGCTCGGCAATGATTTGCTACGTTTTGTTTGGGGGCATGCTCGCCACAACATGGGTGCAAATTATTAAGGCAGTCATGCTCTTAACTGGTGGCTTCATTTTGGCCCTCATGGCCTTAAGCCATTTCAATTATAATCCGCTTGAGTTATTTGCTGAAGGCGCACGAATTTATGGTGATAAAGTATTAGCGCCTGGACCGTTAACAAAGAACCCTTGGGATGTTGTCTCCCTTGCTCTAGCGCTTATTCTTGGAACAGCCGCCCTGCCACACATCCTCATGCGCTTTTACACCGTCCCCGATTCAAAGCAAGCCCGCGTATCTGTGCTTTATGCCTCTGGGATTGTTGGTACATTTTACATTTTGACCTTTATCATTGGTTTTGGCGCCATGGTATTGCTTGGACAAGAAGCGATCCAAAGCATTGATAAAGCTGGGAACGTTTCCGCCTTGCTTTTGGCTAACCATTTGGGTGGCGTGGGCTTTTTAGGACTGATTGCCGCCATAGCTTTTGCAACCATTTTAGCAGTTGTTGCGGGGTTAACCCTTTCTGGAGCAGCGACACTCTCACATGATTTTTGGGTTAAAATCATCAAAAAAGGCGTTGCATCACCAAAAGAACAAATCAATGTCGCGCGCTTAGCTACGCTGATATTAGGTGCGTTGTCCATCTTTTTGGGAATTGTATTTAAGAAACAGAATGTGGCCTTTATGGTCGGGTTGGCTTTTGCAGTAGCCGCCAGCTCAAACTTTCCAGCCCTAGTTTTAACAACATTTTGGCGCAGGTGCACCACAGCTGGCGTTGTGAGCAGCATGATCGTTGGCTCTGTTTCCGCACTTGTTCTCATCTATTTCTCGCCCACCGTCCAAATTGACATTTTAGGGCACACTACGGCTTTATTCCCGCTTAAAACACCAGGTCTTGTTTCTATTCCTCTTTCATTTATCACGGCTATTGTGGTTTCATTAGCTACGAACGATAAACATGCTGTGGATAGATTTTCCCTCGTCAAACGACAGATACACCTAGGTGAGTTTGTTGTTAAGCATCGAGAGCTCGCTCATGGTGAAAATATAGTCACTCAACACCCTCAAATGGTTCCCACTTCGGAAATTGGAGTTCAAACGCCACCCGAAGAAACTATTGATGAGGGCGCCAAAGCTTGATAAATCAAAAGTTTTTATTAAAACTTTGCTTCCCATTATGCTTGTTTCTTACATTCAGCTCACCGTCTCTTGCTGACAATCACACGTCACCCATTGCTAACCTGCTGAATCAGCTTAAGATTGAAGTGAAACCAAAATCGAGTTTTTTGAAGAAAGAGAGAGTCGAATGGCAATACTCAGCCTCAGCTAAGCCTTTATCTTTAAAGGCACTTCCAAGTATTCCACCTGCACTCCAACAGATCGATGCCCTACAAGCAAAGGTAACAGCGCCTGTTGCACTTGGTGATCTGCTTTCATCTGCCATCAAGCTTCAACCTGGCGACCAAGTGACAATTCATTCCTTTAATGTTCATCTGGGGCAAGCTCACCTTAAGGCCAATGGGAAAGTTAAATACTTTGCTGATGATGACTGGGTTGGAAAAATAACTATAGAAGCCCATAATGTGGATAAGTATCTTGATGAGCTCCTACAATCCGGTGCCATTCGGCAGCCTCATGCGATGACGCTAAAATTTATTCTATCGGGGTTTTCACTTGCAGGAGCTAAAACCCACTCAAAAAAGCAACCGCTAAAAGTGGTTGTGACACTGAAAGACAAAATGCTTTGGGTGCAGGAATTGCCTATTTGCCCCATTTCAGCACTCTTCAAACACCCGTCCGAAAAACCAGATGAACCTCAAGACATCCTGCCTTCCAAATGATCAATCATCCACGGCTTGGTCTTGACCTTCCACCACCATCCTAACTATGCACGCAATTGTTCACGAATGCCATTTTCAATTTCTTTAAAGCTGTCTTCTAGCTTATCAAGATCATTACCACCACCTTGGGCAAAATCTGGACGACCGCCACCTGTTCCACCTAAAATTTTAGAACTAGCTTGAATCAACGGAACAGCATTTACCCTAGATGCTAAATCACTTGTAATCCCAACCATAAGGGCAATTTTCTCATCCATTCGATTGGCCACCACAACGATGCCAGACTTAAGGTCATTTTTTAATTTATCCACAACTGACCGTAAATCTTTAGGGGCAACCCCTTCCAGTTGCTGAAATAGTACTTTATGCCCAAAAATATCTAAGGTTTCCTGATCTTTTGGCTGTGATGAACTACCGTTAAGCATTTTTTGCTTAAGATTTTTAATTTCCGTTTCAAGCTTCCTCTTATCATCAAAGAGTACTTTGATTTTTGGGACCATATCAGACTGAGATACCTTCAAAATAGCCATAGCCTCAAACAGATTATTCTGAATTTCATCCACATAATTGTCCACGGCTTCTCCAGCAACAGCCTCAATCCGTCTGACTCCAGACGCTACGCTAGCTTCTGAGATGATTCTTAAAGCCCCAATATCGCCTGTTTGTCTAGCGTGCGTCCCACCGCAAAGCTCAAGTGAAAAGGTCTGATCTTGTTCATCGGTTTGGCCCATACTTACAACGCGCACTTCATCTCCATATTTTTCACCAAACAACGCCATCGCCCCCATTTCAATAGCTTGCTCAGGAGGCAAGCAGCGGGTCGTGACAGACTTATTTGCGCGAATTTGAGCATTCACAATTTTCTCAATTTGACGAATCTCTTCTCTTGTCAGCGCCTGATGATGACTGAAATCAAACCGCAATCGATCTGGTGCCACCAGGGATCCTTTTTGGGTAACATGATCACCAAGAACACGACGCAATGCCGAATGGAGTAAATGCGTAGCTGAATGATGATTTCTTAAAGAAGACCGCCTTTGAGCATCAACGCTAAACTTAGCTGACTGCCCAACGGCAACTTCACCTTTAAGGACTTCGCCAACATGCACATGGATTTTCCCAAGTTTTTTAAGAGTATCAGTTATCTTGATCTGGCCTGACTCGCCAACAATGATACTCCCTGCATCACCCATTTGGCCACCTGACTCACCATAAAAAGGAGTCTGATTCGCAACCACATGCACTTTATCGCCAGCACATGCTTTTTCAATCGCCTGTCCATCTGCCAAAAGTGCGACTATTAACCCTTCAGCCTGTTCTAGCTCGTACCCAAGAAATTCTGTAGCCCCACATTTTTCCAAAATATCAAACCACACCACATCCGTTTTGGCATCACCAGAGCCGACCCAATGAGCTCTCGATTCAGCACGCTGCTTAGCCATCGCCTCTTCGAAACCAGACACATCCACGCTACGGTTAGATGCCTTAAGGGCATCTTGCGTTAGATCCAATGGAAAACCAAAGGTATCATAAAGTTTAAAGGCAACACTGCCCGGAAGAGGTGCTCTGTCAGATAAGCTCTTGGTCTCTTCCTGCAAGAGCTTCAGCCCACGCTCAAGCATACCGCGGAAACGCTCTTCTTCAAGCTTTAGTGTCTGGCTAATCAAGCTACAAGCTCGCGAAAGCTCAGGGCAAGCTGCTCCCATTTGCTCAATCAATGCACCTACCAATTGATGCATCAATGGCTGCTTAGCTCCCAAAATATGCGCATGGCGCATAGCCCGTCGCATGATACGGCGAAGCACATACCCACGCCCCTCGTTAGAAGGCAAAACGCCATCAGCAATAAGAAAACTTGAGGCTCTTAAATGGTCTGCAATAACTCGGAAAGAAGCAACATTAGCCTCTGTAGCTTTAAGGGATAAAATATCTTGGCAAGTTTCAATAATCGCCATAAAAAGATCGGTTTCATAGTTATTGTGAATGCCCTGCATCACCGTTGTAATACGCTCAAGCCCCATGCCTGTATCAATCGATGGCTTTGGCAAAGATATTCTCTCTCCATTAGCAAGCTGCTCAAATTGCATAAACACAAGGTTCCAAATTTCGATAAAACGATCACCATCCGCATCAGGGCTACCAGGAGGGCCACCAGGAATTTTATCCCCATGATCATAAAAGATTTCAGAGCATGGGCCACAAGGTCCTGTGTCCCCCATGGACCAAAAATTGTCGGATGTGTGGATGCGGATGATTCGCCCTTCATCAAGTCCAGCAATTTTCTTCCATAACGCTGCGGCATCATCATCTTCCGAGTAAACTGTAACCAGAAGCTTATCCTTAGGAAGGGCATATTCTTTTGTAATGCATTCCCAAGCAAAATGAATCGCATCTTCTTTAAAATAATCGCCAAAAGAGAAGTTCCCAAGCATTTCAAAGAAAGTATGGTGACGAGCAGTAAAGCCTACATTTTCTAGATCATTATGCTTACCACCAGCTCGCAAGCATTTTTGGCTCGTCGCCGCTCGCGTATATGATCTTTTCTCAAGCCCTGTAAATACATCCTTAAACTGAACCATCCCCGCATTTGTAAATAGCAAGGTTGGATCGTTATGAGGAACAAGAGGACTAGATGGCACATGAGTATGGCCATTCTTGACAAAAAAATCGATAAACGCAGAACGAATCTGAGCCGTTGTTTTCATTTTTACTCCCCGTCAGTGCCTGAAGCAGAAGCTTCAGAAAAACCAATCATTGATTCAGAAACTTGACCCACGTTTTCACGAATAGCTTTCTCGATTGCCTCAGCTGCCTTTGGATTATCTTTTAAATATAGACGAACGTTTTCACGACCCTGCCCAATGCGTTGTCCTTCATAGGAATACCAAGATCCTGATTTTTCCAAAATGCCAGCCTTTGTTCCAAGGTCAATCAACTCACCAGTCTTGGAAATACCTTCACCATACATAATATCAAACTCAACCACTTTAAAAGGAGGAGCAACTTTGTTTTTAACAACTTTGACGCGGGTTTGATTGCCAATCACTTGATCTTTATCTTTGATCGCGCCAATACGGCGAATATCAATACGCACGGACGCATAAAACTTTAATGCATTACCACCCGTTGTTGTTTCTGGATTCCCAAACATTACACCAATTTTCTGGCGGATTTGGTTGATGAAAATAACCATGCACTGAGACTTGGAAATAGACGCTGTCAACTTGCGCAATGCTTGACTCATCAACCTAGCTTGAAGCCCCACATGGGTATCACCCATTTCTCCTTCCAATTCAGCTTTAGGCACCAGCGCTGCTACGCTGTCAACCACCAGGACATCCACAGCACCTGAGCGAACCAGCGTATCTGCGATTTCAAGCGCTTGTTCACCCGCATCTGGCTGTGAAATCAAAAGCTCATCTGTTTTCACCCCGAGTTTGCGAGCATAGCTTGGGTCTAAGGCATGCTCAGCGTCAATAAACGCGCATGTGCCACCTGCCTTCTGAGCTTCCGCCACCACATGCAACGTCAAGGTGGTTTTACCAGAGCTTTCAGGACCGTAAATTTCGATGACACGCCCTTTTGGCAACCCACCAATGCCTAACGCAATATCAAGGCCTAGCGATCCTGTTGAGATGACCTCAATATCGCTGGCTTTATCTTGTTGGCCTAATTTCATCACTGAGCCTTTGCCATATGCCCGCTCGATTTGACTGAGAGCCACCTCTAACGCTTTTGCCTTATCCATCTTTAATACCTTTCCAATCCATATTCTTACATTTATTTCATAGACCGATGCCCAATGCAATTGCTGTTTTATCAAATTGTTGTCTAAAAAATGAGAGTTGCTATACCACGAGCTGAAGGAAGAAAACGCAAACAATTTTAAGTAAATTATTTGTATTTACTTTGCTTTTCATCATTGATACTTAAGGCGAGATATTGATAATATTTTTGACAAAAATATTCGGTCGATTTAATCTCGTTATAACGACAATTTGATAAAAATAATAATATGAAAATAACTCGCTTGCTGATAGCACTCATACCCCTTCTTCTCAACCACAAAAACGTTGTCGCAGGAGGGACAGATGGCATCTTTCTTAGACCATCCCCAGTCGTTTTGCTGACACCAACACCACCGGCTTTTCAAATGGCACCCTCAGCCCCTCTTCCTAGCCCAATTGCTTACCCTCCATGACCCCTTTGCCAACACCCACGGCAAAGGCCCTTAAGATGGTGGGAAGAAGGAGCACGATGGATTGAAGGATGGGAAACATGGTGGGAGAATAGAGACAGAGAATGGGACGCAATGATCACGACACGTGACGCAGCACTACATTACCCACTCGATGCAGCAGGCGAGCTAAATGTTTGGCCAACCCCTCGAAATAATTGGCAGGCTCTTGTTTTAGCCATACGCCACATATTCACTGGCGGTCATGCGCCTGGCATTACAAGAGCGACACGAGCTCGCCTAGCGGAAGAAGAAACAATTGTACGAAGGCTGGCAGCTGAAAGCGATATTTCACAGCTGCAAACCTATCTAGTTAGACAACAACGTTCCAAGAACTGCATTGTTGTTATCTGCCCAAGAGACCTGAGTGACCGAACCATGTCCCCACTAGTGGTCATAATGTTTTCAAAAGAAACCCTTGAGCTCTTGGGGCTTGAATTTCCCCCTGAACACCTCGAGACATGCTGGCCAACTCTCAAAATACTAGCTCGAGCAGCCATACCGGTTACCTTTATAAATACGGCTACTCCAGCATTAGATGAACTGGCAGATACCGACACTGACACTGAGGCAGCAGGAGCCGGCACAGGCATTGCAGCATTAGCCCAACGAAGGCCACTTCCTGTCACAACTGAACCACCTGCTACGGGTGGTGCAGGTGGAAAGCTACCCACTGAAAGAGAGACAGAAGGCACTCCCTTCGCTTCCAGTGTGTCACCATTGTTTAAACATGCGGCAGGATCAGAAGCAAGAAAACCCGGCGGCTTTGGCCCAACACAAGCCCGTTCAAGTAGGGTGCTTATTAAAAAGTAAATACGCTTATATTTCCCCTGCTGAATAGTCGCTCGACCAACCTGAAAACCAGTACATAAAGAATGTTACATCAAAAATAAATGCGTTATCTCAGATGATTTTTTGCCAATTCACAATCGGCACGTATTTGAGCCACTAACTGGTTCACACCAGCAAATTTCATTTCTGGCCGAATAAAAGCCTTAAATTGAACTTCTATCATATGCCCATAAATATCTTCAAAAAAGTCAAATATATGGACCTCCACAACCACATCCTGCTGATTGAATGTTGGCCTAATTCCGATATTTGCAACGCCATGAAATTGACTATTCCCCACCAAGGCCGAAACTGCATACACACCCATTTTGGGCAAGGCGAATTCCCCCACATACAAATTAGCAGTGGGAAAGCCAATGGTACGCCCACGTTGGTTTCCCTGAACAACAACGCCGGCGAGAGAATACGGCCTTCCGAGACACTCTTGAACTTCATTAATATTCCCATCACTCAGGGAGTCCAAAATACGCCGAGATGAAAGTTGCGCCCCCGCTCCATCATTTTGGATTTTGATAATGTTGATAGGCAGGCTGGGCTCTATGCTGACGAAAGACTCGGGCGAACCCAACCTTTCTCTACCAAAACGAAAATCTTCACCAACAACGATACCTTTAGCTTGGCAAAAACCAATCACAACTTTCGTAATAAACTCTTGGTAATCAAGCTGAGAAAATTTCTGATCGAAGGGAACAACGCATATATGGTCAACACCATAATTCTTCAACATTTTCATCTTCTGAGCAAAAGGTGTCAGCCGAAGCCGAGATCCTGACGGCGCCAAGACTAGCCGCGGATGAGGCTCAAATGTGATAACCCCAAACGGAAGCCCCTGCTTTTTGGCCATATTTCTTGCTGTTGTAAAAATTGCTTGATGCCCCAAATGAACACCATCAAAATTACCAATCGCATAAATAGCAGATGGCAAAAGTGTTTGAACAAATGGAGTATAAAAATTAACGTCTATCATGAGGACATACTTTGACCGAACTCTTAAGTGTTGTCAAAGCTATCAAGGAAAAATCTTAAATACCAGATACCTTTATGTATTTTTAAATAATCCTGATATGATACCATAAAGTTCTCATAAATGACCTTGGTAATCAAAACCATTCCCCTCATTGCGCTAGCAACACCTTGAGCCATAGCTTCCGCCAGTGCTCGTAATCATGGTGAGTCAACCCAGGCACAACATTGACAGTTACAGGGGCCATTGGGCTCATTTGCTTCATCTTTCGAAGATAGGTTTGAGCAATTTCTGGAAACACAATTTGATCACTTCCTCCAACCATATGCTCTTCTTTGACAAGGCGATTTAAGTCTATCCCCCCACTCACCAAATCAAAAGGAGCAGGTGGGTGTGTTTCAAAATGACGCCCAAAGAATACACCATGATCCAAGTTAGCAGCTAGTGTGGCTACCGATGTTACATCCGTGCGAGTACGTGCTAATCTGAGAGCAAAAGTGCCACCGCCGGAATACCCAACCAAACGAAAACCTGAGATTGCCTGCTTGGCTTTGAGAATATCAAGCGCATTAGATAAGCTAGCCAAAGCTTTGTCCCCATAGCGCTCCTTCAACCAGTCAAGTGACTCACACTTATCCTGCTTTGTTTGCAATGTGAACTGACAAGGCCTCGCAATGTAAGCCACTAAATGGTTAGGTTTAAGCCGGTGATGATCCGCAGCTAGCAGCAAAGGTAGCGGCGGCGTTGGGGTTGGATCACGTGATAAAAAAGCACCCGCCCTAGATGGGGTTTCCAAAACCCCATCCCCTTCAATATAAACTGTAGCCTCGCTCGCTGCAAGATCTGGTTGCCCCCATGCAGGCGACAAATAGCTCCAAATTTTGTTTGGGCTTGAGGGAATGACATAGCGTTTAAACCCCGCCGCTTGCGCAATCTGTTCTGCCTCTTGCACACGATCCTGTGGCAACAATTTTCCTGAGGATACGGCACAAGCTTGAAGGGCTAGCAGAAAAAACCAAATGTAAACATTTTTACCCATTGTTATCTCTCCACTGTTATTCTTGCTCTTTTCCCTACCACTCTCGCGCCTCTTCTACCATCCTTGCGCCTCTTCTGCTGTCACTCTCGTTTTCTTCCTTGTCATCCTCGCTCTTTTCCCTGTCGTCCTCGCGTATGCGGGGGGCCATATAAATCCTGGGTTCCCTACCATTCTGGTGCTCTTTTCCCTGTCGTCCTCGCCCCTCCACCTGTCACCCTCGCGAAAGCGGGGGGCCATATAAATCCTGGGTTCCCTACCATTCTGGTGCTCTTTTCCCTGTCGTCCTCGCCCCTCCACCTGTCGTCCTCGCGAAAGCGGGGAGCCATATAAATCCTGGGTTCCCGCATCAAGTGCGGGAATGACAAAAGGAGGTGTGCGGGAAGATAAAGAGTGGGCCCGGGAAGACAGAGAGTGGACCCGGGAAGACAAAGAGTAGGCCCGGGAAGACAAAGAGTGGGTGAGCTTGCTACTACTAAGCATACAACAGGGCGTTTTCCATCATTTGTTCGATAGATTTTGTTACTATCTCAGAGACTTCTTCCCGAGTGACTTCACCCAGTTTCACCTCTTTGCCATCCTTTTGCAATTTGATCTCACCAGTTGAAATATGTGTCATAACTTTATCAATGATAGCCTGCAGGTCATTCGTACCATCCATATATTGAATGATCAAACGGGGCACAATATCAATTGAAAGCCTTTGGTGACGGCTATTGGTGACCCACGTCTTGGATTTAGCTTGGTGGCGAGCCAACGGCAATGCAACAGGTTTTTCTGTAACTTTATCTGCGTTAACACCCCGCTCGCTTAGCAGCACCATGCCTCCAGATAAAAATACCCTCAAACTCAATTCATATAGGTTTGCTTTAATAACATCAGGTGCAGGCCTGAATTCTTCATCAAAACGCTCTAATGTAAGCTTCACAATCTCATCTACTTTGAGTGGCTTTTTATTATTCTCAAACAGAGTAAGGAAAATTGCCGTGGCAACACGGTTATGTGTGGTCAACGTAACGGGACCGCTGAACTTTTGCTGATCATCAAATTTAAGGTCAATTTCTGCCACAGGTTTTTCTGGCTTAAGATAGCTCACCAAGTAAAACTCATCAATTATTTGTGGCTGCAGATTGCGGCTTAATGCAACCCCTTGATGACACAAGATGCTATGGCGAAAACGACGATTCGTGATGAAATCTGTATATTGTTCTGTGCGCACAATATCATCGGATGTCGCTAGAACTGCCGCCGCTTTTTCAGGAAGATTGCCTGTAAACATAGAAGCTACAGCGGTATCACCCACATACTGCAGGCCCTGGTCGTTAGCCAATTTCATAAATTCATGGAAATAATATTGAATGTTGTTTTCTTCCAAGTGGTCATGCAAAAGATAACTATCTGCCTGGGTTTTGAGAAGTTCTACCTCATTGTTAACTAGCTCGGCGTAAGGAGAACCTTTTTGTGTTGTCTCACTAATAAACTGTAACAACGCTCTGCTTTGAGCCGCTTTCTCAGCTGGATTATCGAAACGCTGCGTATGATAAACCATCATATCACGAATGGTACGGACCATATTCCAGCCCGGCAAGGTATTATAGCTAATCACAGCTAATCCATTGACAGAAAGGTTGTTTTTGCAAACCTTCAAAATTCCCTCTTGCACAAACAAAGGCACCCAAGAAAAAACACCATGGCAGACAATGTAATCAAATAGGCCATCTTTTTCGCCAATATCCATAATGGATTTGGCTTCCAAAGTAATGTTCTTTAGGCCTAATTCCCTGACAGTTTTTTTACCCTCTTCAATTTGCACTGGCGATAAATCAACACAAACAAATTCAGAATCCGGATAGTTTATCGCATGAGGAATAATATTTCCCCCCGCTGCACCACCTAATTCTAACACTCGAGCCTTACGAAAATCGACAGGCTGCATACCGAAAATACGCCCCACTGTGTACAAGTGTTGTGGATGAGTCTGCTCATAAGGATAACTCTCATATGGCACTGCATCATAGGTGTTACCGGACATACTCCATCTCCATAGTCATTCATGAAAAACCAACCTGTGTACAAATTAAGACTTTCTCTTAACCTTTTGTCAACAGTGATTTATGTGTTTTCAAAGCTATTTGCAAAGGTGTCGCACCATACAAGATGCATCCTTTCAAAAATATCTTTATAGCCACCAGCTAGCGAGTTCTCTTATCTAAGAAATAATTGTTTTCCAATACCGCGCCAAATCAATCATGCGATTGGAAAAACCCCACTCGTTATCATACCAAGATAACACCCGCCCCATCTTGCCTTCAATAACTTGGGTCTGGTTTACATCGAAAATGGAGCTTGCGCAATGATGGTTAAAATCCGCCGAAACAAGCGGTTGATCATTGATAGCCAAAATCCCTTTTAACGGCCCATGCGTAGCTGCTTCCATCATAGCTTTGTTGATGGCATCTTTTGACAGCTCTTTTTGGCTTTCAAATACAAAGTCAATCATAGAAACATTGGCCACCGGAACACGAATAGCTGTTCCGTCACACTTGCCTTTTAGCTCTGGCAAGACTAAGCCCACAGCTTTAGCAGCGCCTGTTGTGGTTGGCACAATGGAAAGGGTAGCTGCCCGTGCGCGGGCTATATCTTTATGGGCTTTATCTTGAAGACTTTGATCACTTGTGAAGGCATGGATGGTCGTCATATACCCTCTTTCGATGCCAAAAGTTTTATGCAAAACAGAAGCCACAGGAGCAAAGCAATTTGTGGTACACGACGCATTAGAAACAACCATATGTTCATGGCCAAGCGTTGTATGGTTGACCCCATAGACAATGGTAAGGTCTGCGCCATCTGAAGGAGCTGAAACCATCACTCTTTTGGCTCCAGCTTGGATATGAGACATGGCTTTTTCTTTAGAAGTAAAAACACCCGAACACTCTAGAATGATATCAACATTCAGATCCCTCCAAGGCAGAGTTTCAGGATTTTTCTCAGACAACACTTTGGTTCTACCAAAGCCAAAATCCATCCAATCACCCCCGTACTCTACAGGTTCCCGCAACGGCCCATGAATGGAATCCCACTTGAGAAGATGAACATTTGTTTCCAAAGGTGCCAGATCGTTAATAGCAACGACCTCAAAATCGTTGGCCTTTGCTTCAATAAGAGCCCTTGCCACCATACGACCTATCCGGCCAAAACCATTTATAGCCACACGAATCATTTTTATGTCCTCTTTTCAATCTTGGAGAGAACCTTTAACACAACTTCTTCGCAGGTAATACCAAAATGTTTATAAAGATCTTGGGCTGGCGCCGATGCTCCAAATGATGTCATACCCACAAAGATCCCCTCCTCACCGATATATTTCTCCCAACCCTGGCTTATCGCGGCTTCAATCGCCACCTTAAGAACGGTTTTATCACCCAAAACAGCCGCCTTAAAATCTTGCGCTTGTTCATCAAATTTTTCAAAGCAAGGCATCGAGATAACCGCAACCCCTATCCCTAGTTCTTCAAGCTTTTGAGCCGCTTTTAAGGCGACACCTACTTCTGACCCTGTTGCCAAAAGGGACACTTTGCGTGTTGAAGATTCTGCCTCTTTGACAACATATCCGCCCTTTTTCACAAGGGCAGCCCTTTTTGCTGTGAATGGCCCGGCAGGCGACACCGCTTGCCTCGATAAAGCCAAAATCGACGGGTTATTTTTTGTCTTTAATGCACATTGCCAACTAATAATAGTTTCCAATGCATCTGCAGGCCGCCAAACCAATAAATTTGGGATGGCTCTAAGGCTTGCCAAATGTTCCACAGGTTGGTGCGTCGGCCCATCTTCGCCAAGACCTATTGAATCATGTGTCATAACCATGATGACGTGAACACCCATTAATGCTGCCAACCGTATAGCCGGTCGGCAATAATCTGCAAATGCCAAAAAGGTTCCCCCATAAGGAATAAGCCCACCATGAAGCGCGATTCCGTTCATAGCAGCCACCATCCCATGTTCACGAATGCCATAATGAACATAGGGCCTCTCGGGTTCTGAAGAGGTGTAAACACCCATGCCAGATGTTTTGGTATTGTTAGACGGCGTTAAGTCCGCTGAACCACCCATCAACTCTGGGCATTCACTAAATAGCGCTTCTAGTGCTGTCTGACTAGCTTGCCGGGTTGCCAGTTTAGGCGGTGATTCTTTCCAAGCCTCCATTTGTTTCGTTATGGACGCCTGAATTTTCTCCTCATTCAACGTGCCATCTATTCGCCGTTTAATCTCTGCAGGTGTCTTTTCATAAGCAGCTTGCCAGCTTAAATAGGCTTCATTATTGCGACTCCAAGCACCCCGCCATATATCCAAAATATCAGCGGGAATATCAAAACCTTCTGACTCCCATCCGAGGGCCTTCTTAGCCGCTATTATTTCCTCTTTGCCCAATGGGCTGCCATGGGCCACCGCTAAACCCGCCTTAGTTGGCGCGCCAAACCCAATTGTTGTCTTACAAGCAATAAGGCATGGCCGCTCATTTTGGTGAGCTTCAGCAATTGCTCCATATATTTGAGCGTAATCGTGACCATCCACTGTTAAAGTATGCCAATTTGAGGCTTGAAAACGCTTGATCATATCATCCTTGGTGCTCAAGGAAGTGGGCCCGTCAATGGTGACCTGATTGTCATCGAAAAGGACTATCAAGTTTTCCAGCTCCAAATACCCCGCCAGAGAGATGGCCTCTTGAGAAATTCCCTCCATCAAACAGCCATCCCCAACGATAGCATATGTCTTGTGGCCCACAAGATCGCGCCCCCATTCCTTGGCTAACCTTTTTTCAGCCATAGCCATACCTACAGCATTTGCCAGACCTTGCCCCAAAGGGCCCGTTGTGGTTTCCACGCCAGGGGTATGCCCATATTCAGGATGCCCCGGCGTTAGGCTACCGAGCTGACGAAAATTCTTGATCTCCTCCAAGCTCATTTTTGGGTACGCATTTAAGTACAATAAGCTATAGAGCAACATTGACCCATGCCCAGCCGAGAGCACGAAACGATCACGATTGAACCAATCTGGATCATTGGGATTAAATTTGAGGAAGCTGTCAAACAGGACCGTTACGACATCCGCCATACCCATGGGCATACCCGGATGCCCTGACTGAGCTTTCTCTACTGCCTCCATTGATAAAACCCGGATAGCATTGGCCATTGGCCGATACCGTTCGTCACCACCAAATGTTCGGATCATACTTTGCCCCTTATGTTCATCTTATCCACAAAAATGGAGCTGAATCCTAAAAAGGTCAACTGGGATAAGTGACTTCTTTGAGTGATGTGAGTTATTCCAAAACTGCAATCAGGTATTCTAAAAATGCAAGTTTACAGAAAACTATAATGCATTACCTTTTAAAAAAAGAATAAAACTAATGAAAAAATATCTGTATACAGCATTTATAGTGGCATTTGTTATATCTGCCCAAACCGAAGCCTTTGCTGCAAATGGAGGCTGCGGTGGCAATGGCGGAGATTGTTTTGCTGGTGGTGGAGGCCGCGGCGGGGATAGCTTCTTCGGAAAAGGTGGTAATGGTGGTGACGGAGGCAATGGCCTTAATGGTGGAGGTAAAGGTGGAGAAGGAGGATTTGGTTTAGGTGGTAGAGGTAGCTATGGTAGAGATGGAACACGTGGAACAGGCGGTGGAGGCCGCGGTGGTGATCGCGGTCATGGCCCACGGAAATAACTTATCAGCATAACATTCAGGAGCATCAAATGAAAACTTATACAAAGACGATGATTAAACTAAGCTTACTCATGGCCTTCTCAGCAACAGCAACTGCCAAGCCGGCATTATTATATGCTGATGATTTAACCTCAGGCCCAAACTCATCTCGTGCTAAAGACGGTGCTTCGGGAACGGCAGCCTCACCTGACGGCAAGAATGGTAAAGATGGCAAGCATGCCACAATTAAACAAGCCCAAGGACAGCATGGGGGCCATGGAGGCAGTAGCCAGTTCGGCGATGGGGGCCACGGTGGAAACGGTGCCAACAAGTTTAATGGCAACGGCGGCAACAGTTTCTCCGGAAAAGGTGGCGATGGTGGTGACGGCGGAGAAGCCGAATAAGGTCTAACAGCTTATCTAGAGGATTTTTTCACTACACCCACCTCATTATTAATTTCAAACTCTTCGCATCATATGAAATAGCATTTGGTATATTTTTTCGCTGAAAACAATAAAAAAGCCTGGAATCACGCCAGTTTTCATACCTTCAATTTACTCATTAGCCATAGCACTAAACATTTTACTTTAAGAAAATAATTTATCTAAAATTTTAAACTATTCCATTTGTGCAACTCACTATTCCATTTTGGCATTAGCATTTACCCCCAGGAAATGGTTTAATGATCGCGGACTTAGATGAAGGTATACACATGGACTTTGATAAACTTAGGACATTCTATTATGTTGTCCGCGAAGGGAGCGTGCAAGCTGCCGAACGCACCCTACATATTTCGGCCTCTTCAATCAGCAGACAAATTCATGCCGTTGAAACCCAAGTTGGCCTATTGCTATTTGAAAGAACACGCAAAGGTTTGAGAGTCAACGCATCTGGCCAGGCTTTGTATGAAGCTGTCAGCGCCATGATGGACAAAATGGCCACGGCCAAAAACATGCTGCTTAACTTCAAAAAGAAACCCTCTGGGCCAATTGCTTGCATTAGCAATCGGTCCATCGGTGAAGGCCTGCTAATGCCTGGCCTGCTTACTCGCCTGCCTCAGCACCCCGAGCTTGAGCTTAGCTGCCTTTGGGATGATATGGCAGTTTATCGCTTTGAGAGCGACATTGAAGCACCTGCACTTTATGTCTCGGGCCTTAACCAAAATGCTGACTGCACAATGCTCCAAGAGAAAATCTCCACATATACCTTGAAGGCTATGGCGAGCCAACACTATCTTGAGAGGCAAGGCTCTCCACTCGCGGCTAAAGACTTAAGCGCACATCAGTTGATTTCATATAATCAGCATGCTTGCGCCTACTTGCCAGAACGTTTAGAGGTCAACAAATTGTTAACATGGGGAACATCCAGCCCCCGCAATCCATTCTTAAAGGTGAGCAGCCAGCAGGCCGCCGTTACGGCTGTCAAAAGTGGCATCGGAATATGCTTGCTTCCTGAATATCTCATTGACGATGACATGGTAGAGGTTTTGGAAGACGAACCCTTTGTCCCATGGCGCAAATATTACGACATTTTTGCATTTTACAAAGAGGAATACCGCGGCTTTGAGCGCATCCATGTCATCAAGCAATTGATCCGAACGATTTTTCACGAACGCCACCAGCAAAAGCGGCTGCTTGTGATTCGCAATTTCGAGCGACAGCCGCTCATATCAGGGCAAGTAAAGAACATGTAACAATTGTATTTATAGGAATAGGGAGAATTCACTCATAATGACGAAAAAATGGCTAATATAAGATTTTTCGGCCTTAGAGACTTTTAAATGACACCAACGGCAGTAATTCAGAATTTAACAAGCAAAGAGCTGGAGCTCGCGGCTCTTTCGCATCTTTGAGTGACAAGGAGGTGTGCAAACAGAATTGGAGACTGTGTCCGTTATTTGATAACTATTACTTTAAATCAACGCAGCCACGCCTTATATTATTTTGTGGTATATACATAAATTTAGCCTTGGATAATCGACCATGAGCCGATTCCTTTCTGGAAAATTGCAAAAACAGTGCGACTTGTTTCGCATTTTCATGGCCTGCGTAAAGCACAGGAGCGTCACGCGCGCCGCTGAAGCCTTGGACATGGCTCAAAGCAATGTGAGCCGCAAACTGACAGAGCTGGAAGATCTTTCCAACACCCGCCTTTTCAAGCGTCAACAGCGCGGGCTTGATCTGACTTATGAAGGTGAGATTTTTTACAATAGCCTACATGACATTTTCGGCAAACTCGCCCTGCTGGAAGACACTCTCGACAAAACCAAAGACTTTGATCATGACGCCAAACCTATTCGTATTGCGACATCTTTGACTCTTTCAGAGATCATGTTTCCAGGTTTATTGAGAGAATTTGACAAAGAAGGGCTCTATAAATTTGAGTTTTATGTATGCGGCAAGTTGCCTTCTTTACTTTTAGATGACATTGACATCGTCATCTGGCCCTTTAATGAAGACAACCTTCAAGAAGTAAAGGGAAGTGAGCTAAAAAAAATCAAAGCATTAAGCTCTTGCTTGTATGCAAGCCAAGAATATTTAAACATGAACGGGACACCAAAAACCCTTAAAGACCTGGAAAACCATACGCTTATCGATTTTAAAGACTTCCCAAATATTGGGATAAACCCTAATTGGCACATTAATCTTTTAAAAACACATGGCATCTCATATAAAAGAAGATTTTCAGTAAATAATACTGCACTTAGCTTGAAGCTAGCCGAACAAGGTCATGGCATCATTACATATTCACCTGAAATGATGCGGCTTATCAAAAATCCACTTGTTAACATCTTACCCGAAATTAGAAACAAACCAATTGATGTTTACTTTATCACTTCAAACGAGTTTAAGCAGCACAAAACAAAGACACTTATTGATGTTTACAACATAATAGTTAAATTGTTTACCTAAATTCGAAATCATTAATTAGGATTTTTCATTATATAACTCTTTAAGTTACAAAACAAAACTACAAGTACTTTTTCATCTATTTCTTATTAAATATATAGCCTCCGAACACCCGTAACAAGCCTACATTTACAGCCGCCCTTCCTTATACTCACCATTCCGTATCTGCATAGCCCATTGCTTCTATAAGAATTCTTATCTTGGGATAGCTCTATATCAATTTTAGACCAATACTAGGAGAGTTTGACCTTCTTATGGTACTCAGAATCATAAGTTCCCCATCTGTTTACCACAGGCCTCCACAAAGGAGGAAAACACGATGGGCTTGGGAAAGAGGCACTCTCACATTAGAGCGCCTCTTTTTATTGGGTTTTTTTAGACTAGATACCTAACGCCCCACTAGCAAACATCACTATTTTCAACCTCAACCCCACATTTTTGCCATTGTGACTCCCCATGCATCATCCTGCCACCCCTGATGAAAATCAGGTATGAGACATAGACAAGAGACAAAAACGGCAAAAAAGCCACTCACCACCCCTTTAAACCGAAAAACCATGCCTTACCTGAAAAATGTAAAACCCCCATTTACAGGAAAAAAGCCATGAGAACTCTATTTCAAATTGCCCTAACCATCGGGATCACCACATCGGCACTTTGTCAGGCTTACGCACAAGATGACATGGCTAGCGAGATAGCAAGCCCCCAAGCTAAACACCAAGCTTACATCATGGTCGTCGGCCCCCATTTGGGGACAGATAACTCAGAAACAGTTGTCCGGCAGTCTAATGAATTAGCTCGCACACTTCGGAAAAATGATACTGGAGCCGAAATCATCGTTCATGATAATTTTTCCCTTCCCAACCTCCAGGACGAAGTCTCTCGACTTCAAAAGCTTCATGGAGAAAACCTGCACCTGACCTGCATCATTAATGCTCACGGCTATGATATACATGGCCAGTACAGAACGCTGACTCACGATGGTTTGGTCACGGATACTGATCTTAAAAGCGTTTTAGCTGGGTGCGACACATCACTAGCTTTGCTCACCTGTCACTCAGGGGCTTTTATTGATGATTCAGATAAACTCGAGGTATTCGGTGGATCAGCTAACACCACACTTTTATATGAACGCCACTTTAAGAATTGGCTAACCCAAGCCGTGGCCACGTGTTCATTGATTTCAGCCGAAGATTTTTCACGAACATGGGAAGCAGCCCTTAAAAAAGAAACACGATTCCCACAAGAACAATATCCATTTTGGCGCTCAACCATGGAAGGAAGCCACGTATTTGGAACCAAAATCAAAACAAAAGCAGGCTAAAATTAGCCTGCTTTCATAAAAGCGCTCACAATCAAAAGCTATGCTGCTTTGGGTTTGAGAGACTTCCAGCACATCCAAACATAAATGGGAAGTGTCATGAAAATAAAGAGGACCCCCATAAAGCCAATCTGCGCACCTGTTCCTGCCATTGCCCAAATGCAGTAGCTAAACGCGAAAATCCCGATCACGGTTGGCCGGACAAAATCACCTTTAGCAACATTATCACGGTCAGCCACCATCACAACGATTTCCGCTACGCTTGAATATGCATAAACAAACAATCCTAAGAAAGCAGCAATAAGGCAAACTTGGTTAAATTGTTCGGCAACGACTGGTGACGCTGTCATATAAACAAGCCCGCATGATCCAAGAGCACAAGTGATTAATCCAACCCATGGCGCACCCTTGTTGTTTTCACGCGCAAAAATCTTTGGAAACAAGCCATCTTGAGCAGCAGCTAAAGGCATTTTTCCTTGCAGAAGCAAGTACCCGTTCAAAGCGCCCAAGCAAGAAACAATGGCGCAAATGGTAATGAAAAGGCCAGCCGCACCACCCCACTCAGCACCAACAATCTTTTCCGCCGCCAAACTAAATGGCGCCTTGGATTGAGCCAGCATGTCTAACGGAACCACACCCAAAACAGCTGTTGCACTGGCAAGATAAAGAATAATCACACCAGATGTACCAAAAATTGTCGCCCTTGGAATGGTTTTACCTGGGTTTTCAACGTCATCGGACGGAATAGTTGCGGATTCCATTCCCATGAAAGAAAAGAATGTTACAGCCGCCGCAGCCATCAATGCCTCCATGTTGCCCAAATTGCTTACATTAAACGGAGTAAAATGATCTAAGTTAATATAGAAAATCCCCACAAATGCCATAAACACTAATGGTATAATCTTAACTGCCGAGGTAACAATTTGAAACACGCCCACTGGCTTAACCCCCAAGAGATTAACACCTGTAAGAGCAATAATCATCACCATCGCAGCATAGCTTCTAGCCAAAGGATCACCTAAAAATTCAGGCATTAAAGAAGATAAATAGCTAGAACAGGCAATGGAAATAGCTGCAAGGCTCACAATTCCACGCACCCAATAGGATGAGGCCACTTGAAACCCTATCAAATCACCAAAAGCACGACGGCTATATGCATACGGGCCGCCAATTTTCGGAAATTTTCTTGATAGCCGCGAAAAACACATAGCCAAAAACAAGGCGCCTAAACCGCTCATTGTCCATCCCATAATACCGATGCCACCATAGGCGGCCATAGATGCTGGAAGCATGAAGATACCTGAGCCTACAACTGTCCCTATCACAAGTGATGTTGCGGACCAAAATCCTAATTTCGGCTTTTGAGAATTTGACATATATTTTTCCTTATTCAAAATAACGACTTAGTGTTCCCTACTTCTTCTAATCAACGTGTAGATTGGAATCGAGGCAAGCAAAAACAGCATTCCAAATAAAACCACCGTTTCACCGGAACCTGCCATCGCCCATAGCGCATAACAAAATGCAATAAGGGCAATTACTATGCTGGTCTTCTGCTGGAATGGTGAAACTTTTATCTCCCCTTTCGCAATCAGAAGAACCTCAGCAACACTTGAATATAAATAGGGCACCAAAATTGTAAAGACCGAAATGATTGCAATTGTATTAAACTGCTCCACCAATGTTGGACTCATCGTAGCAAACAAAAACAATGTTATAAAAATGCTAGATGAAATCAGGCCAAATAAAGGAACACCTTTTGCATTGGCAGACCCAAATACTTTTGGAAACAAATTGTCTTTAGCAGCAGCATAGGGAACTTGCGCTTGCAAAAGGATCCACCCATTCGTCGCCCCTAGACATGATACCAATGCACTTACAATAATAAAATATTTTACCCAAGGCCCAAATGTGGCTGGGACCATTCTTTGTACAGCATCAACAAAAGGCGCCTTCGACGATGACAAAACATCAGGCGGCACGATCCCCATAACCGCTGCGGTTACCAGAACATAAAACACAGCACACACCACAGTCCCTATGATGGTAGCCCGAGGGATATTTACATGAGGTTTTTCCACGTCATTAGCAGGAATAGTAGCTGACTCAATCCCAATAAAAGCAAAAAGAGTCAAAGCTCCTGCTTGCGCTAAAGCAGAAAAAGGGGTTACCCTCTGAGGTTCCAACATCAGAAAGTTTTCAGTAGAAACAAAAAACCACCCCCCAATCCCAATAAGAATAATGGGTATCAACTTCAAAAGAGTCATCAAGATTTGTAACGCTCCAGCTGTATGCGCACCCCTAGCGTTAATGAGGGTAAAAAACCAAATAATGCCAACTGCTGTCATAGTCCCTGTTAAGGGATCACTCAACGGCGGGATAATCACGGCAGCATAGCTCACAGCTGTTATAACCAATGCGGCAGTACTAACCCAAACAGCAATCCAATATCCCCAGGCCACCTGAAAACCCACAAAATCCCCATACGCATATCGGCTAAACGCGTACGGCCCCCCAACCTTTGGGAATTTATGGCAAAGCCTTCCAAAAACCAGGGCCAACGCAATGGCACCTATACCTGTCAGCACCCAACTACTAATCCCATATATTCCAAATTGCACTAACGATGCAGGTAGCATAAAAATGCCTGACCCAATAACATTTCCAACCACCAAGGCAATTGCCATCCAAAGGCCCATTTTTTTTTGCTTCGAAACCAAAAGTTTGTTCTCCTAATGCCACACATTGCAATCTATATAAGATGCATTAAGTCTTTATGTCAAAACCTTAAGCCCATTTTTAATGCGAACTGCTTGCAACCAAATTAGGAAGCATGGCTTATTGTTGCCAGAAATTAACAGATATGCTATAAGAAAGCATAGTTTTAGCAAGAGGTACAATTCATGAGTCTTCAAAAATCGTCCGTTAGACAAAAAGCTGTTGGTTATTCAACCGACATTGATCTCGGCTTACGAAAATTTATGCTGCAAGTGTATAACTACATGACACTCGCTCTCATCCTAACTGGGGTTGTGGCATTTGGCGTTTCAACCAGCCAAACGCTCGTTAGCGCTCTTTATGCTTCCCCATTAAAGTGGGTCGTCATGTTGGCACCCTTGGGCATCGTGTTTTTCCTAAGCTTCCGAATTCATGCTTTGTCTTTAACAGCAGCGCAAACGACATTCTGGATATATGCCGGGGCGGTTGGCCTTTCATTGGGCTATATCTTCTTAATTTATACAGGAGCTAGCGTTGCTCGTGTTTTCTTCATCACAGCGGCCACATTCGGCGCAACCAGCCTTTATGGCTACACCACCCAAAGGGATCTTTCCAGCTTTGGTTCGTTCCTATTTATGGGTCTCATTGGCATTATTATTGCCTCGCTAGTGAACTTATTTTTAAAAAGCAATGCACTGACTTTTGCCATCAGCATTATCGGTGTTTTGGTCTTCGTTGGGTTGACTGCCTATGACACACAAAACATTCGCCAGGCTTATATGGAGCATGACGATCAAGAAACATCCGGCAAAAAGGCCATCTTTGGCGCTCTCCAATTGTATCTTGATTTCATTAATCTATTCGTTATGCTGCTCCGCCTCTTGGGCGATAGGCGCTAAGTGTGAAGGGCTTCTCATAGAGGAAGCCCTTTTTACGACTATGCGTAATGCCACTCACCTATTTGTATCAAAAAGACAGCTGCACATTGGCAACTTTACCTTTGATGTAGACATTGGAAAAAATGGTTTGGCTCTTAACAAGCAGGAAGGCGATTATAAGACCCCTGTGGGCACATTTCCTTTAAGACGTGTCTTTTACAACCTGGAGCGCGTTCAACTCCCCTCAATACAGCTAGCAACACACGCTATCACACGCGATGATGGTTGGTGCGACGACCCTGCCTCTCCTGATTACAATCGCCTTATTAAACTCCCTTACTCATTTAGCCACGAAATCCTTTTTCGAACGAATGATGTCTATGACGTTTTCATCGAGGTTGGGTATAACGATGACCCCATTATACCAGGAAAAGGCAGTGCAATTTTTATCCATAGTAAAAGCCCATCTGGCTATACCGCAGGGTGCATTGCGCTTGACAAAAAAGATTTATCGCTCATCTTACCTTTATTATCAAAGGATTCTGAGATAACAATTGATGAAGAGTAAATATGTGGCCCTTCCTAAAAAGCGTTTTTGGAAAATCTTTTTTCCAATCGTTATTATTTTACTCTTTATTTTAGGAGCCAGAGAGACCACCCTGCTCAGCCATAAGTATGGATTTGATCGCAACCACTTAAGCCAAAAAAAGGAGGGGCGACCTAAAGTTCTTGTGGTCACCTGCTCCTATATGTTTGGAGAACGTTTGGCAGCTAAGCGGTTTTTAGATAGCTTCGCAAGACTTAATATCCCCGCGACAGAAGTGATCATCCCTTCTATTGAAACCAATGGATTAGGATATAAATGGCATACAAATTTATTTTTAAAATTAGCACGAAAATGGGTAAAACCAGATCTTGTTTTATGCATCACTCCGTTATTCCTTCCCCATTTTGAAGACGTTCCTCAATTCAGCCTTGTAACTGGGCCAGACACAAACCCACCCTTACGGTTATTCCTTCATAACCATCTATTTTTAGCTAGCGAATCACACGACTACATAACAAACTATGCTCTTCAGCCCTGGCAAAAGCTCACACTGGAAATTTACCCTTCTGTGGGAAAAACTGATTTTGAAACCCCTCAATTTAAGTCCATTTTCTATTGCGGCGCCAATTGGGACCCGTTGCGCAACTCTGATAACTACAGATGGGTTTATCAACAGCTTGACCAGCAAGGAATTATCACCTTTTACGGGCCCAAAGAGGCTTGGCATATGTACCAAAACTATCGTGGATTGATCCCTATGGATTCAAACAAGTTTCATACTGCCATGCGCGAATGTGGCATTGGTCTTTGCCTTCACAGCCAGCTTCATCTTGATTCTGCAACCCCAACAGCGCGTATTTTTGAATTAGCTGCGGCTGGATCCATTATCATTTGCGACGATCACCCATTTGTACGAAAGCATTTTAAAGACTCTGTGCTTTACATAAACCATAGACTTGGGCGCGAAGAAATATTAGCTCAGATTCGTGCACATTATAATTGGATTATTACTAACCCTGAAAAAGCACATCAAAAAGCGCAACGTGCCCACCAAATTTTTTGCGAACACTTTACCTTAGAATCCATGATCAAAAGAATCATTGAGGCCTATGAAAAAAACTACACTCATACCAACTAAAGTTCCCCCTCTGTCGCGCAAAATTATTTTATTTGCTGCTCTTGCACTTTCTCTCCTATTTGGAATTCCCAAGGCTCATCGATTTTTTTCTGAAAGGGAGCTTTTTCTCTGCGATCAATTTCAAGAACTTCAAAAAACAGGCAAGCCTACATTTATGCTTGTTACCCATAAACCTTTTTTTGGTGAACGGGAATTTTTAAGGCGCTGTCAGAAAGCTTTACAAAATTTGGGCTATCCATCTTTTATCCAGCTTATGCCTGAGTATGCACAATCTGCCGAGGATTATTCGTTTGTCGCAAAAATCTATTATCGCTTCATTGAGTGGTTTTTAAAACCTAACGTTATTTTCTGCGCACCTGCCTTTTATGTGCACCCATTTGAGGCCGCACGCAAATACGCTTTCTTCACAGACTATGCCAACGTTGCTCATGTTTACCTCCATTCGTTTAATGTTATTATGATGGCAGCGCCAGATATGCGCTTATGTCCAGATTATGCACAAAAAGCAAATCAAACATTTATCTTTGATTTTTATCCAACCCACCCGCAAACAAGCTATCAAGAATCGATACCCACCAAAATTTATTTCGGGGGAAATTTATGGGATGAGAAACGGACTTCAAAAGCATATAAGCGTCTTTATAAAGCATTAGATGATTCAAACAACGTCACTTTCACAGGGCCTCCTAAAACATGGGCCGGATACAAAAATTACATTGGTGAAATTCCATTTGGTGGCGATAAATTTTTGGCTGTTTTAAAATCCTGCGGCATTGGTCTTTGTTTGCATAGCGGGCGACACCTTGAGTATGGAACTCCAACCGCACGCATATTTGAGCTTGCAGCCGCAGGTGTGGTCATTATCTGTGACAAGCATCCTTTTGTTGTGGAGCATTTTAAAGATAGTGTTTTATATATTGATACACAATCAACAGATACCACCCTTGAAGCTCAAGTGTTTCAGCACCTTGCATGGATTCAAAACAATCCAAAAGAAGCCCAAGAAAAGGCAAAGAAAGCTTATGATATCGTGACGCGTAAGTGGACACTTGAATACCAGCTTACACGCATCATTCAAGATTATACAAATTCCCAATCATAAAACTTAATGCCTGACTGGCTTCTTAGTGACCTGGCTGCCAATAAGAATGCATATGGTGGACAGGCCCATGACCACTACCAATTTTAACTTTGGCACCCGCATAAATAGCATCTGTTAAATAGCGTTTTGACTGATTGACGGCATCTTCTATCGAATATCCTTTTGCTAAAAATGCCGCGATGGCCGCTGAGTATGTACACCCTGTTCCATGAGTGTTTTGCGTCCGAACTCTTTTAGCTTGAAACCATCTAACAGTTTCACCACTCTCATCAGACATTACCAAACAATCATCAGACATATCATCCTCCAAGTGCCCGCCTTTTAAAACAACTGCCTTAGGTCCCATTGTTGTCAAATCTTTAGCAGCAAATTCCATTTCATCAGGAGAACGGATTTTCTTTTTGATGAGCTTTATCGCTTCAGGTATATTCGGTGTCAAAACTGTAACCAAAGGAAATAACAAGCTTTTTAATGCATCAACAGCTTCATCCAGCAGTAATTGTTCCCCACTTTTATCCATCATAACCGTATCGAGAACAATAGGAACGTTACCCACAATATCTTTATCTGAAATCATTTTATGGACGCTCTCAACAATTGCAGGTGTATGCAACATGCCAATTTTGATAGCATCCACACCGATATCACTGATAACACTCTTGATTTGATCTTCAACAATATCACTTGGTAATGGATAAACCTTATCCACACCTTTCGTATTTTGTGCCGTTATAGCGGTTAAGGCACTCATCCCAAAACAACCTAATGCCGAAAAAGTTTTTAAGTCTGCCTGAATGCCCGCTCCGCCTCCACTATCTGAGCCTGCAATAGTTAACACTCTTGTATAAGATAACTCACCATCAAACATTTATAACCTCGTCATGATCCACTTATTTGATAGTAGCACCCAAACAATCAATCCCCAAGATAACACCCACATACACACTGGGAAAATACTTTCAGTTTGACAATAAAACCAACGCAGTAAAGAAGGTGTATTACCTCCCACAATTGTGACGGCTAAGGTATATGTTGAGCCAACTGCTTGATATCTTAATTGTGGTGGAAATAAATTTAACATCAACGCATGAGATGGCCCAATAAATAACCCAGCAGCTATCGCAAGCAAGCTTTGCCCAATGATAAACCCCCAGATCTCGTTATTCATAACCAACGATAAAGCTAAGGGAGATAGGCATATGAGGGCAAGCGCACCCATTCTCATCGTTTGTTTGAGGCCCAATTTATCTGAAGCGATCCCTGAGGCCAACAATGCCAGCATATACACAACTAATGCTATGTTTGTGATAAGCAGAATACTTTCTTGCGGTAACTGCGAAATAGAAGGGATAAACTGCACCAAAAAAACAAAGGGCACGTAATATGCAACGCCAAACAACGCTGCAACGCCAAAGCAAACCATCAAAGAAATTGTTTGGATTTTTCGACTCTTTTGCCTATGAGTTTTTTTATAAATAGGAGTCTCATGAGCATACAGCATCAGTAAAAATGATATCACGAGGCTAAAAAATCCAACCCATATTAGATCCCAGCAACTTTGATTTAAATAAACAAAAATTGAGACACCACATGAGGCCATTAATATGCCCAGCACAGAAAAAAAACAAATGAAGCCACTGATTTTTCCTTGTGATAACTCCTTTGAATGCTCCAAAGAGAAAATGGCACCACCATTAATTTCTGCTCCTGACCCAAAATGAAAAAGCGACATAGCACTAAAGATCCAATAGGGTGTGTTATCCGATTTCTTGGGAGATAAAATAAAAAGTAAGAGTGCGATTTTCATAATGAAAAAAATAATTATGAGAGCAGTTCTACGGCCAAAACGATCTCCAAATTTACCAAAGATAAAACCGCCCAAAGGATAGCTCCACATGGATAAGCCAATCAAAAAGAGGTTGTTTAAGACCTCCTGGTTTTTTGTCGCATCAATGTAGATATCCTGCGCCAAAAATGGCAGAGAAAAAACCAACAGCGCGCCAACAAAACACTCTGTCATGTTGGCGATAATACCCGCTATATTTTGAAATTTAATAAAACGAACCATGCTTTCCTCCCTCCGCTGGAATTAACCAGATCAGGTTCAAAGGGTTGAACATCAAGCTCTCTCAGCAATAAATTGCACCCCTGGATAATGCCCAGGACTATAGAAGGCAAGCAGCTCTTTGTCTAGCTATTATTATTTTTCCAAGCTTAAGCGTAATGCATCGGCTTAAGGCCAATTTTAGCAAAAAGCGCATTGTCCTTCTCTGGAACAGGATTCTTAGCAGTCAGCAATTTCTCGCCATAAAAAATCGAGTTTGCTCCTGCATAGAAACACAACGCCTGAAGCTCGTCTGACATTTGCTCTCGCCCAGCCGAAAGCCTTACGAATGATTTTGGCAGTAAAATTCTGGCAACAGCAATGGTGCGTACAAAATCCAGTGGGTCAACATCGGTCACTCCCTCAAGTGGCGTACCAGGAATTTTAATCAATTTATTGATTGGAACGCTCGTTGGTGGATTTTCCATCACAGCTAAATAGTGCAGCATTTCAGCACGATCTTTGTTACTCTCACCCATGCCAATGATGCCACCGCAGCATGTTTTAATTCCCGCTTTCTCAACAAAACCCAACGTTTCAATGCGATCTGAGAAGGTACGGGTTGTGATAATTTTGTCATAATAATTTTCAGAAGTATCGATGTTGTGATTATAAAAATCCAACCCAGCTTCTTTGAGAGAAACGGCCTGATGTTCTTTTAACAAGCCTAAGGTCACACATGTTTCCATTCCCAAGGCTTTGACCTCACGAACCATTTGAGAAACAATTTCAACCTCTGCATCTTTTGGCCCACGCCAGGCAGCACCCATACAGAATCGTGACGCACCGGTTTCCTTGGCTTGTTTAGCAGCAGCTACCACTGTTTCCACAGACATCAACGGCTCTTTTTTTAAACCCGTATCATAATGGGCTGATTGAGGGCAATAGGAACAATTCTCTGGGCAACTACCGGTTTTAATATTCAGCAACGTGCTAATTTGAACAGCATTAGGGTCGAAATGTTTTCTGTATACTTGCCTTGCTATATCTAACAAATCACCCAATGGTAATGCGAGCAATGCTTCAGCATCTTCAACTGTCCCTAGGAACTTATCATTTGCATCATATTGTGGGAGCATGCTCGTCATCCTTTCACATCCAAACAAATCATTTGTGACTTACAATTTGCAAAAATTACGATATACAGGACTGTCATTGAATGCAAGTGTTGGAGTGCATCTTAAGTTGAACCCAAACCTAACCCCATATGAACAATTCATAGTGGAAAGACGGCAGAAGGGATTGCATCGCGAGCTGCCATCCGCATTATCCTCATACGCTGTTTCATTTAGCCATAGTGACTATCTTGGCTTGAGTCTCCACCCCGCTTTGATTGAGGCTGCTAAAAAAGCATTACGAATTTGGGGAACATCAGGACATGCCTCACGATTATTATTAAAATCTATTCCCGTTTATTCTGAACTTGAGCATCAAATCTCTTCGACACTTTCAACCGATAAAACCATTACTTTTGGGAGTGGCTATCAAGCGAATATCAGTACCTTATCGGCATTGCTCAATTCAAAAATATTAAAATGCAGCCCTCTGGTTTTTTGCGACAAGCTCGTACACGCTAGTATTTACCAAGGGCTTAAAACAGCGAGTATTTTACCTCATCGGTTTCATCATCAAAATCTAACACACCTTGAATCGCTTTTGGCATCCTTTCAAAATGACACCCGGCCAAAGTTTATTATTGCTGAAACACTTTACAGCATGGAAGGCACGAAGACTGATTTACCGCAATTAAATCAATTAGCAGAGCACCATAATGCGATTCTTTATTTAGATGAGGCACACGCCCTTGGTGTCTGCGGCAAGGGCGGATATGGCTTATCACACAGAACCATTGATCCCAATCGAACTATTGTAATGGGCACCTTTTCCAAAGGCTTAGGCGCTAGCGGAGGTTTTATCAGCGGCCCAGCGCTTCTCATTGATTACCTTATCAATGCCAGCCCAGGTTTTATTTATACGACAGCGGCTCCGCCTTCAACCATAGCTGCAGCAAAAGCCGCATGGGATCTTTCACTCACCTTTGATGCACAACGACAAACTATGTCATCGTTAGCCACCCAGCTATGGGAGGGATTTAAAGAATTGGGCTTTGCCACCTCGCCCTCACCAACACATATTATTCCTCTCATCTTAAAAACAGCCGAGCAAACGATGGCTGCCCAATCTGAGTTTAAAATGCATGGCATTGAAGTATCAGCCATACGCTATCCAACAGTTCCTATGGGGCAAGCTCGCCTGAGGTTTAGCATTCATGCAGGCCTTACTCAAGATGATGTGAGCCAAGCTTTGATGATTGCTAAAAACCATATTTTTCCTTTTATACAAAGAGAAAGCTAAGTGACAAGACAGCGCCATTTTATCCTCTGTCATGGATGGGGGTTTGGCCCATCATTTTGGGAACCTCTCATACCGCACCTTCAGCAGCTGGGACGAGTCACCACATGGAACTTAGGATATTTTGATGAAGCTGAATCCACGTTTTGTCATTCACCTCAATTTTGCCCTTCACCTCAATTTTGTCACCCACCTCAATTTTGTCATTCCCGCGAAAGCGGGAATCCATGGATCCCGGATCAAGTCCGGGATGACAACACGAAATATTGCTATGACCGGGATGACAACGCGAAATATTCCGATGACCGCGATGACAACGCGAGATATTGCGATGGCCGGGATGACAACACGAGATATTGTGACGACCGCGATGATGAAGAGCTTATCGGCATTGGGCATTCATTTGGCCTGTTACAGCTGCTTAAAAGCCAGCATAATTTTCAGCGTATCATAGGTATCGAAGGATTTCTTACTTTCCATGAGTATCGTCAAAATGCACTCCATTTGCTCGAGTTGATAAAATCCAACCCACAAAAAGGCCTTGAAGCATTTTATAAAATATGTGGTCTAGAGTCTTTCAAGCCTCCCTTCGAAAAGGCAAACTCAAACACATTGATCTTAGATCTTCACACGATGATTGAACCATTTGAGAAATTCAATGACCACAATCTCTTGTTTTTTTCGGATGTTATTCTCACAGAGCATGATCCCATTGTACCAATTGCAATGTCACAAAAACAATTTGCATTCATGGCTCCGCACGTTAAAGTACATCGACATCGTGGACATAGACATGGATACCTGCATGTATTTGCACCCATGTTGCTTGAACTTGTTACTGCGAGTAAACTTTGATGGCATACATGCAAGATAAAATCATTCGATCATTTAGCGCTTCTGCCGCTACGTATGATCAAGAGGCCTGGATCCAACATGAGGTATCGGATCTGTTATTCAATTTTACAGCTACCCACCTAACCTGGGAACCAGAAGTAATTCTTGACCTTGGATGTGGAACAGGGTGGCTAGCTAAAAGAGCACACCAGCATTTCCAAACAAGCACTATCCTTGCAGCCGATATTTCCCTTCAAATGCTGCAAGAGGTTCATCCCCTCTTCAAAATACACTGCGTAGCCATGGATGCTGAATTTCCCGCCATTGCGGCAGAACCATTATTAGTTATGTCAAACATGACGTTGCAATGGCTTCCTGATTTAGCAAAAACGTTAAATAGCTATAAGAAGATTTGCAAAGGTATTGGATTTAGCATCCCCTTAGCACCATCCTTTGATGAATGGCATCAATGGTGCGAGAAGAATGGCGCTCAAAGCATGACGAATAAACTCCACAGCGCTCAATCACTATCAACCATTTGCCAGTCTCTATCGCCCCACCGCTTTCATATTGAAACACATGATATGTTTGTGCCCCTTGCAAGGCCAGTTGACTTTCCTCTGTCACTCAAAAAAATTGGAGCGAATGTTTCCCTAGAACCCTACCCCCTCAATCCCTTTCAGCTATTAAATGCGCGTAAAATTGACCCAGCCTTTAAAGGGGTGACATATCATATTGGGCATATTTATATGGATTTTTAGAAATGAAAAACCAAAACCTGAGGTCGGTTTTTATTTTTGGAACGGATACAAATGTTGGGAAAACTCTTGTTTCTAGTTGGTTGATGGCTCATCTTCCCTATCGTTATTGGAAGCCGATCCAAAGCGGCGCCTCTTTAGATGACGACACCACAACAATCGAATCTTTAATCCCCTCTGCACAGCCTCGGTGCTTAGCTCCATTCATCCGTCTTCAAGCACCATTATCGCCCCATTTTGCTGCCGATGAAGAAGCCCTTACTATTGATCCTTTCACAATACCACTACCAACAGATTTATCGAATGGGCATATAGTTGAAGGAGCAGGAGGCCTTATGGTCCCTATTAATCATCAGGTTACTTTCTTAGATTGGGCTAAAAACATGAGCCTACCTGCGGTTATTGTTTCCAAGAACCACGTGGGTACGATCAATCATACTTGCCTCACAGCCATGGTTTTAAAGCAGTACCAAATTCCGATTGTGGGTGTAATCTTAAATACAACACCCGAATGTAGCCCTGACCCAAGACACGCTTCAGCTATCGAAGAATTTGCTAAGGTACCAGTGTTAGCATCCTTATCCTATTTCGATAAATTATCTCTAGAGGCACTCGCATCTTCCCCTATACCTGCTCTGCTATGTGAAAGGTTATCCATACCATGAAGCAACATATCTGGTATCCATTTACCCAAATGAAATCAGCGCCATCCCCCATACTTATAACTCGAGGGGAAGGAGCCCAGATATGGGATGAACATAATAAAAGTTATCTCGATCTCATCTCAAGCTGGTGGGTTAACATCCATGGTCATTGTCACCCTAAAATTGCGCAAGCTATCGCCGATCAAGCTCACACTCTTGAACATGTACTCTTGGCTGGCTTTACTCATAAACCAGCACAAGCTTTTTCCAATCTGTTATGCCAAAAACTTGACCCAAGTTTGAGCTATGTATTTTTTGGCGATAATGGTTCCACAGCCGTTGAAATCGCTCTTAAAATGGCCATACAATATTGGTCAAACCAAGGCCATCAAACCTCTGCTATTTTGCACTTGGACGGCGGATATCATGGTGACACTTTTGGAAGCATGGCCGTAGGAAAAACAGCCGGCCTTACACAACCATTTCACCCATTTCTTTTCAAAACGCTCTCCTTTCCAACCCCTCATACATGGGTGGATGATCCATCTGTTGACATGAAAGAAGCCGAATCTCTCGCAGCGCTACAAACCATACTGGATCAACATCACAATTCCATTGCCGCCATTATTGTTGAACCATTAATCCAAGGCGCTATTGGCATGCGCTATTACCGCCCCTCTTTCCTTGATGAAGTCATTAAACGCTGTAAGGATCGCAACATTCTTATCATCTTTGATGAAGTCATGACTGGTTTTGGACGTACAGGCCGTTTATTTGCTTATGAACATTTGGTAGAAAAACCAGATATTATTTGCCTTTCTAAAGCCATCACCGGTGGTTTTCTTCCTATGGCGGCAACTGTTTGCACAGATAGAATTTTCAATGCGTTCTTAGATGACTCTTTCCAAAAGGCTTTTGCTCATGGGCATTCTTTTACTGCAAACCCCTTGGGTTGCGCGGCAGCTATTGCATCCTTAAAGCTTTTTGAAGAAGAAGATACCCTTGAAAAAATTGCCCGCATCGAAAAGGTTCATAAATCTCAAACTCAGGCTTTACTTGATAAAAAAATCATTGAAAAAGTTCGCATTCTTGGGTCAATCGCTGCATTTGAAAGTAGCATTACTGCTGCTTACGGTTCAGCACAAAGCATCGCTTTGCGTCAGTTGTTTTTAGAGGAAGGACTCCTCATCAGGCCCCTTGGTGGTGTGATTTATCTGATACCACCTGCCTGTATTAGTGATGAGCAACTTGCTCGCTCTTATGAGATTATTGAGCGCGTTCTCACAAAACAAGCTACGAGCTAGCTCTCCACAATTTGCGCACCAAAAACATGTTCAAATTTTTTCACAAGCACGCAATCGACCTCTGGCATACTGATTGTTAGCCCTAAGTCAGCTAAAGAGGTCACGCCAAAACCTTTGAGGCCACATGGAACAATTCCGCCAAAATGCCTCAAATCGGGAGCCACATTGAATGCTATCCCGTGACTTGTTACCCATTTTTTTACCCGCACACCAATAGCAGCAATTTTAGCTTCACCTATTGGCGTGACAACCCACAGACCAATACGCCCATCACGGCGAAAAGCCTCTACACCAAGCTCTTTAATCGATAAAATAAGCCACTCTTCCAGATGCCAAACATACTTTCGCAAATCTTGCTCTCTCGTGCGCAAGTCCAGTAGTGAGTATGCTACTCGTTGGCCTGGCCCATGGTACGTCAGCTGCCCACCACGACCACTTTCATAGACAGGAAAAGGAAAGCGAGCCAAATGGTCTTCTTTTTTTCCACTTGTACCAGATGTATAAAGCGGAGGATGTTCCAAAAACCAAAGTCTTTGTGGGCTTTGACCCAGAATAATACTTTCAACCCAACTTTCCATCGTTGCCAATGCTTCAGGATATGGCACCAAATAAGAAGCGTGGGTCAAAGAAACAATGCCATGAGACTCAGGAAATAGCATTAGCCTACCGCTGATCAATCCGCAACTCAATGCGACGGTTACGGTTATAATCGCCATCTTGGTCTGTGGTATCCAAAGGTTGGAATTCACCAAAACCTGCTGCTGCTAAGCGTTTAGTTGGAATACCTTGTTGAGCCAAGAAATTAACCACGCTGATAGCTCTGGCAGCGGACAATTCCCAGTTCGAATTAAACTGCTTTGTGTGAATAGGTCGTTTATCTGTGTGCCCATCAACACGCAAAATCCAATTTAAATCTGCCGGGATGGATTTAGAAATTTTTTTCAGTGTTTGCGCCAAAATCTTGAGTTGCTCTTTCCCATTATCCTCAAGCTCTGCCGAAGCTGAATCAAACAAGACTTCTGATTGAAACATGAAACGATCACCAACCACAATTATATCTGTTTGATCAGCCAATGCTTCTTTTAATCGTCCAAAAAACTCAGACTTATAGTTGGCTAGTTTAATGGCTTCTGAGTTGAGGGCGCTTTTAAGTTTTTTGGTCAAAGAGGCCACTTCTTCTTCCAAAACTTGATTGTTACTTTTATGCTGATCTATGGCTATAGCTTTCAACTTAAGCTGCGACATTAGCTCCTGAATCTGACTTTGCAGATATGCCATTTTTTCTTCGAGAGACATTTTGGCCTTGGCAGCATTTGCCTTGTCACTCGTTAAGCTCTCTATTTTTGTTGATAAGGTCATGTTTTGAGATTGAAGCGATTCAATGGTTTCTTCAAAAGTTACAACTTGTTCAGATAACTGAGTTTTTTCAGCATCAAGCTGATTTATGTCCTGCTTAGCCCTCATGAGTAGCGCCGACAGCCGGTTCATTTCTTGGTTAAGTTCATCAACAGCCTTGTTCCGGCCGTTAAGCTCTGTCCCTAAAATGTATTGCGCAATCACAAACACCAGAACCACAAAAACCAACACCATGACCAACGCAGTCAACGCGTCAACAAATCCTGGCCAAATGTTAAGTGGCGAAAGCTTGTCCCGGTGAAATTTGAGCGACATGGTATCCACAAGTAGAACATTAAACTTAAGCTTATTTCACCACAATTCTAGCATCAAAACAAGCTTTGCACTTGAGCACAGCGTAAAAATTGTCGGGTGTTATCTAGTAAGTGCGCTTTAATGAATAAGAGAATAAAATTTTTGCACCAGCAAGAAGCGGATGCTATAGTGAACTTATAAGTTTGGATCGCTTAATGGAGAACATGGATGATATTTAAACGTGGGTTAAAAGTCCTCATTGCCGCATCAACAATGATCACTTCTTTTCAGCCAGCCTCAGCTGAGGTTGCTGCCCTTGATGCGCAAGGAAATATTATTCATGATGACATGATTACACGACAAGCCATTCCCCGACCTCTTTTGCCTTACACTGGAGCCAGCGACTTCTTAAAGGTATCCCAGGAAGGCGCGATCTTTATCGATAAATCATTATTGATAAGAGATATTCTTGCCCATCAAAGTGAGGTTTTCCTCTTCACCCGCCCACGCCGATGGGGTAAATCCACCAACCTCAACATGATGCAATATTTCTTTAACCCGG
>MKSY01000030.1 GCA_001897475.1 Alphaproteobacteria bacterium 43-37
GTGTTTTTTCATTCTCGCTTAGTAGCGCAACTCTTCTCTCTTGCCAATACCCTCCCTCATCCATCCAACAAGACCCATCAAGTGCGGTTGACAAATCAGGTCAATGTTTTAAGTTAAATTTCAAATCGAAATAATTTATATTTAAAGATACACCTACTTCCTGTATTCGCAATTCGGAGCATGGTATTTTGCTAATAAATTTTTTTAAATATATTAAAAATTATCTCACAAAACTTGCAGTTATACTGGCTCATACATTAATTTCTGCCGAGGCCAATGCCATCATTCGTCATCACACCTGCGAAGATTCATTATATCTAAATGAGGGCAGTAAGTATCCAGGGGTAGGAATAATTTACAACCAAACTGCTTATTGCACGGCCTTTTTAATTACTATTGAAGGGCTTCACGTTCTAAATGGCCATCTGATTATGTCAGCAGCTCATTGTTTGCCTAAGAAGGAAGATACAACATATAAATTTTCAGCTACTTTAAATGATGCGATAACGACTTATCATGCAAGGGTTATATCTTCATTTCCGCATCCAAATGCGTGGAACGATGGTATTTTGGTGAGCAAAAATGATTTTGGCTTTGCGCTGATATATCCAGGACTCCCTCTCACCCCTTTACCCTTGAGAGAACACGTTAACACTCCTGAGCTTCAAAATAAACTAATGAAAACAGTAGGAGTAGGCGCAACTGGGCAGGGTAATGTTAACATTGCCTATAACGATAAACGGCGAAGAACCGCAAGAAACATCTTAATGGTAACGCCAGAACAAAAACTCTTAACAGAATTCAATGACAATGTATCAGAAGGAACACTTCCAGGCTTACCATTTTTTGGCGATTGTGGCGCGCCTGGGCTGATTGATCTTGGCCAAGGAGAGCAAGGTTGTTTCTTTATTCAATCTCTTGCCCACTTATGGCCCTTTTAAAAATCTTAATTTTGCGGATCAAACCTATTGGGAAGGACGAGAGCATTTATACAGTGGCGGTGTCCAAACAATAAAGGTGACGGAACATACGGCCAATCAAGCTAGTGAACAAGAAGCCGATGAAGCTGGTTATTTTGAATCCGTCATAATGGAATATAAGGAAAGTTTATTTGGGATTAAAGAGGGGCATTTGACAGAAACGGAGCCATTTTATGGCCGTTTTGCTGCAGGGTACGTGTTCCTGCCTGCTTTTTATTCGTGGATTGTGACAGAATTATTGCCGCAAATTGTACAGGCTTTTGAACAGCTTGAGCGAGAATGTCTCGATATTGATCCTGAAACAAAAACTGAGTTTGAAGAAAGTATTAATGAATTTATTAAAAATAACCCTGGTTTGTTTGGTGATGACCTTACGCTCAATGTGACGACTGGATCTGGAGGATAGTGTGATTAATTATTTAAAAACAATCTTTGTACTTATGTTATCCCTGATAATGTCTATGCCTGTCTATGGCATGGCGCCTGCAGGGCGGCCAGGCGCAATTCCACAAGACATTGAAAAACAAAATCTTGTTGCAAGAGTGATGGCCAGGGTACATCAAAAACACAGTATGCCTGATCTCGATCAAAAGGATGCCGCTCGAAGAGCCTCAACACCATCCGGACCACATATCGAGCCTCGTCCATTTCATGAGGAACACTCTGGCCCTCGAAGCATCATGAACACAGCCCATGTGCGCCAGCAGGTTGAAACGGCTATGAAGGAAACTCACCGACCACAAGAGCGAAGCGGGCCACCGGCGGCTGATACGATCCTTAGGGCTGCTCCGAATATGGAAGCAGCTATCGAGCGAGCCATGCGAGATCAAGCCATTCGGCAAAGCCATCATCAGCCAACTGCAGCCCCCACTCCTTCTCACGCTGAGGCCATGCATGTTTCATCGTCGGGCGAAGCAACTCCCTTTGTGGAAGCGGAACAAGGCAACCCGAATTTTGGCACTGTTGAAGTTCGATCCCCTGAATCCCCCGATGACGGCCACCTTGAGAAGGCGGATGAGATTTTTTGGGTTGCAGGAGGAGTCGCTGGAGCTGCAGTAGGGGCTGTTGCGGAAGGAGCTGGCCTGGCCGCAGGCGCTGCTCGTGCCGCCAACGCGGCCGGTGAAAAGGCAGTAGAGACCCTTGCCGCCCGAATCGCACGCGATAAACTCGAATCCGCCCTCAAGCCCGAGGAGGGTACTAACGCCAATGCTGGTGAGCGGTTAGCAAGTGGTGAACATAGTATACCCCAGCATTGGGCAACCTCACCCTCCAAGAAGGGTGATGGTATAAAATATCAAAACCCTAATAACCCTAACCATGATTATGTTAGAGTTATGCCTGGAAATAAGGAGAGTCCTTGGCCAATGCAGCAAAATCCTTATGCAGTACGGATGAAAGACGGAAAGGCTTTGGATAAAAACGGCAACCCTATTAAGCCCTCTGCTGAAGAGGCTCATATACCTTTAAGTGAATTTAAATTTTTTGATTAAAGGCAGATACTATGAAAGAAAATACAGTTTTTGAGGCTGATTCAAAAATAAGGTTAATTCTGGAATCAGTAAAAGTACTTAGCGATGAAAGTTTTCAAAAAAATTGTTGGCTGGAAGGAAAGTGTAATGGCAGATTCTCTAGTTTTGAAGAAGAAGTCTGTTACATTTTTGATGATTATTCTCTTGAGGAATTTTTAAATGGCGATTTGTCTGTAGCTAGTCTTTCGCAAAAACAGTTCTCAGCCTTATCTATATTTAAAGATATCCTAGAGGACTTTTGCAACCAAACCCCTGCTTTATCAAATCCGGAAGAAATCATCAAAGCTACAGATTGGCAAGCTGTGATACAAGCAGCAAAAAATGTTTTAACAGAATTTAATTTATTGCCTGATTTGTAGGAGTTAGAATGGGTTAACATGCAATGAGTGGCATGCGCAGGCGCTGCTCGTGCCGCCTACGCGGCCGGTGAAAAGGCAGTAGAGACCCTTGCCGCCCGAATCGCACGCGATAAACTCGAATCCGCCCTCAAGCCCGAGGAGGGTACTAGCGCCAATGTGGAAAGAGTTATTAGTGATAAGCATAGCTCAACACCTATTGGGCATAAAGGAAAGCCACTTGAAGTTACTCCTAGTAGCAACTTACCAAGTGTTATTGCTGGCAGAAATTATAAAGGTCACGCACTCGATCGGATGCAAGAAAGGGGTGTGACACCAACAGTTGTTGAAGATACAATTCAATCAACTCAGGGGATACAAAGTCATGGTAGTACCGTGATGCACGAGAGCAATCAGCTTAGAGTTATTTTAAACGAAAATGGCGAAGTCGTTACTGTTATAGTAAAATAAGGAGATGTTATGTTTGAGCAGGTCTGTCTTAATGGAGATGGGGCAAGCATTATAATTGATTTTCCATATGAAAAACATGGGGACGATAAAAAGTGGGTTAATCTTAACATATGTATAAAAATCGGAGAATTTATCGGTAAAATCTTTCCTATGTTTCATTTATCAGATTTGGAACTTTTTGAAAAAGCCTTAAGATCGGCCCTTAGCAGTACTCGAGCAAAATTTGAAAATATGGAAGATGACATAAAGCTTGAGTTTGTCACGAGTTCTCAAGGGGCAATACAAATAATTGGGGCTATAAAATATTTATCAAATGCACAAGCGAGTCTTGCCTTTGATTTTTTCACAGATCACGAGGCATTAAAGAGTTTTCTTGCTTCAATTAGTAAGCTTTTAAGCAGGCATAAAAATGACTGACTTTGAATTGAAAAAGAAAGCCTATTATGCAAGGTATAATTATTTGGGGCATTATTATTAAGTGACAAAATCGGATGAAGACCAGCTTGAGACAGCCGATTACACTGCGCCATCCCGCACACCTTATCTTTGTCCCCCCGCACACCCCCTCTTTGTCATCCAGAACACCTTTCTTTGTCCCCACGGACACCTTTCTTTGTCTTTCGCCCACACCCCTCTTTGTCATCCAGAACACCTTTCTTTGTCCCCACGGACACCTTTCTTTGTCTTCCCGTAACCACCCTCTTTGTCTTTCCCGCACTTGATGCGGGAACCCAGGGTTTTTTATGGATCCCCGCTTTCGCGAGGAAGACAAGTAAAGGGGCAAGGACGACAGGAAAGAAGCGCGAGGGGGCAGGGAAAGAAAACGAGGGTGACAGTGGAAGAAGCGTCCAAAATATTACAAACAACGGATTGGGCCGCTACGCTTCCGCTTCATTTCAGCTCACGATGACATAGCTGCTGTATCCACCACTTGCTTAAAAGGCTGAGGGCCAGAAGGAATAGCGCTAAACCGAACAGAGTGACATCTTTTCGCTGACTATAGGGAGTTGATTCATCTAACGGCTTTGGCAAAGGTGAATCAATCACCCCCTTGGTTTCCAGCGGTAGCATTTTGATCGGTCTACCTACCGCATCGAAAATGGCCGAAATACCAGTAAACGCCACACGGACCATGGGCATGCCCTCTTCAACGGCACGCATTTGGGCTATCTGCACATGTTGATAGGGGCCAGCGGAATTCCCGTACCAAGCATCGTTTGTGAGGTTCAGTAGCCACTGTGAACGGTGAGAGTTTTTTGGGGTGACCTTGCCTGGGAAAATTACTTCATAACACACCAATGGGCTGGCGGCTGGATAATGATTTAAATTAAGAGATTGAATGCCGGTGCCGAAAGAAAAATCTCGATCTCCAGCTGTGATTTTTCGAATGGTGGTCGTTGGAAATATGGCCTCAAGCGGCTTGCGCAAAGGGATATATTCGCCAAAGGGAACCAGGTGAGACTTATCATAAGTGCTGACAATATCACCCTTATGATCAATCACAATGATGCTGTTATAAATATCCTCGCCCGTCTCATGAATCACAAATCGTGAGGCTCCGACAATCATGAGCGCCCCTGGCATCAGACCCTTGCCAACTTGCTGGCGTCTTAAAGGGTCATGCTCGAAAAATAAAGGGATACTCGAAAAGGCGGCCTCAGGCAAAATGATAAGATGAATAGGTTTGTCAGAGGGTGTTTTATAGGCAAGGTCCAACTGTTCTATAAAAATGGCATTGTTCTGGGAAAAATCCCAGCGTCGTTTTTGGGAGATATTAGGTTGAACAAGTCGAATGTTGGTTTCGTGATAGGTTGTTTTATGTTCTTGCAGGCGCCAGAATCCAAAACCATAGAGCATACTGAGCAAAAGGGTAGGAATCAAAAGGGAAGAAAGACCTCGACCTGTGTAAAAATTGAAGGAATGGCTTATGGTGACTAATGCAAAGCAAAGAATAAGGCTTAGCCCATACACACCAAAGATTGATGCGATTTGAATCATGGGCAAGTGCTCGCTTAATGTGTAGCCCAAAAGGTTCCATGGAAATCCTGTGAACATATGCCCGCGAAGCCATTCAAAAACACACCATAACAATGAAAATAATAATGGCCAAAAATGCATATTTATAAAAGGTTTAAGCTTTGAGAAGAGGTATGTGCTGGCGCCTACATAAAAACTTAAAATTGCAGGAATCGTGAGTACTCCAATGGGGATTAACCACCAAAATCGGCTTAGGTCAACGAACATCGCATTATTGATCCAATAGAGGCTCACACCAAACATGCCTAAGCCATGAAGATAGCCGATCCAGAAATTGATGCGGTGAGAAGAAGTATGACTTACAAGTGCATATAGGCCTGTCAAGCCGATTCCAATGAATATGAGCCATGAATATGGAGCAAAACCAAACGCGGAAAAAACACCTAATATGAAAGAAGCCATGAGGCGATGACGCTTCTGCATGGTGGCTAAACGGTGTTGGATAGCCGCTTTCATGCGTGATCTTTATAAGGATTAGGGATATCTAATTTTTGTAAGAGCTCAATTTCCATATTTTCCATGGCTTTAGCTTCTAAATCGTTTTGATGATCATATCCAAGTAAGTGCAAGGTGCCATGGACCAAAAGATGAGTGGCGTGATTGAGTATCGGTTTTCCTTCTAATTGAGACTCCCGCACACATGTTTCCAGTGCCAAAATGATGTCACCCATATATCCAGGCTCAGAGGCTGGGAAGGAGAGAACATTTGTGGGCATGTTTTTCCCACAAAAAATGTGATTTAGGTTTTGGATGTGTTCATCTGTGCTCAAAAGAACCGTTAGGGCTATGGGTGAAAGCTCTGGATGATGCGATTGAATAAGCATTATCACTTGATTCAGCCACCGCTTTGGGGCTTGGATAACTTTTTGCCAGCGTTTATCTTCTACCCGAATATTAAGTTCTGTCATTGCAAGCGAGCAGGGTCATTGATGCGATGATAGGTTTCTTTGATGAAGAGCGCGATAATGGTTGCCGCAAGCGCACATCCTGGGATTATTCCTAAACCACAATTGTAGCTCATGGTTGAATATTGCCGAATGCCTTCATGGATGCCACCATCCCAGAACCAATCTAATATGAACCCAACGCAAGGTTGGAATAAAACACCCGATAGCATGCAAATGCTGTTGTTGAAGCCAGCGGCTGTTCCACTCAAGCGAATTCTGTTGAGCTCACAAATAACCGTGAACGCAATCATTTGTCCGCCCAAAAAGAACCCTGCAATAAAGATCACTGTTGCTGCTGTGTAAAGGCTCAGATGCGGGCCATAAAGCAAAAATGAGAACAGCACAAAATTGGCAATAGCCGTCATTAACAATGGGATTTTGCGACTTTGAATGCGATTTGAAAACCAGCTCATCAAAGGGGCTCCCAGAGCAATGCCAACATACAGCATAGATGCGGGGGTTGATGCGCTCACGCAGTCAACGCAAAAACGCTGCATGAAATAAGGAACTCCCCACATGTCACCAAATACCCCCATTGGTGAATACATGAGGAAGGTGAACATCGCTACTAGCCAACATTGTGGGTTGACTATAATTTCTTTCAAATCAGCCTTTAGGGAGGATTTCGGTTGCTCAAGTGTCCCATGAGAAGATTTGCGATCCTTGATAAGGAAAAAAATCAAAAACGCAATGAGAAAGCCAATGCAGGCAAACAAAAGAATAGTCTGACGCCATCCCATGCCTTGGATCAACATGGCCAGAGGGCGACTGGCCGATGATGCACCAAGTGTTCCAATCATCATAGTTAGGCCCGCAGCAATGCTAAATTTTTGAGGCGGAAGCCAGGTAGACGCAACCTTAATGCAACTTAAAAATGCGCTTGCTGATCCTGCTCCCATGAGCATGCGACCAATTTGCGCTGTCACCAAATTGGATGCGGTAGAAAATATGATGCATCCCATGGCGCAAATGACTACCGATATGGTAGCTAAACGGCGTGCCCCAAGGCGATCGAGAATGATACCCAAGGGGAGTTGAAGCGGAGCGTACATTAGGTAGTAAGAGGAAGTTAAAACACCCAATGCTGCCGCGGTCACACCAAATGAGCTCATGAGCTCATTACTCATTACGGTAGGTGAAACGCGGATGAAGAATTGGAAGCAATAGAATGAGCAAATGATCAGCCACATAACCCAGCCTTGCCAGGGGGATTCAACATTTGAGCTAGTATTAAATATTGCGGAATGGTTAGACATTTTCAACCTCACTTTTCAAAGACGTTAGCTAAGTTTGATGTATAAAACAAGCTAATCTTGGGTAAAAATTTGCCTGACCTTTTCGAGGTCTTGAGACGTATCTACACCCAAAGGGGCTTCAGGAACAATTTGAATGCCAATACGCATGCCCATAACAAGAGCTCGAAGCTGCTCAAGGCTTTCAGATTGTTCAATGGGAACAGAAGGATGCGCCACAAAGTTTTCCAGAGAACTTCGTTTGTAGCCGTAAATGCCTATGTGATGATAATAATGGCCATCAGAACTTGTCACAGGATTGCGGCAAAAATAAACACCATCAGCGACGCTTTGATTGTCTGAAATAGATAAAACAGCTTTGACAATACTCGGTGTTGAAGCATGCTCTGGCGACAACTGTGAGGCAAGTGTTGTCATATCATATGAGTATTGGTGTAACATGTTGTTTACATACCAAATGTATTCTGGAGGGATGGTGGGAAGGTCTCCTTGTAGGTTGACCACATATTCATATTGACGTTCTGGATCAAACACTTGTAAGGCTGCTGCGACACGATCAGTTCCAGATGGCAAATTTGGGTCCGTCGTTACAACATTTGCGCCACTATCTTTTGCGGCGGCTGAGATAGCTTCATCTCCACTGGCCACCAGTACAGGGCCAATATTTGCTAGCAAAGCTTGGTTAATAACATGATGGATCATAGGCTTGCCATTGATGTCGATCAAAGCTTTATTGGGCAAGCGTGTGGATGCTAAGCGCGCAGGGATCACAACGATGGATGTCATGATATGTTCTCGGGTGTTTCATGGTGGTCAGCGTCAGGTTGAAAAAAGTTAATCAGCATTTTGTAATAAATTTCTTCCAGCATCTCCAAATCCTTAATAGCTACCGCTTCATTAGGCTTGTGAATGGTGGTGTTGAGCAAGCCAAATTCTACGACTGGACAAACCGTATGGATAAAGCGTGCATCTGATGTTCCGCCAGTTGTACTTGGATGGGCGTCACGCCCGGTGACAGATGTAATGCTTTCTTGAACCAAGCGAATCAGGTCAGAGTTTTGAACGATGAAAGGTGACGCTTTAGATAAAGTCGTAAGCTCAAACTCTCGTGGCTCTAATATTTGCAAAAGCTGTTTACGGACCCACTCTTCAAGCGATGTGAGCGTGTGCAAAACATTAAAGCGAATGTTAAATTGTGCCGAAGCTTCACTGGGGATGACATTAGTGGATTTGTTCGGGCAACAAATTGAGGAAAACTCAAGATGGGAAGGGTCAAAATCGGCAGTACCATCATCGAGGACCTGTGAGTTTAAATGCTCAATCGCTTGTGCTAAGGTAGGAATTGGGTTTTCGGCCAATTTTGGATACGCAACATGCCCTGCAGTTCCTAAAACTTTAAGTAAGAAATTAACACTCCCGCGCCGACCTATTTTAAATGTGTCGCCAAGTTTGCTATGGGAGGTTGGTTCGCCGACAATGCAAACATCTGGTACTTGGTCATTGGCCATCATCCAACCCAGCATCTTGCGTGTACCGTTTATGGCGGGGCCTTCTTCATCCGAGGTTAGCAAAAAGCTAATGCTACAGTTTTGACTGCCATACTTATCAATGTATCGACGGGCGGCCCTCATGAAAGCGGCAATTGAGCCTTTCATGTCACTAGCACCGCGGCCAATCACGGCACCGTCTTTTATGGCGCCCGCAAAAGGATCCACATGCCAGTGCTTGATATCTCCTTCAGGGACTACATCAACGTGTCCAGCAAAGCAAAAATGAGGGCCACCGGTGCCAATTCGCAAAAAGAGGTTGTCCACAGGCACCGTATCTGGCTCATGAAAAACTTCTCGATGGATAAAAGGATGATCGTCGACAAAATATCCTTGAACATAATCGAGGGCTTTGCTGCCATCTGGAGTGATGGTTACAATTTGAATAAGAGCTTGCAATAAAACAACAACATTGAGATCCATTTTAAAACCTTAAGAGTTCATTGAGGGAGGTTTTTTGTCGAGTTCTCTCATCCACTTTTTTTATAATAACCGCACAATTAAGAGAGGGTAAATGGGGTTTGTCTGCAAGATAAGATCCACTGACTACCACGCTGTATGGTGGAACGAGGCCATAGGATACTTCGCCCGTATGACGATCAACGATTTTTGTGCTGGATCCGATGAAAACGCCCATGCCGATCACAGCTCCTTTGCCGACAATAACACCTTCCACTATTTCACTTCGCGCACCAATAAAGCAGCCATCTTCGATGATGACAGGATTGGCTTGAAGTGGTTCTAAAACGCCTCCAATTCCAGCTCCACCTGAAATATGGCAATTAGCACCGATCTGAGCGCAGGAGCCAATAGTTGCCCATGTGTCAATGAGCGTGCCCGGGCCTACCCATGCTCCAACATTGACAAAGCTTGGCATCAGAATAACATTGGGGCCGATGTAAGCGCTATGGCGAACAATGCTGCCAGGTACGGCACGTATCTGAAGATCCTGGAATTCTTTTTCTGTGAAACCATCAAACTTAAGTGCTACTTTATCAAACCAGTAGCGATGCGATTCATGAATGCCTGGGGCGCCAAAAATTTCTTTATTTGAAAAAAGCCTAAAGGATAAGAGGATTCCTTTTTTAATCCATTGATGAACTATCCATTTTCCATCCTTCATCTCGCAAACGCGAATGTCGCCGCTGTCTAGTCGTTTCAATAGGTTGGTTACGGCTGCATTGACGCCTTGAACTTGAGCAAGATTGTCACGCATCTCCCAAGCTTTATCTATGGTGCTTTCCAAGTCTTGAAGTTCTATACTCATGATCTCTCCCCAGCGTTAAATTATACCAATGGATTCAGCAATGGAAAGCCTTAATTCATCTACCCCCAACTTTGTTTTTGCGCTTGTTCGTATAATTTGAGGATGACAAAAACTTAAGGTAAGCGCCATTTTCTCAAGGGATTCGAGGAGTTGTTTATGGGGAGCTTCTTTATCAACTTTCGTGAGGACAACTTGGAAGGGGATGGCTGCATTTTGAAAAAAATGCATAGCACCTGCGTCGCTCTCTTTAAGAGGGTGCCGACAATCAACTAACAAAATCACTTTTCGAAGCGCAGATCGAGATTGGATATAATAGGTAATGAGTTTTTTCCATGTATTTAAGTCTTGTTTTGAGACTGCTGCATACCCATATCCTGGCAGATCAACCAACGTTAATATGTTTCCCAAATTAAAAAAATTGATTTGGCGCGTTCTTCCGGGGCTTATGGAAACACGTGCTAAGCTCTTGCGAAATGTGAGGGCGTTAATGATGCTTGATTTACCAACATTGGAGCGGCCAACAAAGGCAATTTCCGGTAAATTATTATGAGGTAGCTGTGACGCAAAGGCTGCGCCAGCCACAAAGCGACAGTCCGCTTGGAACAGCCTTAAAAGGGCTTTTGACTGGGCGACTTTTGCTTGCTCCAAGCTTAAATCTATTTCTTCCACTTCGGTTTCACTCGGTTAGAATTCACAGCGAGCTTATTAGGATTTTTTGCTTCCATGCGCATAATCAAAACTTGTTGACCCATGGATAGTAGGTTATTCCAAGCCCAGTAAATCACCAGACCAGCTGAAAATCGTGCCAGGATGATGGTGAAGAAAATGGGCATAAACATAAAGACCTTAGCTTGCACAGCATCCGTTGGCTGAGGGTTAAGTTTTTGCTGCACAAACATGGTGAGCCCCATAATGATTGGCCATAACCCAAACATGAGGTAAGAGGGAGGATCCCATGGGATTAAGCCAAATAGATTAAAAACGGTTGTGGGATCTGGGGCTGATAAGTCTTGGATCCATCCAAAGAAAGGGGCGTGTCGCATTTCAATGGTTACAAACAAAACTTTATAGAGTGCAAAAAACACAGGAATTTGCATGACCATAGGCAGGCATCCAGCCAATGGGTTGATCTGGAATTTTCGATAAAGCTCCATCATGGCTTCGTTCATTTTAACCCGGTCATCCCCATAGCGTTCTTTTAGTTTAGCCAACTCTGGCTGCAGCTGTTTCATCTTTGCCATTGAACGATAAGATTTATTCGCAAGGGGAAACAGGATGAGCTTGATGAGAACAGTTAAAAGAAGAATGCTGAGGCCAAAATTGCCTAACCAATTGTGCAAAAGGTTTAAGAAAGAAAAGATTGGCTTGGTCAGGAAATAGAACCAACCAAAATCAATGGCCAAGTCAAATCGTGGGATATTGTATGCCGCTGCATAAGCGTCCAAAACATTTACCTGCTTAACACCTGTAAAAGCATGCTCGCTCACTTCGACCGTTTGCTGCGCTTGTACTTCCACAGGAGCGTAGACAAGCTCAGCCGTGTAAACGTCCTTTTGGTTGGTGTTGATTGTTTTAAAATGACCAACAAATTGTTGGTGGGAAGAGGGAATAAGTGCTGTAAGCCAATATTTATCGGTGATCCCAATCCAACCACCTTGTGAAGGCATTTCCATATGATGTTTTTCACGAAGCTTTTTGTAGCTAAGCTCTTCTAGTTTTCCGTTAAATACACCAATTGGTCCTTCATGTAGAATGAAGAAATCAGCAATCTCTGGTGTGCCTTTCCGCTCAATATTTGAATAAGGGGTCAGCTGGAATGATCGATCTGTTTTGTTGATAACTTTATGGTTGATGGTAAACAAATATTTCTCATCAATCTTAAATGTTCTTTCGAAAGCAAGCCCGTGTCCATTCTCCCAATAGATGGTAACTGGGGTATCGGGTGTTAAAATATCTCCGGATTTTACTTTCCAAAGCGTATCAGCGTTTGGCGTTAAAGTTTGTGGATCGTGTGCATGCCAAGCAAATAAGATGCGGTAAGTATCTGCTGACTTTTCGGGCGAGAGAATCTTAATCTCGGCGCTGCTAGGGTCAATTTTTTCATGATAATGCTTGAGGGTAATGTCATCAATGATTCCCCCCTTAAGGCAAATGGAGCCATGAACGGATGGAGCCTCGACGCTTAACCGAGGTTCTGTTTTCAAAGCTGCTGCTCGGTCAAGGGTGACAGGGGCGCTTTGAGAAATAACTTGTGCTGTCGGAGTATGGATGGCTGTGGCTTGAGCCCTTACTGCGGAATCAATTTTTGGTTTTTCATAAAAATAGTAAAAGCCAAAAAGAATTAATCCAGCTAAAATGACTGTCATAATTAAATTTTTCTGTTCGTTCATGTTCTAGTCCAACTCTTCTTTCTTAGGCACAGGATCAAAGCCAGACCCACCCCACGGATGACATCGGCAAACTCGTTGTAGCGCAAGTTGCATACCTTTTACAAGACCATGTGTTTCAAGCGCTTCTTTGGCATAGGATGAACATGTAGGTAAAAAGCGGCAACGTGGCGCAAGATAAGGCGAGATGAGCTTCTGGTAACACCAAATGAGTCCTAGGAAAATCAAAGCTAGAATGTAAGATGCCTGCTTTTTAGAGCTGAGGATCATGTTTTTTAAATGTGGCATCAAGCACCGTTAGAAGATTCTGCTCAAAGGTAGAAAAAGGTCTGGTAACAAGGCTTGACCTAGCAATAACATTGAATGCGATGGAGTAAGGGAATGATTTTTGTTTAAGCCACGGGAGGACGACTGATCGTATCCGCCTTTTGGCCAAGTTTCGTTGAACAGCTCCGCCAACTTTTCGGCTGCATGTTATTCCAAAGGTGCAAATAGGGTGAAAGGAAGATACCTCCATAGCCTGTACAAGCACTTGTAAGATAAAATCTTGTCCTTGGAATCGTTTGCCTTGTGACGAGAGCCTGACAAAGCTGGCTCTTCTTTTAAGTATAGTGTAGTGCAAGAAAGCTATGCAGACAGGCGAGCGCGACCTTGAGCACGACGACGTGCTAAAACTCTACGACCAGTGGCTGTTGCCATACGAGTGCGAAACCCGTGACGCCTCTTACGGATAAGACGACTTGGCTGAAATGTGCGCTTCATGTCCGCTTCTCCTCATAAATCAAAACCAGATTGGTTTATAATGCCTTTTAATAGATATCGTCAACGAAAAACTGTTCTTTCGTTGTGTTTTTTTTAAGTCATCTTTCTCGTTGCTGTATTTTTGTTGCCATTGTGATTCTCGAAGAGGCATGGCGGTTAAAATAAGACACGTGTAATGACTTTTGCTTCAATCAAAAATCGACACCTAATGCTTTCAGAATAAATACCTGCATTTGAGCAATCTCTTTTAAATAATCAAAACGACCTGAAGCGCCAGAATGCCCCATGCCCATTTCAGTTTTTAAGAACAGCATATGCCCATCTTGAGTGCGTGTTTTGACATCACGCAGTTTAGCGACCCATTTGGCGGGTTCCCAGTAGGTAACGCGTGGATCATTCAAGCCTGCATTCACAAACAAATGAGGATACGTTTGATCCGTGACGTTGTCATAAGGTGAATAGGATAGCATATAGTCATAATACTTAGGGTCATTGGGATTGCCCCACTCTTTCAATTCAGGCTCTGTAAGCGGAAGAGAAGTATCAAGCATGGTTGTCATTACGTCCACAAATGGGACATCTGCAATGGCAGCTCCAAATAAGTCAGGCGCCATGTTAATGCTGGCACCAATGAGCATGCCGCCTGCGCTGCCTCCCCAAATGCCGATCTTTCCTTTGGTTGTTAGCTCTTCTGCAATGAGATATTGAGCAGCGCTGATGAAATCAAGAAAGGTGTTCTTTTTCTTTAAATATTTGCCGTCTTCATACCATTTTTTGCTCATCTCGCTGCCGCCGCGGATATGGGCAATGGCATAGATTACGCCACGATCAATTAAGGAAAAACGGCTCTCCTTAAAGCTTACTGGCATACTGAAACCATAGGATCCATATCCATACAATAAAAGAGGGGCAGGCATTTTGATGCCCTTCTTGTAAACCAATGAGATTGGAACTTCCACGCCATCGTGGGATTTAGCCATATGTCGTTCGACAACGTAATCAGAAGGATTAAAGCCGGATGGAATTTCTTGAACTTTTTTTACATCAAACACAAAGGTGTTCAGATTGATATCAATCACAGATGTCGGCGTGGCTAAGGATGAATAGGCCACCCGAAGTATGGCGGTGTCATACGTGGCATTGGTGGCAAGGCTTACATCATAAGCAGCTTCTTTAAAGGGAACCTTTTTTATGTCGCGGTTAGGATCCATGACGTATATAACAGGAAGGCCAGCTTCGCGTCCTTCAATAATCAGATGCTTTGAAAATGCCAAAAGCCCAGTAATATAAAAATTTTCGTTATGTGGCAGGACCTCTTCTTCAAGGCGTGTTGTGTCTTTATCGTTGATGAAGACGAGGCGCCCATTGAGATGCTGATCATCGTGAATGACCATTGCCCAGTTATTTCCCCAATGCTCTAAGTTATACTCAACTCTATTTTGTCTTGGCCTAAAACAAACTGGTTGAGCTATAGGGTCTGTTGTGGGAATGAGGTTGATTTCATTCTCTTCGTGGCCATGGGAAACGATCAAGACATGAGACCTGTCTTGGGTCTCAGCAATGTTTAATTGGAATGTACGATCCTTTTCATGGAACACCAAAACGTCCTTCTTGGGATCCCCTCCAAGGGCGTGTCGATAAACTTTCTCAGTGCGCCATGTCTCCTCAATTGGGGCGTAAAACACGTAGTCGTCATTGGCTGACCAGATTGCATTGCCCATGACATTATCAATGTGAGAAAAAGTAGCCTTCGGATTTGTAAGGTCTTTGAAATAAAGGGTGAAGCGCTCTGAGCCATTGATATCGATGGCGTAAGCTACATAGCGATGATTGTTACTTACGCTGACGGTTGAGACCTTGAAATATTCATGCCCAGAGGCTAATTGCGGTATATCTAATATGACCTCTTCGGGGGCGTTTAAAGATCCCCTCTTACGACAAATCAATGGATATTGGGCGCCAGCTTCAAACCGCCTGTAATACCAGTACTCTCCATCTTGATAAGGTGGAGATGAGTCATCCTGCTTAATGCGGCCTTTCTGCTCTTCAAAAATTGTTTCGATATCTTTTTCCCACCCATCAAACGCTGCTTGGGTATAGCTGTTTTCTTGGTTTAGATAGTCAAGGATAGCTTTATCTTCAACAGGCTTAGGATAAGTTTGGTTTCTCAACCAATGATAGGGATCTTGCCGCGACTTCCCATGGAGCATGTGAGTGTGATCAATCTTTTGAGCCAAAGGGGGTGGCGGTAACCTAAATGTCATTGCGTGTGTCTCCGATGAAAATATAAGCAGAATTAAGGCGAATTAGGGGCTGTACAACCTTATGAAAGGTTTTAAGTACATTAGAATACATCCTTGATAATCTCAGGAGAAGCAATGTAAACAAACAGATCATTCTTGGGGACAAAATTCGTCCGATTGGCTTCAATAGTTGTGGCGGAAGTGCGCTTAAAGAGCATGTCAGGCCAAAGAGAACAAGTCTGCGCGATGCCATCCTTCGGATGCTTAATAATCAAAGTGAAATTTTTGATCGGTTCTTGCCCAAGGGAATCAGATTGCAGCATGTAAGCTACTTCGTAAACATAGGTTCCTTTGTTTTGATCCGGCGCTTGCAAGTCTTGTGAGAATTTTTTCAAAAGCCAACTGATAAGGTCTTGCTCGAGCCCGGTCTTTTCGTTGAAGCAAGCGTTGTCGAAAAAGCATCCTGTGTGCAAAAGCCCGATGGCCAAAGATTCCAACGGTGGGCGTTCATCGTCAAAATAGACGGAAATAAAGCCAGTTGCAGGATGATAGCTATATTCAATCTCTGTTTCTTCTCCTGCTGCAAACGTTTGCTTCCATTCAAAACGGATGTCTTTATGCCAAAGAGGGGTGCCTGATTGATCAACAAGCTTTAAATCTTTTAATTTTTCTGTCCGTTCTTTACATTCATTTAAATCAAAATTTATCAATGGAAGGTTATTGCAGCTGGCGACTTCTGGGTTTAACGGCAAGTTATTGTTTTTGAGTAAAGCCGTAACATCTTGAGTGCCTTTAAAGGCTTGATCCAACCGTTTGACGTCAATGGGTTTGCCATTAATTTTAGTGGAGAAATTCAAGAATGGTAGCTTGTTTTTATCTGGGCGATCTAATGTCCAGGAGCTTGAGCGGTTATGATTATATAGTTTGGCTTCAAGAATATCTTCATCCCAATAGTTTTGAGTGCCCATGTTGCGGTGAGGGTGGCTTGGAATATGAAAAGCCATTTCAGTGGAAATATTAGCTTTTGAGTTATTACGAATAACCATCACGCACCTAATGGTGGTGGCACTAATAAAAAGCTCCTTTTTCTCGATAGAGAGCCCAGATGTTTTATCGACTGTAATGCCACTGGCGCCCCAAGGCGGAGTAAGCTCAGCATGGGCATAAAATGGTAATAAGATAAGTGTTAATAATATGGTGATGAAAAATCGTTTTATCATAGCTACGGCTTAAGTTTTTATTATATGATCATCTTATCTTCCCATGGTCAACCCCTTGAAAAAGGTAGGAACATAGTTTGGAGTGAATGGTGGTTTCAGAAGTTCCAGAATTTGTCATAAGCTTTGCTAAAAACATAGCCTTAGAGGGTGGGCGGGCTCTGTGTGTGGGAGGGAGTGTCCGTGATAGAGTCATCGGCTTGCCAGCCCATGATTGGGATATGGAGGTTTATGGGTTAAATCCGGCGCAATTAGAAAAAATTTTAAAAGAATATGGAAACGTTGTTTTTGTGGGAAAAATTTATGGAGTATACCGGCTTATAAATCCGCCGCTCGATGTTTCTCTTCCTAGAAAAGATCGTGCGTGTGGAAGTGGGCATAAAGATTTTGATGTCACAGTTGATAGTGCGCTGTCTTTTGAAGAGGCATTTCGTAGGCGCGATTTGACTATGAATAGCATAGGTTACGATCCTTTGACTTGCGAATGGGTTGATCCGTTTCAGGGCATTAAGGATATTAAGGATAAAGTTCTGCGAGCAACTGACCCAGTGACATTTGTTGAAGATCCTCTGAGAGCTTTGAGGGTGGCCCAATTTGTTGGGCGGTTTGAAATGCGCCCTGATCCATCTCTTATTGAGCTGTGCAAGCAAATTGATCTAAGCTCGTTATCAGGCGAAAGAGTGTATTGGGAGTTTGTTAAATTACTGACGTTGAGCCGCAAGCCCTCTTTAGGGTTTGAATTTTTAAGGCAAACAGGCCTTTTAAGATTCTTTCCGCTTCTTAAGTCTCTCGTTGATGTCCCGCAAGATCTTATCTGGCATCCTGAGGGAGATGTTTGGACGCATACAATGATGGTGATTGATGCGGCTGCTGGATTAAGGACAGGCGATAAAGCGAAAGATGGGGTGCTGATGTTTGCGTGTCTTTGTCATGACGTGGGTAAGGTGGAGGCTACCTATTTTGATGGTGTGCATATCCGATCCAAGGGGCATGAAATGATGGGGGTCAAGCCCACTCAAGAGTTTTTGGAGGGGCTAAGGGCGCCCAATGTAGTGATTCAGCAAATTGGTGGGCTGGTTAGGTGGCATTTATCGCCGGTTGCATTGCCGCTTGGTGGGGCAAATGTGTCTGCTTACCGGCGGTTGGCCAGAGAGCTTCAAAAGGCTGGATTGTCCATGATGGATTTGTACCGTGTCGCCTTAGCTGATCATCGGGGGAGAGGTGTTAATGTCCATACGGCAAAAAGTCTAGATGCGCTTGAAGTGTTTAAATCTAGTATTGAAGCTTATCAGCTTGATAAAGCTTTTCCTGAGGACAAAGTCACAGGAGGGATGTTGATGAGCCGCGGTATGAAGCCTGGGCCTGAGATAGGGAGAATGTTGGAAGTTTGCCGCGCTATTCAAGATGAGGAGCCTCATCTGCCGGCTCATGATATCCTTGAGCGGGCGTTTAAAGTTGAGTGTGGCTAAGGCACTTCTTCCGCTGTCGCTTCCGGTTTTTTCCTTGTCGTTCTCGGTTTTTTCCTTGTCACCCTCGCTCCTTTTCTTGTCACCCTCGCTCTTTTTCCTTGTCACCCTCGCGAAAGCGGGGGGCCATAAAAAGCTTGGGTTCCCGCATCAAGTGCGGGAAGGCAAAGGGAGGGGTGCGGGAATGACGAAGAGAGGTGTCCGGGATTGACAAAAGAAGGTGATTGCGGGAAGGCAAAAGGAAGTGTTCGGGAAGACAAAGGAGGGTCTGCGGGAAAGACAAAAGGAAGTGCGCGGGAATGACGAAGAGAGGTGTCCGGGATTGACAAAAGAAGGTGATTGCGGGAAGGCAAAGAGGGTGGTTACGGGATGATAATGAAGAGGTCTGGGATCTTTATGCAAAGAAAGGGGGCCATTTCTAGCCCCCTTTGCATTCATAAATCGATAGTAGATTTATTTTGCTGCGCCTGCACCCTTACGACCGGTTGGGTTCGTAACTTGGTGAACCTTGTGGTGTTCATGGCAAAGCTTCTTGCAAGCAGCTACTTGCTCAGGAGTGCCCTGATGGGCAGCGTGGTGTTGATCGCAATGCTTCATGCAAGCGCCTACGTGTGGATGGCCGTGAAGCTTACCATGCTCAGGGTGATCGCCGTGTGTACCGATGCCGGCATTGTCATGAACGGCATGGCCGCTGCTGGACATTGTTGGCGCGGCTGGAGCAGCGGCTGGTTGAGCATTAACGGGCAAACCGCCAGCTTGTGCAGCTTGTTGTACAGCTGGTGCGGCTGGGCGAGCTGCCTTCATCTCGGCGGATGATGGGGCTGCTGGAGCATCTTGTGCTACTGAGTTGAAACCGCTGAGCGCGCTGAAAGCGAGAATTGCAGCAGAAACATAGAATAATTTACGCATTTTTATGTCCTCTCTGAAAAGAAATTACTTTTATTGTTTGATATGCAAAATTTGAGGGAAAGTCAATTTTCTTTTTCCTTTTTGGAATGCTCTATATCTTAAGGTGTATCTTTTATGACACAGCGTAGAGATCGTAAAGTAGAATGAATTGAGTTTAAGAAAATAAAGAACGCAGATTGGTCGTGGACTTGTCAAAGGAATGTGGTGTAATTAATATAGCATAACGAAGTTGATGGGTGAGAAGGTATGCGTAGGGATTTGTTTTTGCTGAAAGTAGGATTGGTGGTCACTCTTTTGAGTGGCGTCCTAACAAATTACGGTTTTGCTGAGCAAACAAAATCAAGGAAAAAAATTGCTGTTACTCAGATTGTTGATCATGCTGCTTTAAACGCAACGCGTCGTGGAATCATAGATCAGCTTGAAGAGTCAGGCTTTAAGAACGGAGAAACGACTGAGATTAATTATGAGAATGCGCAAGGTAATTTGGTGACGTCTTCTCAGATCGCCCAAAGATTTGCCAGTCTATCCCCGGATGTTGTTGTGGCAATATCGACGCCGTCTGCTCAGTCTGCTATGACATATGTGAAGGATGCAGCGATTGTTTTTGCCTCTGTTTCAGATCCTCTTGAGGCCAAATTGGTTGCTTCGCTCGATCAGCCGGAGGGGTTGATTACGGGTGTGTCAAATGCCGTTGCCTTTGATATGCAGCTGTCATTGATGGTCGAGTTTTTGCCTGATTTGAAAACTGTCGGTGTCGTTTATAACCCAGGTGAAGCTAATTCAGTCGCTCTTCTCAAGAAGATGAAAGAAGTGGCTGGCCCCCGAAATATAAAGATTGTGGAGTCAGCTGCTTCGAAAACGAGTGAAGTGGCTGGAGCTACGCAAAGCCTTGTTAACAAAGTGGATGCTATTTTTATTAATAACGATAATACAGCATTGGCGGCGTTTGAATCCGTTGTTAAGGTTGCAGAGCAAGGGGGGAAGGCGGTATTTGCATCAGACACTGAGTGTGTTGAAAGGGGAGCTGTCGCAGTTTTGGGCCCCAATCAATATCAGGTAGGTCGTCAGGCTGGCAGGATGGTAGTTCAGCTTTTGAACGGTATTCCTGCGCGATTGATTCCCGTGAGCTTTCCACAAGATATGGAGTTGCATGTGAATCGACAAACGGCGAAAAAGGTCAACATTCCTATTCCTCAAGAGGTTTTAGCTCGTGCACAAAAAGTTATCTAGGCTTGTAAGAGGCATTTGCATTTTATTAATCGTTAGTACGATTGCCGCTGCTTCGTATGCAGATGATGCCGCCTTAAAAGTTGCTATTACACAAATTGTTGAGCATCCCGCTTTGGACAGTACGCGGCAAGGTATTGTGGATGAAATTAAAGAGCAAAACGCCGATGTTTCTATTGAATATGAGAATGCTCAAGGAAGCATACCCACGGCTATTCAAATTGGGCAAAAATTTTTAAGTATGAAGCCAAGCCTAATCGTGGCAATTTCAACGCCCTCTGCCCAAGCTGTTTTGCGGGGCGATGAGGGGGTGCCAATTGTTTTCGCGGCGGTGTCAAATCCGGATGCGGCTGGCCTTACGTATAAAGAGGTCAGAACATTTGTCACTGGCACAACGGATTTGCCTCCGGTTGATGCGCAATTGAGCTTTGCTCAAGAGTTGTTCCCGCAGGCCAAAAAGGTTGGTGTCATTTACAACTCAGGGGAAGCTAATTCAGCGAGTTTCATTGGGCAATTAAAAAAGGAATGCCTAAAGGCCAAGTTGGAATTAATTGAAAGTGTGGTGACAAAGTCAAGCGATGTCAGTGCGGCTGTTACGAAGATTGTTTCAAGTGGTGTAGATTTTATTTTACTCCCACAGGATAATACGGTTGTTTCGGCGTTGGATGCTGTCCTTAGGGCAACAACCGCGGCCCATATTCCGATTGTTGCAAGTGACACGGATTTGATAGTCAAAGGAGTTTTTGCGGCTGTAGGTTATAGTCGTTATGAAGCAGGCCGAGAGACCGGAAAAATGGTTATGGATGTTTTGCGTGGTGTTCCTGTAAGAGATATCCCTATCCATCCCGCAGGCAAGCTAAAAAAAATAATCAACATGAATTTAAAGCAAGTTTTGGGGAAAGAGATCCCGGAATCTATTTTAAAGCAGTATGAACTGTTTAGAGAATAAACAAATGGATTTTAAGCTTGCGGGCTCTCGACCCAAGAATCTTACTAAAGATGTAGGTTTGTCAAAGTGGGCTGTGCTGGAGAAGTATTTTTATGCGCACCCAGATCTCTGTTTTCTTTTACTTTGCATAGTACATCTTCTTGTCTGGACACTTGTTCCTGCAATCGTGCAGACCAACCTTCATATTGATGTGGTGGAATGTTTAGCGTGGGGAAAAGAATGGCAGTGGGGGTATCATAAGCATCCGCCGTTGCATGCGTGGGTAACTGAAATATTCTTTATGCCTTTCGGTAAGGCGATTTGGCCTGGTTTCTTCTTAAGCCAGTTATGCGTTATCTTGACATTCATTTGTGTATGGCGGTTTGGCAAACCAATCATTGGTAAGACACGTACCATTGTTGCTATTGGTTTGTTGGAGGGGATTATATATTTTCAGTATACGACCCCTGAATTTAACAGCAATGTCTCCCTTTTGCCGTTGTGGTCGTGGGCTATCTATAGTTTTTATCTTGCTCTGAAAAGGGAGTCTGTTTGGTATTGGCTCATGTTTGGTATTATGATGGGCCTAAGCATTCTTTCAAAATACGCGTCACTCCTTTTGGGTGGGGTGTTTTTTACGTTTCTGGTGTTCACGCAGACAGGCAGGCAGGTGTGGCGTAAGCCTGGGGTTTACATTAGTGGGGCGGCCATTGTTGTTATTCTTTACCCGCACATACAATGGGTCCTGGCTAATGAGGGGCATACCATTGCATATTTTCTGGCTCGTTCCCAAGCGCATAGCCACCCATGGTGGTACAGGCTAATCTTCCCTATGAATTTTTTGTTAGGGCAGATTGTTGCTGTATTAGGTATGGTGGTGGCATTCGTGATCATTTTTCGAAACCAGTTGGCTAAATCTCAGCTGCATTTGAAGCGCTTTTTTAGTGTCTCTGCACAAGAAAGATGGGAAAAAACCTTTATTAAATTTATCGCATTGGGCCCATTGCTCCTTGTTTTGTTAGTTTCGTTTATCTTGAATATTCGGTTAAGGACTATGTGGGGAATGCCGTTTTTTACATTCCTTCCCTTTTTATTGGTCGTGGATTTCGTTCCTTATATTTCAAGTGGAGCTCTCAAAAAGTTTTTTAGAAGTGTGTGTGTGCTGATGTTTTTATCAACTTTAGCTTATGCGGGTACCTATTATCTTGAGCCATATGTTTTGCATAAAGCAAAGCGAGGACATTTTCCTGGCCGGGTAATGGCTGAAAGAATTACCCAGTCTTGGTATGAGTACACTCATTTGCCATTGCAATATGTGATGGGTGAAATTTGGGAAGCTGGTTTAGTCGGTTTTTATTCGGCGGATAGGCCTTCGGTTTTTATAAATGGTGATTACTCTATTTCATCTTGGATTAAGCCTGGGCAATTAAAAGAAGCGGGTGGTGTGATTGTTTGGCTTATTAAGGGAGACGATGAGGATATGCCTGCTACCTTAAAGCAAAGGTTTCCGGCTGCAATAATCCAGAGGCCATTGAGGCTTTCATATCATACGGCTGCATTGCTTGAGCCGGCTAAAATTGGTTGGGCTATCCTTTTGCCAAAGTTTTCGGGTAAAGACTATCACGAGATCTAGTGTTTTTATCATGTTGAATTTTAAGGCAAAATTTCTTTGTTTTTAATTGTAAAATAGTATATAACGCAATCATAAACTGATTTTGGGCTTGGCTGTAAATGAATCGCATTGGTGTTTTTGTCTATATTGGAATGCTTGTCGTGCTTCTAAATGGAGCAGTTTTGGCTGAAAAACCTCCTATATGTTATGAATCAGAGCCTTTTGATGAGCTTATGTTTCCTCAAATTAATGGTAACTACTGGCATGTCACAACTCAAAGGCAGCCAGGATGCGAAAGCAACTATTGTTTAACAACTCTAAGTAATTCAAACATCCTTTTTGCTATAGAAGCGGATGGCAATATTAAAGGCGCCTCAAAAACTTTGAGTGTATGGCAAATTAAATGGGATGGTGGGTTGCTTGACTGCATAGATCCTGAAGCAAGAGATGAGATTTTGCGTGGAAACCCTGAGATTGGCGATTTTTTTAAAGCTATCTCCAAGATTGAGATAGCTAAAATGTTGCGGCTTTTTATCAATGCCCGAAACACTATGATCCGTGAGTGGTATTATAGTTTTTATGATGGCATTGTGAAGGCTTGTTTGGCTGTGGGCTCTATATGGCAGGAAATAGAGATTAGCACCATAGACAATGCCTTCAGGATCCTCTTTGAGAGGTCTTGGAATGCTAGAGAGAAGAGTTCAAAAACTAAAGAGCAAGAGCCGGAAAATAAAGAAGATAAGGGCGGTGTGGAAACGGCCGATGTTTCTGTTGAAGAAAGTGTTTTTGGTGCAGAAAATTATATTCCTTTCATGGATCCTACGGCTTTGAAGGAAGTTATCGGCCCAGTTCTAGATGCCATTAAAGCTCCAGAAAGCAAACGTACAAGGGTGATAGAAGATAGTTTTGAGGCTAATAAAGGAAAAATTGACCTGGTTATTCGACACATGGGGCCTGTTTATTTATATGTGGTGAGTGAAGAGGATAATCTTTTTACTATTGCATGGCCATTAAAAGCGGTGCCTGGTTCAGTGCAAGATAACCATTGCATGTACATGACGGTGAGAATCCTTCAAAGTGATACAATGGTGCATATGGTTTCGATGAGCACAGTTCTTGCTCAAGCGAGTAATTGTGCTCTTGACCCAAATATAAGTGACGATGAAAAAAAGCTCCAAAGAGGCTTGCTAAAGGAATTTAAGCTTCGGCCAAATGAGCTGGCAAGCTCCTATCCAGTAGATCCTGGCAATACGGATGAAAGGAAAAGTCGTAGTATTTTGGCGACAGCTGACGTAACGGTAGAAGATACTCCTCAATTGGCATCTGACGATCATTCTTTAAGTGATCAAGGTGTTTTATCCAATGAAGTTTTGCCATCTGTGAGAGATGATGCCGTAAAAATATCAGATTCTGCGGATCATCTGGATAATCCTGGCGCTACAGATCAAGCTGAGTTATAATTTTTAAGCCTAATCATTTTTCTTTCTTTGGTTACTAAAAGGTTTTGACCTTTAGTTTTTGAGAAGGGATCTTGGAAAAAGATATACATAATAGGGGTTTTGTGTTAGGCAAAAAAAAGGGAAAGGTGGGGCGCCTTGAAAAAAACAATCTGGACCATTTGTGTGGGACTTTTGGTGGCATGGAAGAATTTGTGCGCTGGGCTTGTCCTCCTTGATGATGCTCCTGGTGTGGAAGCCGTCTTTACGTCTTACTCTTCATGTTATCAAGAGCAGCTTACACTTAGCTTGCCAAATGATATGCATATTCATGATAAAAATAATTCTGTAGTGGTCTTTTGCAACAATGCTGATAAAGTGTGTCCCTTACATGCGTATCAGTCTCCCGATAGGCTGTTAAGTTTCGCTGCTTTGCCTACAGTGTCGTCTTATGATTGCGACAGTGTGTATGGTGAATCCTATTCTTGCTTGGGTGGAAAGTTTAGGTCTGGCTTATTAAAAGATAGCCATAGTGAGGTTAACTATATGAGCACAGTCTGTCGGGCACAAAGTGGTGATGGCAGTAGTTTCTTTTATCTAACGCGATTTTTGAGAGGGCAGAAGAGTCTTTATAAGGTTGCGTTCAGGCATGATTTTACCCCTCCTGAAAAAGAATGCGGGTTTGTCGGGTTATCTGTGTGGTGGAGGATGGTAGATCTTCTGGAGGGGTTCAAGGTTTTGAAAGTTGGGATGTCTTTTTCGAAGCAAATCGTGGAAAATGAGCGGCTTTATAATGCCGTAGATTTGCAGATTGATTCCAGTGTTTTGAAGCCCCTTCCAGAATGGGCGGGATGCATAGGCAATAAAATTAAAGTTTGAGATAAGCTTTAAATAAAAAAAGCAGCCTTTGGGCTGCTTTTGAGTTTGCGAGTTTGGTTCTCCAACCTTGTTCAATGATAGTAATAACTATTCTCATTGAGAATGACAATCATTATTTTGTCATAACGGTTATGAAAAAAAACGATGGTCTAGAATTTTTAGTTTTTATTAAAAAGATATAGACATTCTTATGTGACCCGTTACACTCATGCCAACGTTTTTGTGCCGAAGTAGCTCAGGGGTAGAGCAACTGATTCGTAATCAGTGGGTCGGAGGTTCAATTCCTCTCTTCGGCACCAGTAAAACAATAGGATTTTTAGCTCCATCTCTTCTCTCCCTAAAAGACCCGGTAGCATATCGGTAGCAAATTTGGTGGTTCATGGATTGTGCTGGTAGTTTACTTCTGTAGTAGATTTAAAAAGGCTTTTTTCGATATAGTTCTCAACATCTTGTTCTCTATAAAAAACTTTCGAACCCAATTTTACAAATGGGAATCCGTGCCCTTTAACCCGATTGTTTCTTAGGTAACTCAGGCTGACTTTGTACTGTACGGCGACTTCCTTTTCGGTAAGTAATTTTGTGGCCATTTGGCGTATAGCTCCTGTTAATTATATCATTGTGGGGAGTTTGCAGCGCTACCGGATGCTACCGGCAAAACGGATGCAAAGTTGATGACGTCTTCTTGACGATAAAAAATTCGGTTTTTAACTTTTACATACGGCAGACCAATCTTCTTGGAACGTTGGTTTCGAAGTGTGCCTGGGCTGATGTTTAGCATCCTAGCTACCTCATGTTCACTCATAAGGCGGGTGGCTTTATTATCCTTTGTATAGGCATAGTGTTGAGTCATGAGTGCAGTCCTCTTTAATGCCAGTTCACATTGACGTTACGGCCTTGGTAAAACTTTTCCCATTGCTCTTTAATGTAATAATCTTGCCCTTTGAGGCTTACAAAGCGCATGCCTTTACCCAATTGCCTTAGCCTGGCCAAGGTTTGTTCACACAAGTAATATGTTTTGGCGATGTATTTAGGTGTCACAAAATGAACCACATCAGGATTGATGAATTTGCGAGCTTTTTTGTTCACTCGAGGATTCCAATGGCTGGCAAGCCACTCTTCCACATCCTTGCGGTTGTAATAAGTATTGCCATCCGCATCCTTGGTGTAAGGAATGCCTGAGTTTAAAGAGCGTTGTTTGTAAAGAGTGCTGAGGCTGATGCTGTACTGATTCGCGACAGCTTTAGGCGTGAGTAATTGAGTCATTTTTATATGAGTTCCTGTTTTGGATTGTTGGTTGTGTGTTTATAGGTAGGTTTTGTTTATGGTTTTAAGTCTTGGGGACGCTTTGAGGAGGCTCCCAAAGGCCCACGCCCTGCTTTGGGCAATATTCATGGGCATGCAGAATCTTGGCGAGTCTGGCTTGATGCAGGGCATCCTCAGGTTTTAGGTTTGCTTTTGCGTAAGTGGTTAGTATCCGTTCCCAAGCGTCCGCAAGGCTTTTGTAGCCACTCAAGATGCTTTTGGCCTTAGTTTTGCCAATGCCAGGGCAGCCGGTGTATCCATCTACAATGTCCCCTGAAAGGGTTTGCGTTAGAAAAGCTTCTTCAGCTTGTGACTTGGTAACTGTTTCAAGGCCCAACAGAGGCGTGAGTGGATTAAAGTGAGTCCCAGGGATTTGTTTAAAATCTTTATCCGAAGAAATCATAATGGTTTGGTGGCCATCCTCTTTAGTAGCCTCAATGCCAATCACATCATCCGCTTCCAAAGTTGGGATTTCCAGCGTTAGATAGGCCTTGGAAACCTCTTGTCTTAATACTTTCACCAAGACAGCTGGCTCCTTCAAGCGCCGCTGGGCTTTGTATCTTGGGCACAGCTTTTTGCGAAAGTTATCTTTATGTGATAAAGCCAGCAGAATGTTTTTAGCCTTAAATTGCTCCTGCCATTCTTTAATCGTTTTATGAATGCCTTCCAAGGCAATGTGTTGGTTGCCAAAAGACACCCAAAGGCCATCGCCCCAGTCTACATGCTCAGTTGCCCCATGGGCATGGCGATAGATCAGCATATCGCCATCAATAAGTAGTTTAGTCATTGTGTTATTGCCTTATTTAAAAGAAGAGAAGAGAAGAGATAAATCAGGGCGGTGGCTCTGCCGGCGGCGGCCTTAATGAGTTTCGGCCCATGAGGAGCCGACCTTATAGGACGCATCCAAAGGGCAGGCAAAGTTGAAGTGCTGGCCAGCAGCTTTGATAGCTTCCACGGCCTTTTGTCCAACAGTGTCAGCCAAATGAGGCAAAACCTCCATCTGCCATTCATCATGGACATTAGCCACAAAGGCATAGTCTTTGTTTAAGATGTATCCTTCCGCATCGAGGCTTTGTTTGAGCAGCACAAGTGCCTGCTTCATCAGCACAGCTCCTGCGCTTTGCAAAAGTGTGTTCAGGGCCGCGTGCTTGGAGCGCACATAAAGCTTTCGGCCATCAAGCCCTTTGAGGTATTTTCTTGTGGCTAGAGTTTGCTCAATTGCTTTGACGAGCTTTCCTAAGGCAGGAAGGTTCTTCTCAAACCGCCCCTTGGATTGTTTACCGAGACTAGTGTTACCGCCCAAGATTTCACCGAGCTTGGTAGACCCTGCGCCATAGATGTAGGCATAAAACCAAGTCTTTGCGATATCTCGTGACTCCGCCCCAATGGCTTGTTGGTTGACACTATGAATGTCTGTGCCAAAGGCCTGCCCACTTGTGGGCCCACTCGTGGGTTTCTCACCTTCAATAACTGTTTTGATGTAAGCTCCATTGTCATAGGGAGCCATGTAGCCTGCCAAACAGCGCAGTTCCAAGGCCGCCGCATCACAGCCAACCAAGACAAAACTTTGGGTTGGTATGAATAGATCACGGCATTCCTTGCCATAAGGCACATCATTGGCCGGAACCTGAGCGATGTTTGGGTTCGAGTGCGTCATCCGCCCCGTCACTGCACCATTGGTATTAACTTTCCCATGGATACGACCTTTGCGTTCAAGCTTTAACCAAGCCTGGTTGCCTTCAGCCAATTGGCCAAGGCGTTTTTCGATCATAAGGTATTCGAGAAGTAATGGGATTGGTGGATAATCCAATGAGCCAAGACTCTGGCAATCCACTATGGGTTTGTTAGTTGGTGTGAGTTCCTTGGGTTTCCATCCATAAACAGTTTGCAGGCGATCGGCTATGTGATCACGGGAAGATGGGTTAAACGTGATCCACTCTCCTTTAGTAACAGGCACACCCGCAACATATCCTAAGCGTGTGTTATCGCGTTTGGGTACGAAGACATGCTCGTTGCCCCACCAAGGTGGGAAGAGCTCTTGGAGTGATGCTGTAAGGGCCTGCTTTTTATCCAACAGCTTCGTGTATAAAGACACAGCCTTGTCGACATCAAAGCAAAATCCTCGAGTTTCCTGAGCCTGAATGATTTTGGCTACTTCATGTTCAAGAGTGATTGACCGCTCGTCCCATTTCTGCTTCTCTAAGAATTGCCACAGCCTATGGGTGACAAAGGTATCTTGAATGCAATAGTCCAGCATTCCTTCTGAAAACACCGAAAAGTCCATATGGTTACCTTTGTGTACTTTTAGGCGGTGGCCCCAAGCTTCAAGAGAATGCCTTCCCCAGAGTTTCCTGGGCAGCTTGTGAAGATTATCTAAGGCGGCTGTGTCTGGAAACATCAGGCGAGACATCACAAGGGTATCTCTAATCTCACAAACAAATTCAGGTAAGCCATTTAATGATAAACCAATGAGCTTTTCCAGCATGGGCAAGTCAAACCCAATAATATTATGACCAACCAAAAGCTCGCTAGTCTGAAGAGTTTGCTTTAAATCCTCAAACCCCGTCTCTTGTGTGAAGGTGACAATGTGATCAGGTATTTCAATGTTTCGCAAGACGACGCAAAATAACTGGCTGGCTTCAGGCAAAAGACCATCGCTTTCACAATCCATGATCCATTGAGACATGATCGTGCTCCATTTATTAAAGTGTTTTGATGAGCTTAAAGGGGGAGCAAACTTTGCCCCCCCTTTGCTCTTAAGCCTTTCAAACAGCCAAACGATGTCAATTGATTAAGTAGTCATCGTTGGGATCAGAGTTATTCATGAAACCGTAGCGCTCAGCTAATCCTAAAACACCTTTGGGTGTAACAACTGTTTGTGTTTTAGGTCTGCCATGATAATCAATGACCAGCTTGGTCTCAAACCACTTCTTCTGGACAAAGGTTTGTTTGGCCATGAGCGACTTACCACACCGATATAAGAATCCATCCTCAATCAGCTGTTTAATAAGCCCATTGGGCGGAAGATCAAAGAGTTTGCCTAAGGCACGCAGGGGGTGATTTCCCTTCACATCTTTATAATTGTCATAAAATAACGCTTTGGGCTTAATAACCTCGTTTTCCTTTTGCAGCTTTATACAAGCTCCAACAACATATTGATGATGAAACATCAATTCTTCATAGGTTTCAGGGATTTTGGTAAAGTCTGGAATTTTATGATGCAAGCTATAGCTGCCAGTCTTGCGAATGGATGGCAAGACTTCATTGGTAACCCATTTTCGAAAACGCCTAGCCTCTGGCTTATCGCTACGAATGATTAAGACGTAAAGACCAGATTCACTTATTGTTCTTAGTTTCTGTAATCCACCAAGGGTTGGAGTCTGACTCCACCCCTTTTCATCTTCATCCAAGTTCTCAATGGATTTGTGTGGTGAGATTAAATTTAAGACACGTCCAACATCACTTAATACAAACCATGGATCACCCTTATCATCAAGAGTAATGCGGACATTTTGACCTTCAAAAAGAAAAGTTTGCAAAGCTGAGGCGGTGCTATTAGAGGAAGAATTGGCATAGGTGTTAGAGACACTGGTGCCAGGAAAATTTAGAATGGTCATGAGTTTTAAATCCTTATTTTGTTGATTTGGTTGAAAAATATATTGCCTAGCTGGTTTGGGCTTAGGCTATGAGGTAAAAGCTTTGCCTGACGCTTTAAGGTCAGCCAAACAGGCCGCGTACCCCACAATGTCCATAAGGCTGTCATGGTGTTTAGGATCATGGGCAAGCCTGGCTATCTTTAAATCCATCATGCAGATGGCAACCTGGGCTGGAGTGACGGCCTGACCTAAAGTCAGGCTCCACCGTTTGGCAATATGGGTAAACAGCTCTTCAGCTGTCCCATATTGCTTCTTGCGATCCTCAAGCGTGCTTTGCACACGCTCAAGGAAACTTACATTTATTGTATAATCAGGCATGGTAACCTTTCAGTATCTCAAGAGTCATTTTTAGCAGACATAATCGATACCGAACTTCCAAGAGATGAGCTCATCAATGTCATGATACAGCTCAAACCTTTCCTTATGGCAGGCTTGGAGCAATTTTGCGGCTTCTCTTAACTCTTCAATTAACTCATTAATTTGAGCACGTAAGGTGTTAAAAGCCGCCTTACGGATGGATGACAGCGCTTCTCCAAAAACCCATTCATAGAATCGATCAGCACTGGGTTTACGGCTTCTTAAAGCCAGATGGTAAACCCCAATCTCACTGACCAGAGACACTGGCTTGCCGCCCTTCACCTTATCCGAAATAACGACGCACGTATGAGCCTCTTTAAGGGAATCTTTGGTATTCTTAAAAGTAGATAATCCCAGATAGTAACAAACGTCATCCAAAACAAACCAAACTGTCCCTTCATCATCTGTCATAGTATCAAGGGAAAAGCCAAACTTTTTGTTATGGATCGTTTTAAAGTGCTTTAATGGACGAGTATTATCTTGAATGCTGTAATTAGAACGATTATTGAGCTCACAATGAGCAATGGTATTAAGTCTTTTCATGGATATTTTCCTTCTTAGGTTAAAGTTAAATCAGTTGAAAAACGCATTATGTCTTTGGTGGATTGTTGTTTTTATTGGGTTAAAAAACTGAGCTGGTTTCACTGGCCTGAGCACTTACTTCACTCAGCCTTCCGGTGGTCGGGTCATACTCCAATGTGGCGGCAAACCCCGTCTCGCCTTTGAAGCGATTCTTAAGAACTCTCAAAGTCATGTAGTTGGAAGCTTCTGACTGCTGATCCCGCTCAAGGCCAATGACCATATCGCTGAGCTGAGCTACACCACCGCTGCCTCGAAGGTGAGACAGGCTAGTTACGCCACCTTCTTCATGAGGCTTTCCATCAATTCGACGAAGGTGTGACACAAGTATGAGGCTGATTTGCAGCTCCTCAACCAATGAGCGAAGGTTGGTCATGGTCTGGTCAATCATTCGCCGCTCATCACCTCCAGCCAAACCAGAGATGACAATGGACAAGTGATCTAGGATAATGTGTTTGCAGTTTAGGCTTACCGCCATAAACCGAATCCGGTTCAGTAAGGTAGTGCTGTCCATCGAGCCAAAGTGATCGTAAAAGGCCATCTTTGGGATGATTTCTTCCCACACAGTCTTTGTGGCATCATTGGCTTCAAGTACACTATGAGGAGGCTGGTTCAGCTTAAGATGGATGAAAGAGGCCACCGTTTTGCCAAGGTTCTCTTCCAACGCAATGTAACCAACCTTAAAGCCCTGAGTGACCAGGTGTAAGGCGATTTCCCTGCAAGCTTGGGATTTGCCAATGCCAGTGCCCGCACAAATGGTCACGATCTCTCCAAGGCGAATGCCGCCTGTCTTGCTGTTCAAGCCTTCAAAAGGATAGGCAGCAGAAGGTTTACCCTGAGACTCAAGAAGGTATTTCCACGTGTCTTTGCCATCCACAATGCCATCGGGTCGGTATTCTGAGGCTCGCCATATGGCATTGATGAGCTCAGAACCTCGAGTTGCCACAAGCATCTCATTAGCATCCTTGAGTGGCAATCTGCCAATAAAGACATGGCCTACCTTAAACAGCTGGGCACAGGATTGAGCTGCTTTAATGCCGGCCTCATCTTGATCGAACAACAACACGACACGCTCAAAGCCATTAAACCACTCAAGGTTTTCCTGAAGGCATTTGTAAGCGCTTTGCACTCCATTTGGGATCGATACCACAGGCCACTTATTATCAAAGGCTTGAGACATAGACAAAGCGTCAATCTCACCTTCGGTAACTACCACCATTTTACCAGACGACCAAAGATATTTGCCATACAGGGCCTTAGACCCAAGGTTACCGATGACTTTAAAGGTCTTATCCTCAAACCGAAGCTTTTGACCTATCTTGCAACCAGCTTCATCAAAGTAGTTGGCAATATGGCATGCCCTGCCTTTATAGTGACCCACTTCATAGCGCCAAACCTTACAGGTTGCTTGAGTCAAGCCACGCTTGGGTAAAGCTTTGATGGTGCCTTGAATAAAAGGCAGGCTGTTGCTTTTATCTACACCCTCAACCTCCCCAATTGAATCAGGCTGTTGACTGTATTGGCAGCCATAACAATAGCCATGGCCATCACTGTAGCGACCAAGATTATCCTTGCTGCCACACTTGGGACAAGGCTCATGACCGACAAAGTTTGAGGAAGAATGCGACGGTAAAGATGTCATGATTCCTCCTCAACAATACTCTGTGTGATCCAGCTGTCAGGAACATCTTTTTCAGCGAACATAAAGCCATGCCTTTCGCACCATTTGGCATAAGTGGTTTTTGACCCCTTGGACAAAGGAGTAGAAGCATTTTGAAAGACAAACCGAATGTCCACATCAGGATGCTGTTGTTTGACAAGCAAGTGCTTGCGGCGATCCTGTGGCTTGAAAAACCCTTTGGCTTCCACTATCAAACCTGAGGGCAAGACAAAGTCTGGGGTGTAGGTTTGAACACTGTGGTAGACAAGGGATTTGGCCTCATAAGTAAAGGGAATGTTTTTAGCTAGTAAGCTTTTGGCGATCCCTTCTTCAAAGGCAGACCGATAGGGTTTAGAAAGAGACGGCTTCCTCTTCTGCCTTTTGGGCGCATTGGGCTGAATTCTCTTCATCCTCATCTCCTTCACTCGTAAATCCAAAATACTGAGCGTCCATTTGTAATGATTGCGGTTCCTTTAAATTCAAGACCTGCACAGCTTTCAGACGAAGCGACACACCATAGCCCAAGCCAGAGTTTGACCAGTAATTATAGGTATAAGAAACCTTCAGCTCAGACCCACTGCCAATAGCGACATCATAAGGCCGACCTGCTTCATCAAAGATGACAGGACGAATGATGATGGGGTCTTTCCCATCCCGGATAATTTGAGCTTTGTTTCCAAACTTAAAGCTGATTTGACCAGTCTCTTGTCCATTCTGGTCGATCACCTTTTTGTAGGGAATGTTTTTTCGAACATTGGGGGAAATACCTTTGGATTGACGAAAAGCTTCCAGATTCGTTTCAAGTGTTTGAATAAGCTTCTGGGTCTCTTCATCTGAGAAGACCATGACAGCAACATATTCTCCAAGTTCATTGAATTTGGTGCTGGGATTTTGAATGGCTCCAAATAGGAGGGTTCCTTTGGGTGAGGTAAGAGGATTTTGTGTGGGCATAGAATGTGTGTCCTTTGTTTAAGAAATGTAAGGGTTTGGGTAAATTAAGATGAATGAAAAAGCGGCTCTTGAACGAGCCTTTGTTTAAGATGGGTTTGTCATGAGACCTCCTTCCTTAAGAAGACATGGATGGTGATGAAGACATGAAGTATGATGACGAAGAAGGTGGTTGCTTGTAACATGTTACTTGCAGCATGCCGCCTGTAGCAACCTTACCTTGTCTGTCTCAGCCGTAAGGCTGCAAGAGGAGACCTAAGACAGAAGGTTCATGTCACCTTCCTCTTTTTGCCTGTCTGCCTCATCGGGGTGTTTGGACTGGAGGGTAGAAAGACACCCTTCTTTTTTTCTGTCTCCTGCCTCGGCAGTGTCTGCCTCAGAGCAGTTCGACAGGTGTTTGGGTTTAAGGTGTGGGAGGCATCCTCCCTTTGTCTGCTGCCCCCGGCAGTGGCTGCCTTGGCAGTGTCTGCTGCGGAGCAGCTTGAGATGGTGTTCTGTGTCGTTTGAGGCTGCTTGCAGCCCTCGCCCTGCCTCCCGCTGGGCGGCTCGGGCCTCCAGCAGAACTCGAAAGGGCTTAAGTTTGGTTTTAAAAAAATTAAAGCTTTTTAAAAATTAATTATAAGAAATTATAATATATTATAATTATTATAAAGGATGTCATTTTGAATCAATTTTTGTTCCTCCCTTTAAGGGTTTGAATTAAAAAGGTGATTTATTTCTCCTATACGGAGGAAGACCGTTTTCTCCAATACACTGGCCTATGTTATTCGACTGACCTAGAGGGTTTTTTCTCCTATACGGAGGGAAGCTGCTTTCTCCTATACGCAGGGACGCTGTTTCTCCTATACGCGGCCCTAATTTTTGAAAGCCCCCTTTTCCAGTAAATAAGCCATTTTTTAAGGCACACTCTTTGTTTGGTTTATGCAAAAAAGTATGTGGCATTTTTAAGCTGGCTTAGATCAAGTTGCCCAAGAGAAATTTCTGCCTCTTTCCAAAAAGTTTCTGTTGTTGCTTTATCTAAAGTTTGATTTAGAAAATCTTGAAGCAGGTTTTTGTCCTGATACATCCGCTGGAAGCTTTTTCGAATCAGCTGGTTTAAAACTTCCATATCGCCTGGAACAACAGACAAGCTGTCATGGATGGTTCGAATGGCCGTGATGTTATGCCTCTTGGCTTCCAAGATGCACATCGTTAAAGCGGCAGCATCCAACGAGTGAATAAAGTTAGCTGTAATGCCATTGCCTTGGCGTTTAATGTCTATTTTATCCTGAGCCTGCGCTTGTGCTTCCACCCGCAGCTGAAACCTTTGTTTGCCAAACAGTTTGGTTTCTATCTTGTATGTGTTCGATACACGATTGTCTTGAACGACCTTAAATCCAGACGGTGTTAGCCAAGTCGTCGCCTTATTCTGTTTGGCAAGATACCGAGTGGTCTTCTTCAATAGCTGCATACAGCTTTCCACCGAAGGAGCTTTTTGAGGAATGATTCGTTTCAAAAGCCACACCAGATATTGAATACTCTTCTTTCTGTCCCCATGAACTGTTAGAGCCTGGTCTCTTAAGCTTTCATCGATCTGATCTTCCATGCCTCGAAAGGTCACGCCATAGTAATAGGTCATCACTGGTGATTTGACGATCTTCCGGTTAATGGCTTTTTCCCATGCTCTAGCCTCTGGCTTTCCACCATGAGCCGCATCAACATTAATGAGGTAGGTGGCTGCATCACACACTTCTTGGTAAAAATCATGCGGTTTACATTTATCCGAATCTTCTGGTGGCAGCATGTTGGTGGCTCTGCCAAGCTTCTCGTCCAGTAGCAGTGCACTAAAGTGCTGAAGCGCATTGTTGGAACCATCCACTGTAATGGGAAGTGCGCATTTGTAATCATCCCATTCAACCATCAGCTTGAGGAACTCAAAACAGACAGCCAGAAACTGAAACGGTTTATCGGCTTCAGTCCACCAGTAATCAGCAAGTGGGTCTTCAGCTACCCGAATCATCCGTTCAAGGTTATCACTGCTCCAGGAGGTACGCTCATCCATTGATTCTTTGTCTTTACCCCAACAATTAGCCGCATGAATCTTGAGCCATATTAATCCTGACTTACCCAAAGGCTTGGCTTGAGATGCAGCAAACGTGAGAATGCCGCGATTCAGATCATTGCCTTGAGGAGATAGGTAACTGGTGACAGGATAAATCCTTCCTCGGAAGTCCGTATTATGAACAAAATAGAGCTCTTGTCTCTCCTTGTAACTTTGTGCGGTATCGAGGATAAAGGTAACCTCAAGGTTTTGGTTTTTGATGCGTTGGTTATATTCATAGTGAACGGCAGAACCTTCACCAAATCCAGTAACCTGGCCATGGATTTCCTTAACAAATTTTTCAGGCAATCCTGCAAATGGCAATTCTCCAAAGTTTTGCCTCCTCTCCCAAATGTATTGAGCCACTTCCAGAACTTGTTTGTTGATGGCATAGGGCGTTTCCTGCAGATGGTTGACCGCTTCATAAACCTTTGGCATAGCGTGATGCTTTAAGGCTTGCTCATGGGCTTTGGAAAAGGTGCGCACAAATTTTTGGCGTAACGTATGGAATCCTCCCACATGGAAATTCTCCCAATCTTTAGGACGCTCAGTAATGGGCCCAAAGGCTGGAAACCTTCCAGACAACTGGTCGTAAAGCTGGTCAATGGATTCCAACACTCTGGCTGTAGGACGGACAATTCGATGCTGCCGTTTGTGGCGGATGTCAATGATAACCTCAATAAAGCCCGTCACTTCACAAAACAGCTCTATCAGCTTAGCTCCCACAAGAATGCAGGTGGATTGATCCATCTCAGGAGATACGATCTCATAGTGAGCGGCTTGCTTGCGCATAATGAATCGCCTAACAAACGTATCTTGAACCTTTTTTAAATTCTCTGAAACAAGAGTGTCATATAGCCGGCGTTTCTGGTGACTGAAAGAGTCCATGATCAGTTCATCTTGAATCGCTTTGCCGATGATGCTGGCTAATCTGGTAAAGGACGTAGGCTGAGTCAGCTTATCGATGATGCAGCGGCAAGCAATGAGTGCCACAGCCTCAGGTGCGAGTTTTTCAAGGTAAAGGGCTGCTGTGGCCATGGTGGTTGCTTTACCATCCTTGGCTTTAATGACAAAGTCAGCAATAGCGTCTTTAAGAGGCTCAATGGCTGGAGGCAAAAGGATGCGACCAACTTGGGTGACAGCGTAAGAGCCTTTCCGAATGGCTTTTTGGTGAGATACGGCAAAACGTTCTTTGCTTTTTTGAACAAATTTTTCTTCAAAGTGGGTTTTGGCATTGATGTTCGATTCAAGGTCAACATTAAGGTTAGCTTCGAGATGATTCTCAAAGCCAGCCTCAGAACAAAGGGTAGAGTCCATGATATAAGTTCCCAATTAATTATTTGTGGTTGCAGTGTTTTATGATTGAGTACAAATTGGGCATATATCACTTGGGTGTATGTTGACGCAAATGTTTTTTGAGGGCAGAAAAGTTGACCTCTCCTGTGTTGAAGCCCTACAGCCTGTTTTAGGCAAATATTAAATATTGATCTGTATATTTGGGGCAGAGCAATTTTGAGACTCATCTCAAGAAAAAGGCTAAACCCGTGACACAGAAACGATCTCTTCAAATCACTCAAAGAAAAAAGCTTAGAGCCCCCAAAGTTTTACACCCAAAGAAGATGACGGAAAACGTGCCTCATGAGAATCATTTGAATGAAACCCTACTCAGTGCCAATATTTTGCAGCTCAAAGTCTTTCATGCCTGCGTATATTACCGAACACGTAGTTTGGCATCAAAGAAATTAAACATGTCACCCTCAGCCGTAACTTACAACATCCATAAGCTCGAAGGTATTTTGGGAGTGCTGCTTTTTGATCGAGAACCGCGTGGGTATGAGCTAACCACTTCAGGAGAAAAAATCTATCAAACGGTCAATGAAATTTTCTCTACATTACAGTGGAACACCTATCATGATGATGCCGATCAAATAACCATCGAAAAGATCAATATAGTGACCACACTGCCAATTGGCATATCTGTGTTTCCCAAAGTGCTCAAACAGTTTAAAGACATCTTCCCGAAAATTCAAATATCCATTCATACGTTATCTAACTTGCCGGATAAGAAGTTTAAGGAGGCCGACATCATCATCTGGCCCATTGATCAAATCTCCAGTGGCTTTGAAGCCATTCATCTTAAAGCTTACCAAAGTTATCTTTTTGCGAGTCCAGAATATATCAAGAAGTTTGGTAGGCTTTCATCAGCTGACTTATCAAAGCATCCCATAATAGTGACAAAAGTAAGTGGTAATACAACCTTTGATACAAACTGGATCGCTGGCTTTGGAAAAGTCCTTCCTGAGAACATCACAGAAGTGAACCACTCCTATATGGCGCTTAAGTTATGCGAGGCTGGTGTAGGTATTGCTCTTTACCCGCCTGATCTGATCCACAATAGCAAACTCGTCAAGGTCATGGATGAGCCTGTTGGCAAAGCTGATGTTTACCTGCACTGCCATAAGAATGTGATACGGACACAGGCAATAAAGGCTTTAATTGATCTGATTCAAAAAGCTATTTAAAAAAACATAGCAAAAACAGTAAGGTCGACATAAAGGCTCAAAATTCAATCACTAGTGCGTTTTGGCTGTTTCTGGACATTGGGACGTTGGACAGCTCAAAGGCTATTCAGCGGTCGTTTAATGAGGGTTATGACGTGATATTGAGCAATAATGTTAAGCAAACACCAAAATACTACTTAAATTCAATATTTTACAATCTTAATCAATTAAAGTGAGATTCATTCTGTATACGATCATTATGATTCAGATAGTCATTTATACTCAGTAAGCAAAGAGAGTGACAAACTTCAAAAAATTTATGCTAACACACTAACATAAATCCATCAAAAATCAAGTAAAACCAATAGGTTGAGTCGGATAGAGGACTTGATTTTTGCCTTGAGAAATGCTCACATTGCCTGTGTTGAACATAAAAAATGAATTTAATGTGCAAATGAGGATTTACAACATGTTCAAGGGCCATCTTTGATAACAACTTAGAACTTTGCACATAAAAGTTAAAAGCAAAAGAAAATGAGTGCATAATATGATTGGAAAACAGGCAAAGGTTTTAAGAGCTAAAGACGTGGAAAGAGTCCTTCATCACATATCAACCTTAACCTATCCAGAACGCAACAAAGTGATGGTTTTATTATCCATCAAGGCAGGACTTAGAGCTAAGGAGATATCTGAATTCACCTGGGCTATGGCGCTTGATCCTGACGGCAACCTTTCTAACCACATACACCTGCCCTCTAGTGCAAGTAAAGGCAAGTCAGGGCGAATCATACCTTTACACCCACAGCTGAAAGAAGCATTGGTGGCTCTAAGGAATACACATCATTCCTCAGAACCCGATAGGCACATCATATTTAGCAAGCACGGTAGTAAGATGCATGCCTGCAATGTGGCCCATTGGTTCCGAAAAGTTTACGCAGCCCTTGGACTAATCGGCTGCTCGAGCCATTCAGGCAGGCGAACCTTCATTACCAATGCGGCTAGGAAAGTGTCCACGGTTGGAGGAAGTCTTCGGGATGTTCAGCTGCTAGCCGGCCACTCATCCCTTTCCATGACCCAGCGTTACATCGATGCCAATACCGACGCCCAACGCGCCCTCATCGATCTACTGTGACGAGGGCCCGCCCCCACGGGGGGAAGCGCTGATGGATAGCCTAAGGGGTGCAGTAAAAAGTTTTTTTGACAATTTTTATCTAATTTTATTTAAGGTTTTTTATTATCATAAATGTTATTTCAGAACAAATAGTTAAACAATCGCAATATCTAATTATTTGAAAATTATAAATTTTATTTTATTTGAAATTTTTTTATAAATAGTTAAGGTAATTAAGTAACAATAAATAAAGGAGGTTAAAATGGCGAGTACAGTAGTGGGTGCAGCAACAATTACATCAGTCGCAACACCAACGGTTATGTGTGCGACAACTGGAGCAATTACAGCTGGGACAGTAACAACAACTGTAGTGGCAGGCACTGGAGCAGCAGCTACAGCAGGAACTGCTATGTTAGGAACTGCTATAGCTGCAGAAGCTGCAGCAGCTACCACAGTAGCGGCTGTCACCAGTGGTACCGCAGTAGCTGGAGCTACTGCTACGGGCGTAGGAACAGCAGTTTTAGGTGGAGGCCTTGCTACAGCAGGCCTAATTATTGCAGCGCCCTTAGTTGGAGCAGCTATAATTGGTGGAGCTTTATGGGGGATCAGTGCACTAGTTGGAGCTGCCGGGCAAGAGATTACAGGTGATGTTCTTGCCTCAGATGCCTTTGGTCATGAGCCAGGACTAAACTTTGATTTCAGCTCGAGTGATTTTACGGCAGCGATGGATTTTGTCTCTTAGAAAATTGTACAATCTATAAACTCTGATTAAGGAGAGGCTTACTTGTTTATAAAGTAGCCCTCCTTAGTCTGTATATATTATAGATGTATTTTTGTTTTATGTTCTAAAAAACTAAAGGAACGATGAGCAAATTCCCTGTAAAATTTGTTGGCTCTCTTATAATGGTACTCATTAGCTGCCTTTTTCAAGTGCAAGCCAAAGAGGGAGCAACATTTGAAGAGCTGATCTCAGAAGATCGATTGGTTGATAAGACTCTTTTTATTAAGGAAGTTTTAGAGTCGCCAGAAAAGCTAATCTTGATCACTCGCCCAGAAGGTTGGGGTAAATCTGTCAACCTACAAATGCTCAAGCGTTTTTTAAACAAAGAAACGGATGAACAGCATAATTCGCCAGTATTTCATAAATTTGTAATTGAGAAAGCAATAGCTGAAGAAACATCAGTTCAGGCCACTCAAGTCAATCCTGCTAATACCATGAATTTTCTTCAAGGGAAACACCCTGTTGTTTTCTTAGCTTTCGATGCAACTACAGGGTATCAATGCGCAGATGTTATCCTTCAAGTAAAAGAGACTCTGCAAAAAGCACTTGCCCTACACTCTTCCTTATGGCTCTTGAGCAAAGGAGAGCTTTCACACCAAAATCAAGAAAGCGGGGAGTTACTTGAAAGAATAAGGCTAACCAGCGCAAACAGCTCTCTTGAAGATCATTTAAAGAGTTTAACAGTTCTCATTAATTTCTTAAGGGGTCACTATGGTGTTAAACCCTATATTCTTCTTGATGGGTACGATAAGCCATTATGGTCGCTAGTGGAGCAAGAAGAAGCTTCGTGCGGAATGAATGTGCTAAAAACTCTTTTATGGACTTTGTTTCATGGTGAAGCTTCTTTTGAAAAAGGTATTGTAACAGGAGTCTTGCGATTTCCAGATTTATTACCCGAATCGAGTAAAATAGGTGAGAGCCATGTTCTTAACAATAGATTTTCCGACTCTTTTGGATTTACAGTAACTGAAGTTTTAAATCTTGCCCAAGAAAATATTAACGACATAGCGCAGTTTAGAGGATGGTATGGTGGGTACCATATCGAAGATAAGGAACTTTTTATCCCAAGATCAGTTACACAACATGGCAAGAGAAAAGCTTTTACGCCATACGAAGCAAAAAGCGCCCTTACAACTCAAGTTGAAAGGGTTTTCTGGCAAGATAGGTTTCAAAATTTACTGTATGATTTGAGAAATAATTTTACCCCGTCAATGAATATTGGAAAGACTAATCTTACCAGCATTGAAACACCTGAAGATGCGGCTACCTTGCTACTATCCGCAGGGTATCTATCAACAAAAAATATAAGCTTTGACCCTGAAAAGAAAACTTACAATTGTCAAGTTGTAGTGCCCAATAAAGAAATGAGAGCGTTATTTGCTTTACATTTTATGAGGTGGCTGCAGATAAAAGGCATTGCAAAAGAAAGAAGCCAGAATCTTATGGTTGTTACAGATGGGATGAAAAATGTTTTAACAGCCATTACCCAAGAAAATTTAAGTGAACTTGGTAAAGCTATAGCAAGGATCAAAGGACAAGTAGTGTTCAATGATACGATTGTTGCTCTTCCATTTCTCCATGTTGCTGCATTAGTGGGAAACCAGAGGGTTTTTGAAGCGTCAAGAAAAGATCACCAATACTTGCTTACGGCTCTTGACCGGGAAGGACTAAGCATTGGAGATTATATCCGGATAAGCAGAAATCCCCATTTTCTACCTGAAGAAATTTTACCTCCTCCTACTTTTAATAGGCCAATGCCGTTTGAAACTGTTTTTTGTTCTGCCATACGTCCATTAATAGCACCAGTTACTACTGCATCCATGGCCGCCCCTAAAGCTCTTCGGCACTGGCGTCAACATCAATGGCGATTGCTAGGTCGGTTAGGCATCTTAGGAGGTCTGCTAGCGTATTATTCTGATTCACTGGTTTATGAAACCACTCAAAAATGGTGTGATGACTATGATCAGTATCACGCTGTCGATATTTCTAGCCCTCTCTTGTTTAACTCACTTAAGCAATTTGAAAAGTACGTTTTAGAGCATGATGGAGCTTACGTTGTTGCGAATATTAAATGCGATAATGGTAGTGAATTTATCAGTCAAATCAAAAAGTTTATCTTTAGCTTTAGAGATATTACCCCGGGAGTTGTTTTTACATTATGTAGGAAGAAACCATTTGAAGAGCCGAGGAACAATGAACTTTAATATTATGCGGCAGAATTTTTCATGAAAAACTCTTCGCCCAATGATCAAACAATTATTGACAAAGCTTTTCTTGCAACACGAGTGATTCGAAGATATATCGTGTTTTTGGGAGGGGTAATCAATTTGCTCTATTTAGCTGTCCCTCTTTACTCGATGCAAGTATTTGATCGAATTTTATCAAGCGGAAGCATCGATACTCTTGTAATGTTAACACTTGTAATTATGCTATCGCTTATTCTTTTGGGAGGCCTTCAATTTGGCCGCTCCCTGATTATGTTGAAACTAGGAAACTGGGTAGAGGAAAAACTATCCCTATCAATATTTGAAAACGCTATAAAACAAACTGTTGCCCTTAATAGGCGTTCTAATAATCAACCTTTACGAGACCTACAAACTCTAAAATCTTTTATTGTCAGCTCAACACTCTTAACATTTTTTGATCTTCCATGGGCTCTCATTTTTCTCATCGTTTTATTTATCCTCCACCCATATATTGGTCTTTTAGCTTTATGCGGAGGGGGCATTTTAATTACTCTCGGTATTATCAGTGAAAGAACCTCAAGACCTCTGATTCAATTATCAAATGAAGCTTTTATCAAAAGCATGCATCAAGTGGATCATGTTGCAAGAAACGCTGAAGCGATTTACGCTATGGGTTTTTTCTCCTCAGTAGCTTCTTTTTGGCAAAAAATTAATAAACAGGTTCAAAAAGCTTATGAAGTTACCGCACTTAAGCAAAGTTATTTTAATGAAGTGGGAAAATTCTTCAGAATGATGGTTAACCTTCTCACAATAGGCCTGGGTGCATATTTAGTTCTCAAGGGTACGTTCTCTCCAGGAGCTATTCTTGCAAGTTCTTCATTAATCAATAGAAGCTTAGCGCCTTTTGAAACAGCTATTGGTTCATGGAAAGTATGGGTTAACTTTATGCAAGCTTACGAAAGGCTTAGGCAAATTCATATCAACCAAGAACCTTTAAGTGTTGAAAAATACCTCTCGCCCCTTAAAGGCAGTATCGAGCTGGAAAATATATCGTATGCTCCTGGAAATGCAGTAAATCACATTATCCAAGGGGTTAGTTTTAAGATAGATCAAGGTGATACATTAATTGTATTGGGGGCAAGTGGAGCTGGGAAAAGCACTCTTATCAAAGTAATCTTAGGGATTTTAGAGCCTACATTTGGGAGCGTAACATATGATGGTATCAGCATAAAAGAATGGAGAAGAGAGTTTTTGGGAAAGCATATTGGATATCTTCCCCAAGATGCTGAGCTCTTCAGTAGTACCATTCGATTCAATATTGCTCGAATGAACGAAGAAGCATCAGAAAGTGACGTGATCAAGGCAGCACAAAGTGCAGGCATTGAGCAATTGATTCGCTCCCTACCTAATGGTTATGATACTGAGATAGGGGAAGGGGGAATTCGTCTCTCTGGCGGGCAACGCCAGCGAGTTGCTCTAGCACAAGCGATGTTTGGTATGCCAAGCTTGTTAGTCTTAGATGAACCCAATACTTATTTAGACTCAGATGGAGAAATTTCTCTAATCAAGGCGATTCAAGAAGCTCAAAAGAGAAAAACAACTGTTATTCTAGTGACACACCAGCCTCAGCTAATAAATTTTGCAAACAAGGTTCTCATTATGGGTGCGGGTGGAGTGATTTTCTATGGTTCTCCTGAAGAAGCATTTTCATCAAACCTAGCAACACAGATGCTGGTGCAGCCGGAAGAAAAGACAAATTCTTCAAAAATGAAAAGTTCTATTTATGTGTAAAGTAGCTGATTATTTGGTTCATAATTTAAAAACACTAAAAGATCATTTTCAATCCTTATTCCATATTCAAGAGGAAATAGATCAAGATTTAGATACAGAAGCACAACTATGGCGTTATGCGTGGCCGGCTGTCCGAGTATGTTTGGTTATCATAGGGATAGGCGTTGGGTTTTTTATAATTTGGGGTGGTCTTGCTCCTCTTGATAGCGCAGCTGTTGCTCAAGGTAAAATAATTCTTAGTCAGAATCACAAGGTCATTCAACATTTAGAAGGTGGAATTATTAAAGAAATTTTAGTTCAAGATGGAGACCATGCTGAAAAAGGGCAGTCTCTTATTATTTTGGATGATACAGAGACTAGGTCACACCTCAACATAGTTTTGGCGAAAGCTAGATATTACCTTGCTAATGAAAAAAGAATTCTTGCCGAGCAAGAGGAAAATATTGCTCTTATTTCCCCAGATAACGATCTGTTAAAGGCTGGTGATCCAGATGTTGAGCAGATTCTTGAGAGCCAAAAGATCGTCTTTCGATCGAATCACAAACTCCTACAAGGGAAAGCATCTGTTTTTGAAAAGCGTATCGCCCAATATCAGCAGAACATTTTAGCATATGAGGCAACTTTAGAGGCTCTTGAAACAACAAAACAGGCTCAACAAGAAATTTTATCCGCTCATGAAGCGCTTATGAAGAAAGGTGTGGTACCGAAGCTGCATGTTTTAGAACGTAAAAATGCCTATTTTCAGACTATTGGGAAAATTAAAGAAACCAGAGCTCTGATCGTTCAGGAAAAGGAAAAAATCATTGAACAAGAAGAGTTAAAAGTTAATACAAAAAAAGAAACTTTATCCAAGTTAGCTGAAGAGTTTAAACAAAACCACCTTGTGCTTATGACTCAGTTGCAAGAATATCAAAATATTCAAGATATCCTTGCAAGAAAAATTATTAGATCAAGCACTGCGGGTGTAATTAACTCACTATCGTATCATACGATTGGAGGTATTATCCCTCCTAATGGAAGGATTCTAGAAATCATTCCAGAAAACGACCGACTCTTGGTTGAAGCGATGGTCGATGCAAAAGATATAGATAGTATTGAAATTGGTTCTATGGTCAAAATACAACTCGAGGCGTTTAAGAACTTTATTGTCCCAAGAGTATCAGGAAAAATCATTTACCTTTCGGGAGATCGCATTGAAGCGGCATCATCTCCTATGTCAATACAAGATAGCATAGAACTGTCAAGGCCCTCATATTTAGTAAGAGTTGAAATTGATCAAAAATGCTTAGAGAATATCAATGCTCGCGTCAAACTTTATCCGGGTATGCCTGCTACTGTTTTTATCATTAAAGGATCGCGAACTTTTCTTCAGTATTTGATAAGTCCTCTGCTGGATAGTTTTCATCGATCATTCAAAGAAACTTAGTCTTTAGATTAGTTAGAAAAGAAAACCTCTGGATTACGTAAAGGTCTAATTAAACTATTGATATCCATTGAAGGCCGCAATTGTTACTTTTCCCAATCGCACTCTGCCTAAACCTCTCTAACTCTACCTCAAGCAGCTTTTCTTTATGCTCCTGTTCATTCCTTTCCGTATCTTTGGCCATTTGATCGACCCAGTAGCTAACGGCCATGGCAACTGCCTCTAAGCGGTCATCATGGGCCAGTGCGCCCCTGTCTTTCGTAATGCGGGTCATTTGGTAAAACAACTTGTGGGTAGCCTCAGGTGTGGATTCAAAATCCTGCCTAATGAGTCTTTTGTCAATGATGAGGCGATGCTGGTTCATGACCGGTTCAAGCGTGTCAATGATTCGCCGTTCCTTTTGCGTGCTGTGGCGGATTTCTTCCACGGTGGTGTTGTGATGTTTATGCAAAATAGGTTTGAACAGCTGAGTGAACATCCCATCCCCAAAGTTGGATTCAATCTGGATGAGATTTACCTGTTGCTCTTTGGCTATCTTGGCTAAGGCTTCAATTGTTTCTTGGCTGTACCCTCCCTTAAGTCCTCCACTGGCTGTAAGGAATAAATATCCCTTGAGCATCTTGACCACAGCATACCCTGTTTCATCTTGGCCACGGCCCGATGGATCAATGGTCATAATGGAGCCTGTGTAAGAATCCCATTCGTCTGAGATATAGAGTGGCGCATAAAACCTATCCGCATAAAGCCCCATGGTTGGAAGATCAAGAAGCGCTTTATCATAAGATGAACACCAAGCGACTTTGACTGGGGCAATATCAGAGTTGACATCCATCACGATAAGGTCAGATAGTTTCAGCGGATATTTGTTGGCATCACTTAAGGAAGTGTCCAACATAAACTGCAGTGCAAAGCCAGTTTTGCCATAAACCACTTCACGCTCTGTGAGCTCAAGATCACTAAACCGTTTAAGGTCAGTCGGCGTGAGTTCAGGTGTACTTTCCATGAGCTTTTTAACATATGGAGCCAGCCTATTGCCATAAGATGATAGTTTATCGTTAGCTGGTGTTCGGGCTGGCCAAAGTCTTGTGGTGTAACCACTCTCCTCCAGATGATGATAAATGCTCATTTCGGTCTGAGGCGTTCCTAGAAAGATAATTCTGCCCCCTGGCTTAATCACCGCTTCAAACTCTTTGATGGTGGTAAGGAGTTTTTCACGCATCATAGGGGTTTGGGAGTTATTCAACACTTCAACGTCATCAGCAATGACGATATCTGCTCGGCTTCCTGTGATCTGGCCTGTAATGCCAATGCTTTTAACCGAAGGCGCTTGGGAGGCTTTCGCAGGCCCCACATCAAAGGCAATGTTGGCATCACGCTGATTATCTCTGGGACGGATAGAGTAAAGAACGGGAAGCTCGTAGATCAACCTACGCGTGAAGGTGGAAAAATCATCAGCTCTCTGCTTGCTGGCCGAGACCACAAGGATGTTGAGTTGAGGGTTGCGAAGCAGGCTCCAACAGACAAAGGCAGAGGTGATCCAGGATTTACCAACACCACGGAAGGCTTCAATCACACACCGCCTAGGCCCATGCTGAAGGAAGTGGGCTATGTCATGCTGAATGGGCGTGGGTGATGATAAATGAAGGTGCTCCCAAACCAGGCAGAGGAACTGCCGGAAGTCTGTGAGAATTGGGTGAAGTTTGTTGTTTTCCATGACATTGCCTCTTTCATTACTCTTTAGTGCGCATCATCCAGATCATAGGACTGGATATTGTCGAACAGTGCACTCATGTGTGAGCCTGGGGTTGGAAGGCTTTCGATGCCGTTATCTTTGAGAAACTGCCGGGCAACACTCAAGAGGGCTGGCGTTGAATCACCTTCTTTAATACGCTCCAATAACACGAGTGTTAACTGCTCATGGAGCTTTTCGAGGATTGATCGTTGTGAGCTCATGGCTGCTCCTCCCTTCTCATTCGGATTTCATGGGGCTCTTCACTATATTTTATCTGAATATGCTTGATCACCAAGGACGCAATAATGGAGCAAAGGGCTAAAGCTCCCGCCAAATAGGCTTGGGCTCTCTCCAGTTTGCTTAGACGTTTGTCATGGGTTTTGATGTCCTCATTCGTGTCTGATTGGCTAGATAAGAGAGAGTCAACTTTTCCCTCCAGCCTTCCGAGCAGCAGCAAGATTTTGTTTGTGGTGGGTTCTGTCATTCTATTGACCTTTCATTAAGGCTGTGGTGTTTGGGTAACTGACGGTGGTGTGATTGATGGCAGAGGTTCCTGTGTTGGCGCAACAGATGGGGCCGGCTCTTGTGGGGTTAAAGTTGTTGTTGGCATGGGAGTTGGCGAAGGTGTCTGTGTGGGTTCGGTTGCAGGAGCAGGAGTTGGTATACTAGATGGGCTAGGCTGTTGGGCCTGGCCTTCCGGCTGCGACGGGTTTTCAAGCTCAGTGAACACATCATTTAAAAGTGTGCTTTTAATGCTCTCAGCATACTCAGACAGCTCCAGCTTGATTTTAGCTATTGTCTCATTGTGAGCCGTCGCCAACTCTGCTCGGTGAAGCTTGACCTCAGCTTCAAGCTGCTGCTTGAGGGTTTGAGACTCTCTCAAAGTTTGAGTGACAGCTTCTTCCCGTGCTTTGATAGCACCCAAAACTTCAAACATTTCCTTATGCTTTTGCTGGTAATCGGCCTTAAACTCCTCAAACATTTTGGACAAGAGCTGCTTGTAGGCGTCAATTTCTTTTGACTTAGCTTCCATTGCTACCTTGGATTGATCGGTATGATCCTGACAGGTACGCAAGAGTTCCCGGTGCCGACCAGTAAGTTCAGCAATTTCCGCAATGGAATCGAGCCTCGTTTTGATAATACTATCTTGAGCAGCTTTGAGGTTAGTGGACAGGTCAGCCTCACATTTGGCTGTCATAGCTTTTGCTTGATCAATGGTAGCTTTGGCTTCTTGCTGAAGTGCTGCCAGTGTCTTTACCGACTCTAGTGACAAGGCCTCTTTAGCTTGTTTAGCTTCAGCAGCCTCTGTTTTGCTTTGCTCATGAAGCGCTTGGGTTTTGGCCAACAGTTCTTCTAAGCTGGCTTGCTTTTGGGCGGCAACATCTTTGAGTTGTTTTTCTTGGGCTTCAATAGCTGCCAAAGCTTTTTGTTTATGTGATTCAATATTCTCAAATGTGCCTTTGACTTTTGATTCTATGGAATCAGATGCACTCTTAACTTTCATCTCCAAATTATCGGACGCAACTTTGGCCCCCGATTCATAGGTCGATGCCCTGGCCTGCAATTGCTCCAACAAAGCTTTCGCTTGCCCGGCATGCATATGGGCATCAGAAACCGCCTTAATACCCGTTTGAGTAAAGCGATCTTCAATGGCTTGAATCTGTTTGGATTTGTCCTCAATCTTGGAGAGCAGGTCATAAACCTTGCCTTCGACTGATTGAACAGAAGCTTGGACAGCTTTGCTCACTTCTTGATGAGCTTTCACCTGAGCGCCAATAGAATCAGCGGTTTTGGTAAACTGATCCTGCTTTTCTCTAAATATAGTATTCACAAACCCTTTGGTAGCAGCATCACTCTCATCTACCGGAGTGGCCAGACTCGTGATCCGACTCCCCCGCAAAGAACAGATACCATCTGCTGGCACGAGTGCCTTTTCAAAGCTTTCTTCGAGCTCTTGAAGTTTAAGCAAGGACTGTTGAGCATTTTTGGATAAGGCCTCATTGTTGATCGCTCCGGCTTGAAACTTTTGAGCTAAATCCTGGATGGAAGTTTTACGGCTCACAGTTACTTTACTGCCCGCCTTGGGAATGAAGTTCAATTTGATGGAATTGTTGTGAGAAAGATATTCACCCTGAATGGGCTTGCCATCGGGTGGAACGTCTCCTGTTAGGCTAATTTTTAAATCTTGCTGTGAAATGAATGGAAACGGCACTTGGAAGACGTCTGTCTTTCCGTCAGCCGTATAGGTTACATAGCTCATTGCCATGGGTTTTGACTCCTTGGGTTAAAAAAGAGGAATGAAAGATTCTAAAATGGTATTGTTGGTTAAAAAGCTTGATTTATTTGTGTGAACCACCCGAGCGGCTTTCCACCCGGCTCAGTGAACCACTTAAAGCGCTGATTTGCCCTTTTAAGGTTTCAACCTCAGATTGAAGGGAATGCACAGACTGCTGCAAGGAGTTCACTTCGCCCCAACGCTGATTGGCTACACTGACTGCATGATTGGCCACTCCTTCAATGCGGGAGGCATCATATTGAAGTTTGCCTGTGCCTTCTTGAATCAGCTGATGGATCGATTGGCGGAAGGAGGACATTTCATGCGATATTTCTGCCTTTAGCTTTTGGCAGGTTTCAAACGTATGCATGGTTTTGGTATGGAGCTTGTCCATTTGGGCTAAAAGCTCAATACTGTGGGTTTTGAAGTCTTTGAGAATGGGTTCAATGTCCGACTGGATTGACTGTTTGAGCTGATCGATTTGAATGGTGGTTGAAGGTTGTTCTGTCGATCGTTGCTGATGATGAGGCTTTGTGTTTGCGTGTTTTTCCTCATCACTTACCTTTGATAAGCAAGATGCACACACAATTTTAATGCGGGAGCCCAAGGCTGGCGCTCCCAAAAGCTTGATAGTGTGGTTATGGTCAATCTTTTCAAATGGCAGCAGACTGTCATCCACATAGACAGTGAACACATCCTCTGCCTCATAGGCAAAACCGATAGGGTACAGAAGCTGCACCCCATCGGCCGTGAAGGTAATGGTTTTCATGGCAAATTAATTTCCTCTGATCTTCTTTTTGCGCTGCTCCAAAACCTTTGCATTCAGCTCTGGGTATTGTTCCAGCAGTTTGGCTTGACCGAGTTTGCGGTAAAGCTGTATCACGCTTTTAATGGCATGCTGCTTGTGGCCTTCCACATTCTCATCCCCTTCGGGCATTTGCTTATAGCTGGCTGAAGACATGATGGTGCTCAGCACTTTTTTCAAGTCCATATTAGGACTTGGCTTAGCGCAAAGCTTGATGTAATCATGATGCTCCTCTGATGACAGGGAAATGCCTTCGATCTCATCCATCGGAGGCATTCCTGACATTTTGAGCCGAAACATTTCTTCCGCTACTGGGTTTTTGGTGTTCTTGGATGTGGCAATACCTTTGAGCAACCCTTGGCCAAGAGGGCTTGGGTAAGTCACCTCTTCTCCAAACAGGTTGAGCCTTGCTGGCAGTTCCTTTGAATATCCAGGCAACTGGCTTTTGTAAAAAGATATGAGTGATTCTAAATCCTCAAAGGGGTTTTTGGGCGTTAACCTTTGGACTGAGTCTACATCCTTGCGATGTTGTTTGATCACATTAGGAACTAAGCTAGAAAGATAGTTTGCCGCAAATCGTTGGCCATAACGATTTCCATCACTTAACGCGTTAAGCAGATTGGTAAGGCCCACCAAGTAACCCCTCGTATTTATGTTTTGCGAAATGGCAATAAGGGACGCTGTGGCCAAATTCTCTTTTTCAGCGTCTGGCAGTTCGTGGAAGATATGGTGCAAGTCAGCCGCTAAGCCAAAGAACATGCCAAAGGGATCAAGTCGGCTGAACTGCACATATTTGGTTGTTCCATCATCTTGCTGAAGTGCAAAGGAGTATGGCAATCTTCCAGTGTTTCGAAGAGCTTCACCTTTGCCTTTAGGAACACCACCAGTAATCACACCATCTTCAGCCAGAGAAAAAGCCGTCGCCCATAAAATCCATCCTCCAAACAGTTTGCCTAAAGCTCGGCTTTGCACCATTGGATCAGAAGAAGTTAGCTCCTGCCGATATTGCTTGGAGAGAAGATTCAGACCAGGCGTCCTATGATGCGCAAACTTAAGGATATTTGCCGGCGTGCGGATAAAGGGAATGATGAACCTTAAACCAGGATGTTTATAAGCCATTTGGTTTAATGTGTGGGATAATGTTGCTTCTGCTAATGGTGTGGTAAAACTGACCTCGTCTGCAAAGGCAAGCGCCTTTTCATGAAGGTTGCCGTACTGTTTGGGGTTTGCAAGAATTGTCTCGTAAAGTCCTTGAGCTTCCTGGCCCATTTGGCTAGACAGCTTAACTTCACGTGCGGCCAAAGCTCGGATCGATGATCGGTAGTTGATGATCTTAAAGAACTCATCTTCTGCCAAGAGAAACCGCCCAGGAAGGTTGATGGCCTTACCCAGATAATCCAGTCCATGGATCATCGATGAGCGAATCGCTTCAGCATAGTTGTTTTCCTCTATTGCTTTCATGATCGATTCTGTGGGATTCGATCCCAAGGGTCGTAACCCAAACCTCTCGGCACTAATGGCTTTGGGCCGGCTAACATCATTGATGCCATGCTGGTTGATGAGGTTACGATCGGCCATAAAGGCTTTGGTGGCTCCTTGCAGTGGGTTGGCGTGAGTGAATGTTTCATCCGCATGACGGCTTGAACCTAAAGCCGTCCATCTCACAATATCCTTCAAACTGTCGAAGATGCCGCGAGTGAGATACGTGCCCTCTAGAAGCAAATCCTTATCGGCCATAATAAGCCCTGCCGTAAACCGCTCCAGTGGTTGCCAAAGAGTGTGAGCCGCTGTGGACATTATGTTGACGGCATGGGTTGATGGGCCTGATAAGACGCTGTTCATAAAGTATTCCAACACAGCGTCCCTGGCCTTCTCATAGAATGAGGGTTTAACCAGTTTTGCGAGCTCCTCATTGGAAGGGCAGGATGCAAACGCTTTGGCTAAAGCCCTGATGTTGGTGACACCCCCTTGCGCTTCAAAGATTTCGGTCAACTGTTTTTCGGATAGCTCTTTGCCATAAAGAGGCATTTTGAGAGTATTCAGTGACCTGGCTATGTTGGACTTAATCCCTTGGTACATTTTAAGGGTTTCACCTGTCAGGGTTTTAAGCCTAACAAAGTTGGCTATCTGCTCGGCTCCAGCTTCCCCAAGATCAATCTTGACCGCTTCACGACGCAAGGTTTCAAAAAGGCTTTGCAGGTAAATGCCTGAAGCCCTTAGCTGCGAGTCCATCAGTTTGGAGCTATTGAACAAAGTGTTCAGTGATGATGTGACATTCTCAGGGCTAGAGCCAATAATACTGGCAATCTTGTTGGTATCGGCCCAGGTTCTGGTATTCCCAGTTACGCTGTTAATGCTGTCCGCAAGGACGTCTTGGAGGGTTTTCATGACTTTGAGGGTATCGTCTGATGATGCAATATTGGCAAAGTTAATGCCACGCCCAATGACCCGGCTTGCCGTTTCTTCATCAAAGTTTTGTAAAGCTTCTTGAAAAGCCTGCACTTGATGGGTTTGCAGAGATAACAAAGTCTCCCCTGAATCAGCTGTAACATTGTGGGTTACAGGTGTGGATTCGACACTGAGCGTCGGGGCACCGAGTGCCTTGGCACTAAGTGCCTCTTGGTCAAGGTTTGCGGATACTTTAGCTTCAGTAGCAGCCTGTCGTTTAAGTTTATCAGCATCAATTGCTTGTTTGAGAGACTCTGGCCAATGGTCTTGCTCACCTTTAAGGAACAAACTTTCCAAATCCTGTTTGGCAGCTTCGGGTAAGTCAGCCCAACCTTTCGACTGCAAGATGCTCACCCAGCGCTCTGAGGCTTTAGTCATAAAGATAGAAGAGGTGCCAGGAGTCATCACCTCACCATTATGCTGCTCGGTTAGTTCCCTTAAAGCAGCAAAATGATCCGAATGACTAGCAGAACCAGCCGTTTCCAAAATGGTTTTGTGGATCAAAGCTTCATCGTGATGATGTCCTGACCAGTAGCTTAAGTCACTAGCGGCCTGCAAAATGCTAGTATCAGGCTCATAAGCCTCACCAGTACTTGAAGTCACTCTTTCCTTATGGGTTTTGAGCCAACGCATCTTTTGCACCAGCTTGATGATGCCTGATGTGAGCCCACCTAAAGCAAGTCCCTCAACGCCACGCTTGAGGCGCGCTTCAACCTCACCATCCAGTTTGTCAGCCTTAAGCGCCTCAAAGATGGGTTTAGTCAATTCCGGTCCATGATCAGCCACCAGGTTGCACAGCCGCTCTTCATAAGGATCAAAAGCCACACTATCGGCAATAAACCCAGCCCCCGCAGCTAAAGCGCCTGGCGCTTTTTGCGCCGCACGTGATAAAACATTTAAGGCTTTCATGCCTTTCAGGGCCCAGGTGAATGGCAAAGCAAACTGCGCCACATCCGAGACCAGATTGCCAGTTACCGTTTGTGGCGCGTTCACATTGGGAAGGTGGGGAAGCGCAAATTCAAACTCAGGTGCCAATAAATGCACTGGGTTTTCAACCACAGGTTTTAAGGCGTGTTCCAATGTGGTGATCGTCTGATTAACGCCTTCCACCATCCCATGCACAGGGGCTTTAAACACTTCTGACGAGAAGGTAAAGTCACTCATATCATTTAAAGCACGGCTAACAATGCCTTGCTCCTGCTCTTCGACTTCAAGCCTGCGGATGAATGCATCCGGTACTTTGAGTTTCTGTGATTCTAAGTCAGGAGATGGTGTTAAATCTTGAGGTTCATAAGCTTGAGGAAGGGCGAGTGTGTTGGGTTCCATCGGTGGCTCCAATAAAATAAAGAAAATGTAAAAAGGATATGGGCTTAACTAATGCCTGATTGGTAAAGGGCAGCTTCAGCCTGACGGCGTTTGACAAGTCCTGGCAATATTTTACCTCCAGCCTTTATCCATTTGAGGAATTCCAAGCAGGCTTGGGGTTGATCGCCTCGATTGATGCAAGCCCTTAAGGTAGAGCGCTGAAAGGCTCCTGCCCCAAGATTAAAGATAAACGAAATTATGGCATCTACCTGAGGTTGAGTGAGGGGCACGCGCACAAGACGGCTTAAGGCTTGAAGAGCCTTTTGCGCATCGATGAGTAAGAGCTCTTCGGCTTCATGTTCTGTAATAGTTTTGAATTTCTGATCTTTACCAACCACATGGCCATACCCAATCGTGACATATCCGCCAGGGCATGTGTAAGGTTTGTTTTTGAATCCTTCAAAGTGTTTGATGAGGGCTAGCCCTTTGTGTGAGATTTGTAGCATAGCTACCTCTTTCGGTTCAATGCACGATGCCCAAACCAGAAGGACATAACAGCCGCAAATAATGCTTCATCCTCGCCGCTCCAAATATGGATCAATGCCGTGACAGTAGGGACGTTTGAGCCTGCAACCCAAGAATACCAGCTGGCGAGCTTGACTGCCGCATAAAGGCCAAAGAAGGCATAGGTGATGACTGGTCTCACAGACCCAGCTAACCCATCCACCCATTTAACCTTGACACGACGTTGGCTTTGGATCAGGGCGATTTGTTCATTGGATTCGGAAGTTAAGCGGATTTCCTCCAAACGATGCGCATGGCCAAGTTTAGAAAACTCCATTTGCCGATCCATAATGGCAAGTTCCTGGAGGCGATCTCGGTGTTGATTGATAAAGCGCATGATCTCAGGCATGGCGCTGGATAAAAAGCCCAATAGGGCCCCACATAAAGCGAGCATTTTTCTCACTCCTTAAAATGAGGGATAACGGTCAATGATTTAAGTGTTTAGATGGCTTATAACGGGTTATTCTGTAACGAGTTACTTGTAGCGAGCTACTCGAACTGGCCGTTCAATTCTTGCAGAAAAGCCTCAAACTGCTCTTGCGTCATACCAGGCTGGGTATCTAGATACTCTTTGAGCTTTCCTTTACCTTGCTTGTAATCAGCCACTGCTTGTTTAAAATCAGCCTTGGATTGAAACAGCTTTGGTGTCTTCATCATTTCTTCTTTATCATAACTAGTTGCAATTTGAGGAGCTGGGCCAGATACAATCTGTTCTTTCAGTTTCTGATACTTTGTCTTAAGGGTTTGAGCAATTTGCGTGGCTTGCTGGCTTAAGGCAATAGGATCACCGGCTATCTCAGGCTGAGCTCGTTGCAGTGTCCAGATTTCACGATGGAACTCTCCTTGAGCTTCTGCGGCAAGAGAGCTCAATTGCTGCCCTTTCTCGGTCGTGCCAATGAGGAGCGATTCCAACTTATTGGGCGCTATGGCATCGGTCAAAATGTGCTTAGCACTTTTAACGGCTTCATGCTTGACGATATCCGCTTGTGCAAAGTGGGTTTTGAGCGCTGCCGCTTTATCTTGAGGGGTGAGGAAAGATGAATCCAAAATTTGTTGCTCTGATAATCTTCCTGCATAAAGATCGGCGTAAAAGTGCTCTTGCCCAGCTATATTGTGTTCAACCTGGTATTCCATGACCTGTTTTCGCATTAGCTCTACTGTATAAGGTAGATCAGTAACCCCAGCGTCAATAGCTTGGGCCTCAAGATCGTGAGATAGTTTGTAATTCGGATCATCCATGAGAGCCCTTAAAATGTTGCTTTTAAAGGTGCGAGTGAATTCACCGCGCTGACGATTTTTTCGGTGGTGGGCTCGCTCCTCATCCCGCCACATCTCATCTTCAATGTGCTTTTGGGCTTGAAGAACCTTTTGCTTCACAGCTGGGTTATCCGAATCTATGGCTTTGAGCAGGGCATCGCCATGGCTGCCTCCCATCTCCAAAGCTGAGACGATTACACTGTTTTGAACACGCTCTTCGACTTGGGGTTTGGATAGGCCAGTGAACATAGCCTCAGCCTTGAGCTCATCGAGTTTAGTTTTAAGATCGTCACCCGAGAAGCCTTGCCCAATAACAGCGGCTACCTCTTGATCCAAGATTTGCAGGCGTGACTCATGCAAATAAGCCTGTGTATAAGCCGTATGGTGGTTGAGCAAATTGATCTCAGCCATTTCCATCTTTGGCTTAAACCCTTCATACCAATCATAGTCCCCGCCGGGGGCGAGGCCGCCGTCTGAGGCACCGACCTCAGGCTGAGATGAAAGATAACCTTTTCGCACCTCCTCCATAAACTGCAAGAGTGAGTCTTGGTCAATACGTTTGCTGCCCGTAGCATGGTCATCCACAAACTTGATGTTATTTTTACCTTCCCACAGCTCATAGGCTTGATTTAAGTTTTGCGCGTAGGTAAGTCCGGCTAATCGTCCCTTAGCCTCCATAAAGCCTTTGCGAAAGTATGGTGAGTCGGTAACATCAACCCTGCCAGCTTTTACCGCCTCATCCCAACTTTGATAGTTTAAAGCCAGCTCCTGGCCAGAGACAAAAGCGGCTTTGTTTTCAGAGTCGACCTTAGCCAGCATCATCTTTTGTAAGGGGTCATTGAATTTAGATAAAGCCGCAGCCAGCTCACCGAACTTATTGTTGGGAGCATAATTCTGGCTGGGTTTTATCACCACGCTTTGATCAGCTGGGGCCGAGACAGGCTGAATGGTTGCAGTAGGCAATTGATAACGTGGGATCATCGAATGCCTCCTTTAGCCATTTGCAACGATGAGTAGGTGCGCATCAAATCGCCGCCTAAACCTAACAAATGAGCCCACGGCGATGGCTTTTGTACAGGCGTGGTTGGGATCACATTATTAGCTTTTGAGAGCATGTCATGATGCATCCCCACAGCATTGCGGTAGGATTGAATACCCTGGTTATCCATGTTTTTACGCGCAGTTCGATCGGCCGATGAGAATTGCCCAGCGATATGACGCATCATGTTGTTGATGGATACACCGCCAAAGCCCGATGCAGCAGCGCTGGCTTTGGCATGGCCGGCAACTTCAAGGGCCTGTTTTTGTGACATTACCAATTTCTGGCCGGTTGCCATGTATTCTTCCGAAAGGCGGGATTCAAGAGCCTGGAGGTTATTGTAATACGCATCATAAGCATTCAAGGCATTCTGGTGATTGATGGCTTCAATCATGGCATTGTAGGCACGCTGAGAAGCGGCGTTCTGCCGAGCTTGCATATATCCCAACAGGCTTTGGCTAGCCGACATGGCAGCGTTCATCGCCATCAAATGGGTGGAGGAAATGGGAGTCATGGGAAGGGTTCCTTATAATGAAGGACAAAGACTTCTTTAATTTTTCTATGATTTTTTATAGAATGAAGTTAAAAGATGACGATGAAAGCAAATACGCTTATTTTTTCAAAGAGTTTGGAGAGTAAAATGTCAAGAGTTGACCTTTCAAAAGAAATTATTAACGAAGCGCAGCGCTATGCAAACATTAATAAGCGATCTCTCCAAGAACAAATTGAGTACTGGTACAAAGTTGGCAAAATGAGTGAAGAGAATCCTGATTTGTCCTATAAATATATAAAAGAAATTCTTTTGTGCCTTGAGGAAGAAAAAGAAGGCAAAGCTACCCCCTATACTTTTGATTCTTAATAATAGGTCAAAGAAGAATGAATGTTGTGGCAATCCCTTCATTTAGGAAAATTATTAAAAAGCTCCATCCTAATCAAAAGAAAGTCTTAGATGAGGCCGTTAGAAAAATATGTGAAAACCCTAACCTTGGGGAGCAAAAAGTCGGCGATCTAGCTGAGGTGTATGTTTATAAATTTAAAGTCTCCGCTCAATTAATGTTATTGGCATATAAAGTAGATATTCAGGAGGCAACCCTAACACTTCTCCATTTAGCACCCCATGAAAATTTTTATAGAGATTTGAAAACAAAAAACCACTAAGCATACCGTAAAGATACATAACAAACTGCAGTGCGTCATCTGAATCCGTGCCCAATAAAGCTCAAAAAACCATTCTGTTTGGTAGAATATTTTTCTCCACTTTGACTTACTTCAAACCCCAACTCCTTGAGCCACCTGATCGCCGTTGTATTTTGGCTATAAACATAATTTGTTAGCGTTGGGAAATGGGCACAAAATTCATTGAGGGCTTGTCTTGCCTTAACCATAAAATTCTTGGGGTAAGTCCTCACTTTGTCGGAAGTAAACGCCCACGGAATACCGATTTGGGGGTCAGTTGGATGAGGCGCAACGCCACCCAGGGCAATCACTTCCTTTGATCCATCTTTATTCTGATAAATCATCGAATATGCTATTTTAGAAATAGCAATGGATTGGATCAGTAAGCCAGTTGGTGCACTGTCGAGACAGTCTCTTCCTGAAGCAGCGGCAATCTCCTCCAAATCAGCCTGCTTGAGGTTTGGGGCCAATTCAATCGCATGCTTTTTGGTTGCTTTCACAACCTTCAGTTTGGAAGCTTTAATTGATTTGGCCATGAGTATATCTCCAGGTGGAATTTTGAAATAAACACGTTTGTGGTGCTGAACAGATAAGTTTGACAGTTAGCCCCTCGGCTCGATCCAAGATCAAGATGCGCTGAGCTTGCGGCTTGGTTGTGGTTGGAGTGATGCTGCTTTGGGTAGGCAATGTACCATCGGATTCAATGCTTACATCAAAAGTTGTTGTACCTTGTGTTGTGATGATCAAGTCTTTCACCAAGAGCATGGCCTCCAGTTCTGCGCTCACATGCCCTGATTGAGCCTCGCGTTTCACCAAGAATGGTGAGAATGTATAAGCAAAGTCATAACCATAACCTACAGCGATGGTTTCTTTCGAATAATTCCCACCAATCTTGCATTGGTTGCTTACTGGATCGGTGATAATCTCCAGTTCTGTTCCATCCTTGGTAAATGCTTTTATGCCATTTTGAGGAAGGTATGGCAGACTCCAGGATGTATAGACCGTTTGAGGATCAAAGGTACCATTGGTAAGTTTTGTGAGCGTGTCCAGATAAATGGAGTGTTCTTCTCTTAAGGACATTTTAAGCATCAATCGCTCACCTCTTGGGGTTTTCACAATAAAGTCAAGCCCATCCGCCGTCGTGGTCACGGCCTCAATTTCATGAGGAAACTCCCACTTTGTCCAAGCCGATTGAACCTTGATGTCCTTGCGCCAATGGTATTTGTATATGTAAATGCTTTTGTCTTTGGGTCTGTAGAACCCAAGCAGCTTTTCCTTTGTGAGTGAGAAACTTTGAGTGATTTTGTCAGGCAAGAAAGATGGCACATGATCCGTCAGTGTTTCGATGGTGCTGTTATCATAAGAATCAGCTAGTGTGGGTGAGATTTCTCTGACCTCTGTTGAGTTGCCATGCTTTGTGGCAAACACAATGCTTTGTTCTGCTTCCATCGGTTTGGTGGTGATACCTGAATAGTGACTGTAAATATTGATGCTCACCGTATGTGGGCTTAAAATTTCTTTTACCGTCAGCAGGAACTGATCTTGGGTTGCAAAAAGTAATAGGTTGCCATTGAGAGTGGGAACTGCATAGCCCAGTGATACAGGTTGGTTGGCTGATACGGTTAAATCAATGGGATCAGAATCAATCACTGTAGCCGTTGTGGTTGGCCAGAAGTTCGTAATATCGTCAGTTTCTGAAAACACAATGTTGCTGCCACACAAAAGCCCAAGCCTGCCTTTGTAAAAGACCATATCGGAGATGGGTGTGCCAATAAACGAGGGCTCAGGAGCTGTTTGATCATCGCCAGCATCTCGGTCTTTCCAAGTGGCGGGTTCAAGTTTAAACTTACCTTCTTCATTAAAGGTCAATTTATGTGGCATGGTGGTTGGATCAATGGCGTATTTAAGGCCACCTTTGACCGTTTCCGTCCAAACGCCATTACCTTGATACCATACATAATAACTATCTTTAGGAAGAGTTTTGTTTTGTCTTTGCCTTGGATCACTGCTGACCTCAACCGTAAAGCCTACAAAGGCTGTGTGGGGTAATTCTGCAAAATCTCCTGTGGTGTCCTTGATCCCTTGAATGCCCTGATCCCCAAACCCATCCATGGCTTTCAAGGTAAAGTCAGTTTGTTCATTTTGAATCAAGATTTTGGAGCCTTGCTGTTGGAGCTTGAAAGAAGATGGCAATGAAGAGCGCATTTGGGAATACAGGCTATTGCAGATCATATCCGTATCAATGCCCTGATCGCGAGATAAGCCTTTTGTGGAATGGCTAAAATAATGTTCGCTGCCACCCACAGTAACAGATACCGAATAGGTCGTATCTCGAATAGCTTGGCGGATGAAGACCATGCCTTCAAAAGGCCGTTTGGTATCCAAAGCCTCCAACATTTGAGGGGTTTTATCCTTATTCAAGATAAAAGTTTCATCGGCAATGGTAATAGCCGCGAAGTTTTGTCCCATAAGATACGGTGAAAACCCACCCTCGACAGGTAAACTGTTACCATTGGGATCGAACACATGAAGCTGGCCAGGCGTAATCACCAAGGTAAAGGCGAGCTTCTCGCTGATCTCAAGGTTTTGGCAAAAGAGGATGGGTTCGGATGTGGGAATGTTCAGCTTAGTTTTAAGGGATGTGGGCGGCCGCTTGCGCAAGCCTTCAGACAATGAGGGCCAGGTGTTGAGCTCATCTTCGCTCATGGTGATGCCACGAAGGTAGGCAGGCTGCTTTGAGATGCCGCCACATAGATGAGGGATCAGCTGGGTGTGCAGAGCTGTCATGGAAAAAATCCTTTTATCGGCGTATGAGAGGGAAGGTTTTTAAATTGAGTATGTTTGGCTGAGTGGTTTGATTATCCGAGTTCCGAAGAGCTGACAGAGCAATCATCTCGTCCCGCTCTTGAAACAGATGCTGGGAATGAGAACCGCCCACACGGTCTTGGAACATCCGTCCCGCACGAATCAAGATGTAGCGTCGAAAAGGTTCTGGTAAATCTTCAAACTCAAATTGCCAAACAACATCAGCATGAATGGTTTGTTTGAAAGTGAAGCTGTGGCGCACCGGATCATACAGGTAAAACTGTTTGCCAAAAGTGCCAGTTTTGCGGCGCATGGTAAGGCCAACATGATATGGCGTACCTTCCAGTTTGAGCAGTCCTGGAGGAAGTAAAATCTCTCCCTCCTCATTGGGCACAAAGGGATAAGCGTTTTCTGTGTTAAACCCCCAGCCAGAGGCCTGCACCTCACGGGTGACATCCTCCAGCAAGTTCACAGCCATAGTAACTTCTGACCGGCTCTTAGTTTCAAGCTGATCAGCCGTGACCGGTCTTAGACCGATGCCAGACAACATCATGTTGATGGCATCCAGCCTTGAAGTGGGTGCGAGCATATAGGTTGATCCTTATGGCTGGGGTTTTGGGATATTTATGAATGAGTGGTTATTTTGCTTGAACTGGAGCGTTGCTCTTCTTTCTCAACTCCACGCATGCTTCAGGGCGAAGGACACCAGAGCCCACAGCCATCTTGGCAACTGTCCAGAATCCTTGCCGGGTGATGTCATATTCAGACTCGGTCGCCATCTCCATCAGCTTAACTGTGCCAACGCCTGTCTTGTGCATCACAAGAGCCACAGTGCTGGAGAAGTCCCCGCGGTATTTATCAAGGCCATCATTGATGTTGCTGTTAGGAAGGTTATTGGTTTCCACAATGGTAATGCCCGCAATCTTCAAAACTTTACCATCACTGTAAGCACCGCTGCCGCCCCAGTCTTTGTTCAGCACCGTGGTGTTTCTCGCCAGCATATAATAATGCTTTGGACTTAGGAATATGAAACGATCTTGTGAAGGAACATCTTTCTCATCGAGTAATTGAGCCGCTTCAAAAATGCTCTCGGCCAAGACCATGCTGTCAGAGTCAATTTTGTCCTTTTCTAAAATGCTGCCATGGGGGCCACCGCTGACGGCTGGGCCCGAGCGTGCACCCAGAATGCCGGTCTTGAGGACGTTCTGATCAAACCTTCTGGCTAAGGCAAACCCAGCTTCTTTGGAATAAGCGGCTCTGACATCATAGCTGGACATCGCTTCATCAATGCTGGGAAGGAAAGATGCTGAGACTAGGAGGTCATCAATGGTGATCACACGTTCACCATGATTGAATGCTTGAGGGGCGATCACTTCCCCTGGCTTATGGTAATAAGCATCGGCTTTCCAAAGAGCTGGGAAGGCAGCGCTTTTGCCATTTTGGATGGTGCGCACCATATGGCGGCTCATGGCCACCGTGCTTTCTTCAAAGGCGGCCAAGACTTCACCGCTGTAGACTTTTAAAAACAGTTCGCGATCACCAGTCTGCGGATTGAGACTGTTGATACCTGGACGTGAGGGAGTAAACGTCATGCTTTGTTCTCCTTATAAGGTAGGACGTTCAATGGGAAAATCTGAGGATTGAATGAAAGATGAGTAGTTTTAAATTAGGAGGAATTACTAAAGGATTCGAGATCGAGCTAGTTTATTCTCCACAGCTTGTCGGTAAGCTGGGTCTTTTTCATAGCGTGGGTCTTTGATGGCTTCGGTCACTTGAGCGAGCGATTCAAAGACACTGGAATCATGGCCGCTGCTTCTTCCTTGGAGCAATGATGGCTCTTGATCCTTAATGTAATCTGCATAAAGCCCCTTGATGGCCAAGATGGCCGCATCCATATTAGGCGATGTCGTCACAATCTCGTTAAAGGCAATAATCTGCTCTTTGCTTAAGCTGTGAGTAGCCCATTGCTGCATCTGCTCAAAGACTTCCTTGCCACCCACAGCTGCATAAGCTTTTTGAACCGCTTCATTAGCCTGAGATTGGACGCCCTTTATGTAAGTGTCCACAAAGGGTTTGCTGATCCCAAGCTTTTCCAGTTGCTGGTAACGCTCTTCAGAAAGTGTGCCCTGTTGCTGATATTCTTGAGTGAGTTCGGAAAGGAACTGTTGGCTGATGGGTGGTTCTGAGGCTTGAGGCTCTGGATCGATGGTTAAGTCTGGTGGTAAAGAAGGTTGAGGCCCTGTAGATTGGGTAGGCTCAAGCTGAGCTTCGGGTTGAGGGGATGCCTCAATGATATTGGATTCTAGTGTCATGGGAAATGAGTCTCCTTTTCATAGGTAAGGCCTTAAAGTTGAAAAAAATTCAATGGGTTTATGTAACCGGAAGACCAGGCAGCATTGGTGTTTGAGCTTGCACGTGTGCTTGCATCTGAGCTTGCTGCTGCAGCGCTTGTTTTTGCATAAGCTCTTCTTCGGACAAGATCAGCCCCTGAGCATCCAAACCTCTGGCTATGCAGAGGCGTTTGATCAGCTCTTCTGGGTTAATCCGCATGAGGATTTCTGGGAGGGCTTGGCCAAGGCTGGCTAAATCTCCCACAAAGCTCTGGAGCTTCAGAAGATCATGTCCACGGCCCAATGCCTCTAGGCCAGTGACAATCATGGGTCTGACCATGCCCTTAGGCAGCTTGGGAAATAAGCCTCTGCGCTCCATTTGATGCATCAGTCTTAATATCAAGGGCAACTGGAACTCTTGGGAGAGGATAGAATATACACCGCCTAGCGCATCTTCCAGCTCTCCGGCCATATGACGGATTTCTTCAGCTGTGACTCGCTCACCTTGCCTTTGGATAGAAGAGTTGAGCAAGAAGGCGTAAGATAGCCGCTGTGTCATATGCTCCATGGTTTCTCGGGCCACCCGAAAGTCGGCATACTTTTGCACTTGAAGGACTGTTACATCTTCAGCGTTACCTGAGCGTATGGCTCCATTAGGAGATTCGGCCAGAACGGTTTCTTTCGTGGTGGAATTGGGTTTGACCAAAAACAACACCTTTGCGGCAGCCGCACTTCCCTCCACAATAGCTTTGGTGAGTGTTTCCAGACTGTTCAAATCACCCAAATATTCTTCCACCAAGCCTCTTCCGTAATCTTCTCCATCTACCCGAATGAACCGAAGGGGAAGCCAGGGTGAACAATCTTTGGGATAGGTTCCCTTGGATTCAGGCACCAACACGCCGCCTACCTCTTGCAAAACATGCCACTTATCATCTTGCCAAGTGATGCTGGTGAAAAGGTCAACAGTGGTTTGGTCAGAGGATGAGTGTTGATCAAGTCCAAGACTATCCAGTGGAAGATCGACAAATGTGCGGTCTACCTTCTCATGAACAATGATTTCTAATGCATGACCAGCAGGATCACGGCGAATAACATACTGATCCAAGTGAAAGACTCTTATGCCACCCTCGGGTACCAAGTAGATCAGGCTATTGCCAGTAACAATGAGGTGTTTTAACGCTTCAAAGACTCCCACGCGCATGGCACCGGTTTCAATTTCTGTCATCAGAAAGCGTTCACATTGGGTCAAAGCCTCATCCACATGCAGCTTGAGCTTGGGGTCAACATCTGCTAACTCGACCTCTTGCACCACCAGGCGAAAGAAGGGACTGTTGGGTGGAAGTAAAGCCAAAAGCAGTTTAGCAGCCAAATTATTAACCCCGCGAGAACCAATCCCTTGCCAGGGCGTGACAAACTGAGTCTGGCCTGGGCGCATCATAAGGTACGGTTGAGTTAGCTCAGCGCATTCACGGGAACGCTCCAAGAAGAGGTGACGTTTAATGGCGAACTTCTCATAGCGGCTTTTAAGGGAGTCCGTACCAAGTAGATCAGGTTTAATCACAGAACTCATGCATCACCATCGGGTAAAGGTATGTTGAGGCCACCTCCAGCGAATAACCCTTCCACCTTCTGCTTCTTGCGCAAGGCAGACTTTTGCTTAGCTCGAAGATCGAGTTTGGTTTCCAAAGGAGATTTAATGCCCAGAGATAATTGACCGGGTTTGATGTCATTCAAATGACTATTTCCAGAGAAGGCATCCTGCATCTTGGGTGGTTCAGGCGCTGGTGGAGGTGCAGGCAGACTAGCAGAAGGTGGGTTGAACGTTGGTGCGCCTCGGTCTTGAGAGGCCATATACATCGTGCCGAGCATGCTGGTGCCGGCCATGGCTACCATCGCGGTAACTGGATCGCACATGAGAGGGGACTCCTAGGTTGAGAAGAGAGGGGTTATTTAACGGATTAAAAGGTTTACGTTCTGATTAAGATGCAGGCTCATTTGAAGATGAATCTTTCTGAGTAATTTTCTTCAGCTTGCTAGCAAATAGATTTGTCGCATCTCGGAGAGCTTGATCCGCCAAATGGGCATAGCGCTGTGTCGTAGCAGCCTGGGTGTGGCCCAACAGCTTGCCAACAATGCTCAGGCTCAAGCCGCTGGAAACTAAGTGAGACGCATAGGTGTGACGCAGGTCATGGATGCGCAGGTTTTCGATTCCTGCTTTTTTTAGAACTGTAGCCCAGAATTTTTTTATCTCGTAAAGTGGCTCACCAGGTTTGCGTCCTGGAAATAAATATTGACTCTGGGAGTGGCTCTGAGAGCCTTCTTTAATTTGGAGTAAGAATGCCAAAGCTTCCTCTGACAAAGGGACATGTTCCGTTTTCTTTTGCTTGGTTAAATGCGAGGGTTTTATCCAAACACCTCGATTAAAGTCAAACTGATCCCAAGTGGCATTGAGAACTTCTCCTTTGCGTGCACCTGTTAGAATGAGCATCTTAATAGCATCAGCAGTTGGGTAACCGTTATATTGATCCAAAACTTGCCAAAGTCGGTCTAGCTCTTCATCCTGCAACCAGCGTTCTCGTTTTTCTTCAAAGTATCTTGATACTCCAATGACGGGGTTTTTATCCACCCATCCCCAATTCACAGCTAAGGAAAACATTTTCGATAAAAGGGCAAGCACGCGATTTGCTTGATAGGGTTTATGTAAGAGTTTTTGATGTAAGTGGGAGATATCTTTTTGGGTTATCTCTTTGACATGAATTTTGCCAATTGCAGGAATGATAATCCTTTCCAATAGCCATATATCTCCTTCGCGACTCTTTTTACGTTTATGAGTGCTGGCATGCCCAGCAATGTATTCATCAGCCAGGTTGCTGATCAAATAAACCTTATCAGCTGGCTGCTGCTTTTTTGAAGGATCAATACCCAAACTTACTTGGCTTGCGAGGGTTTTAGCCTGCTCTCTGGCTTGCTCTGTTGTGATTTTACCATGAACGCCTATTTTATGGCGTTTTTCTTGCTTAAGGTTGTTACGGTATTGATAAAGGTATGTTTTGGTGCCGCCTGGATTAAGCCTTACACCAAACCCTTTAATTTCGTCATCCCAAATACAGTAATCCTTGTTAGGATTGCTCGCTAATTTATCAACAAACTTTTTTGTTAAATGAGGCATATTTAATCTAACCAAATTTCTACACAACATCAGTACGGTAGCATATCGGTAGCAACTTGGCGAGTAAAAAAGAGTATACTGGTGAAAAGATGCGCAAAGCGAATATAAAACAATCAGCGAAAAATAATAGCTTATAGAAGAAAAAGTAAATCTAAGGTAATATAAACTACGAGAGAATCCTAGATTCGTAATCAGTGGGTCGGAGGTTCAATTCCTCTCTTCGGCACCATATTTTTCCTACGCTTTTGTCAAATCTAACTTCTCTGATCCTTGTTCTGGTAAGCAAATAGGAGACACTTAACTAAAGAAGGATAACATAGGCTGAAGGAGCTCTTCTACAACCCCTGGGTTTTGGAGAGCGTGGAAAAGAGTTAGGGACGCCCTGACCATATGAAGGCTTCTGCTGGAAGCTTTCGTTCTTCTGGTAAACCTTGCCAATCTATGTCGAATGTCGCTATTCGTCGCTTCGATAGGGAAAGTCAAATCCTTACCATAAAAGTGTCGCTCTTCAGGCAAAAGACGAAAGAACCCAGGCCACTCAGCGGTCATTTAATGAAGATTGTGACGCTACATTAAGCAATATTGCCTCATAAACACAAAAATACAATTTTTATTCAATAGCTTGCAATCTTAATTGATTGATGTCAAAGTCATCTTACATTTGATCGCTTACGATCCAGATGACCGCTTATATGCAGTAAGCTACGTGCGTGACAAACTTCAAAAAATTTATGCCAATACACTGACACGAATATCTTAAAACCCAAGCAAAACCAATGCGTTGAGAGGGAATGGTCGCTTGATTTTTGCCCGGAATGATGCTCACATAGCATGTGTTGAACATGAAAATTCAATTTATTGTGCAAGCTAGAGGTCACACCCTGTTCAAGGGCCACCGTTAATAACACTCCAATAGTTTGCACATGAAAATAGTCAGTAACCGCATAAGTGAGTGCACAATATGATTGGTAAACAGGCAAAAGTTTTGAGAGCAAAGGATGTGATAAGAATACTGGATTACGCCTCAACTTTGACCTATCCTGAGCGCAATGTTGTGATGGTTCTTTTATCCATTAAAGCAGGCTTAAGAGCCAAGGAGATAGCTGAACTAACCTGGGCCATGGTGCTTGATCCAGACGGGAATGCTGCCAACCATATTCACTTGCCTTCCAGTGCCAGCAAGGGTAAGTCTGGGCGAATCATCCCACTGCATCCTCAGTTGAAAGAAGCACTCGTTGTTTTAAGGAATACGCAACATTTAACAGAACCACAAAAACATATAATCTTTAGCAAGCACGGTAGTAAGATGCATGCATGTAATGTAGCTCATTGGTTTAGAAAGGTTTATGCATCCCTTGGGCTCATTGGCTGCTCCAGCCATTCAGGAAGGCGCACTTTCATTACCAATGCGGCTAGGAAGGTCTCGACTGTTGGAGGCAGCCTAAGAGATGTCCAGCTGCTAGCTGGGCACGCATCCCTCTCCATGACCCAGCGCTACATCGATGCTAACACCGACGCCCAGCGCGCCCTCATCCATCTTCTGTGACGAGGGCCCACCCCCACGGGGGGAAATGCTGACGGTTACCGTGAGAGTTGGGGCTTGAGATTTTTTTGGAAAATTCAATCATTAGCATCAATGCTCGGCTTTGATGTGAACAAAGGCCATTTCTCACGAATTTCTTGAAAGACATTATAAAATAGGGGATTGGGAAATAATTTTATGCCAACATCTTTTTGAGAACCTTGGTTGTCATATCCTCTATTCATTTCATTGCCTAAAAAGGATTGCTCGCTGATAAACCCGACTGCATGAATTCTTTCTCTAAGGTGTTCAAATCCCTCATGAGAACAAAAGGCCTCAAATATACCTTTTACAGGCTCTTTCCTTCCATCCTTATTAACCCAAAATCTTACTAACGCCCAAGCGTCTTCCTTTTGGGTTCTTGCCACGTATTCACTACCGTATAAAATATTTTGACAATCAAATCCATCACACGCTCCGATGTTAAACCCCCTCATGTCAATAATGATTACATGATAATCTTTTTGACCGCTTTGAATCTTAGGGAATTTAATAGGTTTGCCTTTATCAGCATTATAAACTTTACCAACGATTGCTTTTTGAGTCCTCATAATATCCACTACCTCAGCCGCGTTTTCTATATTCTCAGTTGTAATGCTGCTGGTATAGGTGAATGTATTACCATTCTGAGTTGTAGCTTTTTTGACAGCCTCGCTGTCTCTTAAGGTGGTAAGCTCGACCAGCCACGAATTTTCCTCGTCTGGCTTTTTGATCTTAAAATCAACCGAAGTTTTTTCTACGCCGGTTTTAAATTCATACGTGCAACCGCATTGGGCGTTAAGTATAGCTCGAGCAAATCTTAATTCAAAAAAAGCTGATTTAGCGTTGACAATAGAGTCATAATCTTTGTTTGAGCTTAGCCCAAGAGGGAGGTTTATGGCATAAGTTAGGGCTTTCCTAACTTTATCATCACCTACTAGGGGCTGTGCCCATGAGATTTCGCATAGCTCTTTATATGCTTGGTTGCTGAGTTCAACCTCGTCACTTCTAAGAGGATCGCTCCATTGGCCTGGGTGGGGTTTATTAGACATATTTCACCTTTTTCTTTGATACAAATATTTAGTAGTATTGTTTGATTTTTTTTAATCGAAATATATATATTATTTAAAGGCTTATTTACAAAAAAATTGCAAGGCTTATCTGTTGACTTTTACATTAATCATTTAATAATATAATTTTGTATAAGAGCTTTTGATCTTAAGCGACAAACGGAAAGACTAAAGGAGGGGTTGTGGTTATTACCTTCAACAGGATTCATGGAAGTTTTTTATTTCTGGTGGCAGTCCTAGCATGCTTCAATCTTGCATTCTCAAATGTGGAAGTGAGAGAGGAGTATTTGGAATGTGTTCCACCCATAACAGTTTATACACATTTTGCATACTTATCCCCAGCAGACGGTGGTTGTGATTCTGAAAAATATCTCACTTCGCCTAAGCTCTCCACTCATGCTCATGTTAACCCAAGAGATAATGAATGTTATAACTGGGTTATGTTACTCCTAACTCCTGAGCCCACGGAACAATATAAATCTATCACTGTAAAGATGGGTTATTTTCAAGATATTTCAATCGCGAGAGCACTAGTATCTCTTGCAAGCACAGGTGTTAAGGTAACTGTTGACGCCGGCTTAGAAGAGAATGAGTGCTCAAAAAAGGTGAAGACGCTCTTAGTAGGTAAACCAAACTTAACTGCAACATGGCATGGCCCGCAAGTTACATGGGAAAGTGGCAAAAAATGGGGCATTTACCATCCCAAAATGCTACAAGTTATTTTATGATCGTTATGATGAAGGAAGCACGACACGTTTTACTCGCGTTACTTACACTCTAAATGGCTCGTATAATTTTACCCCTGCTGCCTGGCGTACGAATGTAGAAGGCGTTTCGGTAATAAAAACCTCAAAAAAAATGATAAAAATAAAGAAAGTCGTTGCAGCAGCAAAAAAAACCTGGAGCTGTTAATGCTACGGGCGCTGAAATAGTAGACCTTGCAAAAGGAATTGCAGCCATTCCGTTGGGTAAGCCTCTGACTTAGGTTGGAAGTTTATAATTTTATCTATGCTTTATCCAACTGTATGTTCTTTTGTCAGAATGCCTCCCAACCGCACACTGCTTGAACCTCTCCAGCTCATCATCCATCAACCTTTCCTTATGTTCCTGCTCATTCCTTTCCGTATCCTTAGCCATTTGATCAACCCAATAGCTAATGGCCATGGCAAGGGCTTCTAGCCGATCATCATGACCCAGGGCTCCTCTATCTTTTGTGATGCGGGTCATTTGATAAAACAATTTTTGGGTTGCCTCGGCTGTGGATTCAAAATCTTGCTTGATTAACCGTTTGTCGATGATGAGGCGATGTTGGTTCATGACAGGCTCAAGCGTGTCAATGATCCTTCGCTCCTTTTGGGTGCTGTGGCGGATTTCTTCAACGGTTGTGTTGTGGTGTTTATGCAAGATGGGTTTGAACAGCTGGGTAAACATTCCATCCCCAAAGTTGGATTCGATCTGGATGAGGTTCACCTGTTGCTCTTTAGCTATCTTGGCAAGCAGCTCTAGGGTTTCTGGCGAATATCCTCCTTTGAGGCCACCAGAGGCTGTCAGGAACAGGTAACCTTTGAGCATTTTGACCACAGCATACCCGGTCTCATCCTGCCCACGCCCTGATGGGTCAATCGTCATGATAGAGCCAGAGTAATTATCCCATTCTTCTGAGATGTAAAGAGGAGCATAAAACTTATCTCCATAAAGCCCCATGGTTGGTAAATCGAAAAGTGCTTTTTCATAAGATGAACACCAAGCCACCTTAACTGGAACAATATCACTGTTCACATCCATCACAATGAGGTCAGACAGTTTCAGCGGGTACTTGTTGGCATCACTAAGAGATGTATCCAACATAAATTGCAAGGCAAACCCTGTTTTACCATAGACGACCTCTCGCTCTGTTAACTCAAGATCACTAAACCGTTTGGGATCAGTGGGCGTCAGCACTGGCGAGTCTGCCATGAGCTTGCGGATATAAGGAGCGAGCCTATTACCATAAGATGACAGTTTATTATTGGCCGGCGTTCTGGCTGGCCAAAGCCTTGTGGTGTAGCCACTTTCCTCCAGATGATGATAAATGCTCATTTCTGTTTGAGGAGTGCCAAGGAAGATGATTCGGCCACCTGGCTTAATGACAGCCTCAAATTCCTTGATGGTGGTGAAGAGCTTTTCGCGCATCATAGGGGTTTGGGAGTTATTCAAAACCTCAACGTCATCGGCAATCACGATATCGGCTCGGCTTCCTGTAATCTGCCCTGTTATGCCAATGCTTTTAACAGAAGGCGCTTGAGACGCTTTGGCTGGCCCAACATCAAAGGCAATGTTAGCATCGCGTTGATTATCTCTGGGGCGGATGGAATACAGGATAGGCAGTTCATAGATGAGGCGCCGGGTGAAGGTGGAAAAGTCATCCGCCCTCTGCTTGCTGGCTGAGACGACAAGGATGTGAGCTGAGGATTGCGAAGCAGGCTCCAGCAGACAAAGGCCGACGTGATCCAGGACTTGCCAACACCACGAAATGCTTCGATCACACACCGCCTCGGCCCATGCTGAAGGAAATGGGCAATGTCATGCTGAATTGGTGTGGGTGGTGACAAATGCAGATGCTCCCACACCAGGCAGAGGAATTGACGGAAGTCTGTAAGGATAGGGTGAACCCCAGATGGTTGAGTGTTCATAGCGTCCTTTCATGTTTATTTATCTAAGGCTCACTTTTTACTCTGTTTTAAGAAGGTTTGTGTGATATAGAATGTGACTTGTGATCGTAAGGATTTTTAAAAATGAGTGAGAAAGTAACTCCGCGCGTTGATTTAGCATTCAAGAAACTCTTTGGGGTGGAAGAGAACAAGGATTTGCTGATCTCCCTCATCAACGCCATTGTGTCCGAAGAAGACCAGGTGGCAGACATTACTCTTTTGAATCCCTACAATCCCCAGAATTTTCGTGACGACAAGCTCTCCATCCTGGATATCAAAGCCCAAAGCATCATAGGAAAACGCTATAATATTGAGATTCAAATCACCCCGGATGCGGATTATGACAAGCGAGCCCTTTATTATTGGGCTAAGCTCTACACCGAGCAGCTTCAAAAGTCTGAAGGCTATGCCAGCTTGAACAAAGCCATTGGCATTCATATCCTCAACTTCTTTTCTGTTCCTGGATCAAAGAAATATCACAATGTATTTCATTTGAAAGAAAAAGACACAGGCATTCATTATTTTAAAAACATGGAGCTGCATACCATTGAGCTTTCAAAATTTGAAGCCAAGCTCAAAGAGGATGGCGATGAGCGGGAAGCATTGCTGCGTGCGATCCAAACATCCCTTGGTCGTTGGGTGGCCTTTTTGACACATCATGACCGCTTGACCAATGTTCCCCTCAATGATCCCCAAGTAGAGCGGGCATTGGGTGTGATTGACGAGATGAACCTCAACACTCAAGAGCGTGATCTTTACGAAGGGCACCTCAAGTGGCTCTGGACAGAGGCCGCCGCCCTGAAGACAGTAGCCCAGGACAGTTTTGAAGAAGGTAAAGCCGAGGGCCTTGAGAAGGGAACAGCCATTGGCCTTGAGAAAGGCATAAAAACAGGCGGCCAACTCAAAGCCTTAGAAATCGCCAAAGCTATGTTGAACAGAGGTATGGATATCCAGGCGGTTTCGGATTTAACAGGTCTTTCCATTGAAATGATCCAAGGCTCTTGAGGGCAAATGACCGCCTAGCCTAAACTCACCTCACTTCCTTCTTCCATCAAATCAATCCCCGCAGGCTTTAATGCACATCATCCAAATCAAAGGTTTGGATATTCTCAAACAAGGCGCTCATGTGAGAGCCTGGAGTTGGTAAGCTCTCAATGCCATTATCCTTAAGAAACTGTCTGGCAACACTTAGGAGTGCTGGTGTTGAATCCCCTTCCTTGATGCGCTCAAGTAACACGAGTGTGAGTTGCTCATGAAGCTCTTCAAGGGTTGATCGTTTTGAGCTCATGGTTGCTCCTCTCTTCTGATTCTGATTTCTTGATGCTCATCAAAGTGATTTGGCTGAATGTGTTTAATCACCAGAGAAGCGATGATGGAACAAAGAGCCAAGGCTCCTGCCAAATAAGCCTGCGTCTTCTCCTGCTTGCTCAAACGCTTGTCATGGGTTTTGATGGTCTCACTTGTATCAGCTTGGCTGGACAACAGGGAGTCAACTTTTCCTTCAAGTCTTCCCAGCATAAGGAGGATTTTGTTGGTGGTTGGTTCTGTCATTCGTTTAACCTTTCATTTTAAGGCTGTGGACTTGGTGTTGTCACTTGTGACGTTGCCTCTTGAGGCTTTGCAACTGGTTGCATTGGTGTTGGAGTTACTGTGGGAGTTTGTAAACTTGTTTGCGTGGGCTCAGTTGTAGTGGTTGGAGCTGGGCTACTGGATGGAATGAGTGGTTTATCAAGGTCTGCCATGACATCATCAATCAGAATACTTTTTATTTTTTGCCCATACTCAGTTAGTTCCAATTTGGCACTAACCATTTGGTCATTATAAACTGCCGCTAATTCAGTTTTCTGTTGCTTAAAGTCATTTTTAAGCTGCTGCTTGAGGGCTTGAGCTTCTCTCAAAGTTTGCGCCACTGCCTCTTCTCGAGCTTTGATGGCCCCTAAAACTTCAAACATCTCTTTGTGCTTGTTTTGGTAATCAGCTTTAAATTCTTCAAATATTTTAGAAAGAAGCTGCTTGTAGGCGTCAATTTCCTTGGACTTAGCTTCAAGAGAAGCTTTCGATTGATCCGTATGATCCTGGCAGTTGCGCAAGAGTTCCCGATGCCGACCAGTCAGCTCCGCAATTTCCGCAATAGAATCAAGCCTGGTTTTGATAATGCTGTCTTGAGCAGCTTTGAGGTTAGTAGACAGGTCAGTCTCGCATTTTGCGGCAATAGCTTTAACCTGCTCTAGATTGGCTTTGGCTTCTTGATGCAATGTTTTCATATTCTTGGTGGATTCTTGAGATAAAGCCTCATTAGCTTGCTTGGCTTCAGCGGCGGCAACTTTGCTTTGATCGTGAAGGGCTTGAGTTTTGGTCAAAAGCTCTTCCATACTGGTTTGTTTTTGGGTGGCCGTGTCTTTGAACTGCTTTTCTTGGGTCTCGATATCAGCCAAAACTTTCTGCCTAAGGCTTTCAATATTGTCCGAAGAGTTTTTGGCCTTTGATTCGATTGCCTCTGCTGCGCTCATAACTTTCGCATCAATGTTATCGGATGCGCTTTTGGCGCCAGCCTCAAAGGCGGCTGCCTTTGCTTGCAATTGCTCCACCAAAGCCTTGGCTTGACCGGCATGCATGTGAGCATCAGACACCGCCTTAATGCCCGTTTGAGTAAAGCGATCTTCAATGGATTGCATCTGTTTGGACTTATCCTCTAACTTAGAGAGTAAGTCATAGACTTTACTTTCAACAGACTGGACGGAATTCTGGACAGCTTTACTTATCTCTTGGTGGGCTTTCACTTGAGCTTCAATGGATGCCGCTGTTTTGATAAACTGCTCTTCCTTTTCTTTGTATAAAGATTTTACAAAGCTTACGGATGCCGCATCAGAATCATCTTTTGGAAACCCAAGAAGCGTGATGCGATTGCCCCGCAAAGAACAAATACCATCACTCGGCACAAGCGCCTTTTCAAACGTTTCTTCTAGCTCTTGAAGTTTGAGCAAGGATTGTTGAGCATTTTTGGACAAAGCCTCATTGTTAATGGCTCCTGCTTGGAACTTTTGGGCCAAATCATGGATCGATGTTTTGCGCGTAATGGTAACTTTGGCTCCAGCCTTGGGAATGAAGTTCATTTTGATGGAATTGTTATGTGAGAGGTATTCAGCCTGAATAGGCTTGCCATCCGGTGGAACGTCTCCTGTTAGGCTAATTTTTAAATCTTGCTGTGAAATGAATGGGAATGGTACTTGGAAGACGTCCGCCTTTCCGTCAGCCGTGTAGGTTACATAGCTCATAGCCATGGGTTTTGACTCCTTGAGTTAAGATGTTGGGGGATTAAATTGTTAGGAGATAGTGGTGAGTTCGTTGGTTTGCTTTACCGGGGCGAGCTGCCTGATCGGCTTTCAACTCTATATAATGAGCCGCGTAAGGACTCGAGCTCACTCTTAATGCTAGTCATCTCAGATTGAAGGGAATGCACAGATTGTTGCAAAGAGTTGACCTCGCTCCAACGCTGATTGGCTACATTCACAGCATGATTAGCCACCCCTTCAATGCGCGAAGCATCATATTGAAGTTTGCCTGTGCCTTCTTGGATCAGCTGATGAATCGATTGCCGATGAGAAGACATTTCGTGCAATAGCTCTGCTTTTAGTTTGTGGCAGTTTTCGAATGTGTGCATGGTTTTGGTATAAAGCTTATCCATCTGGGCTAAAAGCTCAATGCTGTTGGTTTTAAAATCTTTGAGAATGGGCTCAATATCTGAATGGATAGTTTGTTTGAGTTGATCAATTTGTGTAGTTGCAGCAAGCTGAGGCAACCTCGGCTGAGACAGTCTTGACTGAGGCAGCCCCGGCTGAGGTTCTTCAAGCTGGTTGAGGGAAGGGCCGGCTTTCTCTAGCTCCTCACCATCCTTGACAATACAAGATGCGCAAACAATTTTAATGCGTGCACCCAAGGCTGGCGCTTCCAAAAGCTTGATAGTGTGGTTATGGTCAATCTTTTCGAATGGCAGCAGACTGTCATCCACATAGACAGTGAACACATCCTCTGCCTCATAGGCAAAAGAAATGGAGTATAGCTTTTGCACCCCATCGGCCGTGTAGGTAATGGTTTTCATAGGATACTAGTTTCCTCTTATCTTCTTTTTGCGCTGCTCCAAAACCTTTACATTCAGCTCTGGGTATTGCTCCAGAAGTTTGGCTTGGCCGAGTTTTCGGTAAAGCTGGATCACGCTTTTAATGGCATGCTGCTTATGGCCTTCAACCGACTCATCCCCTTCAGGCATGTGTTGGTAGCTGGCTGAAGACATGATGGTGCTTAGCACTTTTTTCAAGTCCATATTAGAACTTGGCTTGGCACATAACTTAATGTAATTGTGATATTCCTCTGATGAAAGCAGGACGCCTCCGATCTCATCCATCGGGGGCCTTCCTGACATTTTAAGCCGGAACATCTCTTCTGCAACTAAGTCTTGGTTACTTTTTAAAGTAGCGATCCCTTTGAGCAGCCCTTGCCCCAGCGGGCTTGGGTAAGTTACCTCTTCTCCAAACAGGTTGAGCCTAGCTGGAAGCTCCTTTGAATATCCAGGCAACTGGCTTTTGTAAAAAGAGATCAATGATTCTAAATCCTCAAAAGGGTTTTTTGGTGTTAGGCGTTGGATAGGGTCGACCTCCTTGCGATGTTGCTTGACTGCATTGGGTACGAGAGTAGCTAGGTAATTAGCGGCAAACCTTTGCCCATACCGATTTCCATCACTTAACGCATTGAGCAGATTAGTTAAGCCCACCAGATAGCCCCTTGTGTTGATGTTTTGAGAAATGGCAATCAAGGAAGCTGTGGCCAGATTCTCTTTTTCTGCATCTGGCAGTTCATGGAAGATATGATGAAGATCAACGGCCAACCCAAAGAACATCCCAAATGGATCAAGTTTGCTGAACTGAACATATTTTGTCTCTCCGCCTTCTTCTTGGAAAGCAAAGGAATAAGGCAACTTGCCGGTGTTGCGAAGGGCCTCGCCCTTGCCTTTGGGAACACCACCAGTAACGACGCCATCCTCAGCCAAGGAAAAGGCTGTGGCCCACAAAATCCACCCGCCAAACAGTTTGCCCAAAGCTTGTTTTTGCACCATCGGATCATTGGAGGTTAATTCTTGCCTATACTGCTTGGATAACAGATTAAGACCTGGTGTTCTGTGGTGAGCAAATTTGAGGATATTAGCAGGGGTTCGGATAAATGGAACAATGAATCTTAGACCAGGATGTTTATGGGCCATTTGGTTTAATGTGTGGGATAATGTTCCCTCTGCTAATGGTGTGGTAAAACTGACTTCATCCGCAAAAGCTAAGGCTTTTTCATGAAGGTTGCCATACTGTTTAGGGTTTGCAAGGATGGATTCATAAAGCCCATCAGTTTGCTGCCCAATTTGGTTTGCTAATCTCACTTCTTTTGCAGCTAAAGCTCTGATCGATGATCGGTAATTGATGATCTTGAAGAACTCATCTTCAGCTAGCAAGAACCGTCCTGGCAAGTTGATCGCCTTACCCAGATAATCTAATCCATGGATCATGGATGAGCGGATCGCTTCGGCATAATTGTTCTCTTCCAATGCTTTCATGATCGATTCTGCAGGAAGAAGGCCAAACCGTTCTGCGCTGATGGCTTTGGGCCTAGCAACATCATTGATGCTATGCCGGTTGATGAGGTTTCGATCCGCCATAAAGGCTTTTGCCGCGCCTTGAAGTGGGTTGGCGTGTGCAAAGGTTTCATCCGCATGACGGCATGAACCTAAAGCTGTCCACCTTACAATATCTTTTAAACTGTCAAAGATGCCACGGGTTAAATAGGTACCTTCTAAGAGCATATCTTTATCCGCCATAATAAGCCCTGCCGTAAACCGTTCTAGTGGTTGCCACAGAGTGTGGGCAGCCGTGGAAAGGATGTTGACCGCATGGGTGGATGGGCCAGATAAAACGCTGTTCATAAAATATTCTAAAACAGCGTCCCGGCTTTTCTCATAAAATGAAGGTTTGACTAGTTTTGCGAGCTCTTCATTGGATGGACAGGATGCAAACGTCTTGGCCAAGCTTCGAATGTTGGTAACACCTCCTTGCGCATCAAAGATTTCTGTCAGCTGTTTTTCGGATAGCTCTTTGCCATAAAAGGGCATTTTGAGAGTATTCAGTGACCTGGCTATGTTGGACTTAACCCCTTGGTACATTTTGAAAGTCTCCCCCGTAAGAGTTTTCAGCCTGATAAAATTGGCTATCTGTTCTGCCCCGGCTTCCCCAAGATCAATCTTCACCGCTTCTCGGCGTAAGGTTTCAAACAGGCTTTGCAGGTAAATGCCTGAAACCCTCAATTGAGAGTCCATCAGTTTAGAGCTGTTAAATAAAGTGTTGAGAGACGAGGTGACATTTTCAGGGCTTGAGCCAATGATGCCTGCAATTTTGTTGGTGTCTGCCCAAGACCGCACATTGCCTGTTGCCTCATTAATACCATCTGCCATGAGGTCTTGGAGGGTTTTCATGACTTTGATGGTATCATCAGATGAAGCGATATTGGCAAAATTGATACCACGACCAATAACCCGGCTTGCTGTTTCCTCATCAAAGTTGGCTAGGGCTTCTTTAAAAGCTTGAACGTGATGGGTTTGCAAGGATAATAGCGTTTCCCCTGAATCAGTTATGACACTGTGGGCTACAGGTGACGTTTCCAAGCCCAAAACCTCTTGGCCTAAGTTATTGGACACTTTGGCTTCAGTAGTCACCCCACGCTTAAGCTTATCAGCCTCAATCGCTTGGTTTAAAGATTCAGGCCAATGGTCTTGCTCACTTTTTAAAAACAAACTTTCCAAATCCTGTTTGGCGGCCTCCGGCAGATCACCCCAAGCTCTGGATTGCAAGATACTAACCCAGCGCTCGGATGCCTTTGCCATAAAGCTTTGACTAACTTCTGGACTCATCACTTCTGAGTTATGCTGCTGAGTCAATTCTTTCAAAGCCGCAAAATGATCTGGGTGACTGGCTGAGCCTGCCGTTTCCAAAATGATTTTTTGGACCAAGCTTTCATCAGCCATATGTCCTGACCAATAACTTAAATCACTGGCAGCATTGAGGATGCCTGAGTCAGACTCATAAGTTTCTCCTAAAGTTTGAGAAGTTCTTTCCTTATGGGTTTTAATCCAGCGCATCTTTTGCACCAGCTTAATGACTCCTGAGGTTAAGCCTCCTAGGGCTAGGCCCTCAACGCCCCTCTTAAGACGTGCTTCGACCTCACTATCAAGTTTGTCAGCTTTAAGGGCATCAAAGATAGGCTTGGTAAGTTCAGGGCCATGATCTGACACCAGGTTGCACAAACGCTCTTCATAAGGATCAAAGGCAATACTGTCTGCGATGAACCCGGCCCCAGCCGCTATCATAGCAGGATTCTTTTGCGCGACTCGCGACAAAACATTTAAAGATTTCATGCCTTTCAGAGCCCAGGTAAAGGGTAGGGCAAACTGCGCAACATCAGAAACCAGATTGCCTGTTACTGTTTGAGGGGCATTCACATTCGGAAGATGTGGGAGGGACAGCTCAAACTCAGGGGCTAATAAATGCACTGGGGTTTCAACCACAGGTTTTAAGGCATGTTCCAGCGTGGTAATCGTCTGGTTAACGCCTTCCAACATTCCATGCACAGGGGCTTTAAACACCTCACTTGAAAAAGCAAAGTCACTCACATCATTCAGAGCACGGCTGATGATGCCTTGCTCTTGTTCTTCTGTTTCAAGTTTACGGATGAAAGAATCAGGTATTTTAAGCTCTTGCCGTTGCTCATGAGGGGGTGGGGTTAAATCATGAGGTTCATAAGCTTGTGGCAAGGTAGGTGTGGTTGGCATCACGTGTGATTCCATGATTGGCTCCATTAAAATAAAGAAGATGTAAAAAACGTTATGTAGTTAGCAAATGCCAGATTGATAGAGGATAGCTTCTGCCTGCCTGCGTTTAACTAGCCCAGGCAAGACTTTGCCAGCAGCCTTTGTCCATTTCAAAAACTCCAAGCACGCTTGGGTGTGATCGCAGCGGTTGATGTATGCTCTTAAGGTGGAGCGCTGAAAGGCTCCTGCTCCTAGGTTAAAGATAAATGAAACCAGAGCATCCACCTGAGGCTGTGTAAGTGAGATTTTTACAAGACGGCTTAAGGCGTGAAGAGCCTTTTGTGCATCGTGGACTAAGAGCTCTTCAGCCTCATGTTCTGTAAGGGTTTTGAATTCCTCATCTTTATTGATCACATGACCATAACCAATGGTGACATGACCTCCAGGACATGTGTAAGGCTTATCTTTAAACCCCTCAAAGTGCTTGATGAGGGCTAGCCCTTTGCTTGATATTGTTCGCATAGCTACCTCTTCCTGTTCAAAGCACGATGCCCAAACCAGAACGACATGACAGCCGCAAACAACGCTTCATCTTCACCGCTCCAAATGTGAATAAAGGCTGTCACGGCAGGAACACTTGAACCGCGAACCCAGGAATACCAGCTGGCTAGCTTGACTGCCGCGTAAAGACCAAAGAAAGCATAGGTGATCACGGGCCTGACGGAACCAGCTAAGCCATCCACCAATTTAACCTTTACGTGACGTTGGCTTTGAATGAGGGCAATTTGCTCGTTGGATTCGGATGCGAGGCGGATTTCCTCCAGGCGATGGGTGTGGCCTAGTTTGGTGAGCTCCATTTGCCGATCCATGATGGCCAGCTCTTGGATACGATCACGGTGTTGATTAATAAAGCGCATGATCTCAGGCATGGCGCTGGATAAAAAGCCCAACAGGGCCCCACATAAAGCAAGCATTTTTTCTCACTCCTTAAAATAAGGGATAACGATAAAAGGTAAAATTTTTAGAGGGTATGTAGTGAGCTACTTTGTAACGAGTTACTCGAACTGACTGTTCAATTCTTGCAAAAAGGCCTCAAACTGCTCCTGTGTCATGCCAGAATGGCTTTCAACATAGTTTTTGAGTTTCCCTTTGCCTTGCTTGTAATCAGCCAGTGCTTGTTTAAGTTCAGCGCGTGATTGAAACAAACGAGTTTGAAGGAGCTTTGGCTCATCTTGAGAGTGAGTGGCTGAAGAATTGGGGGTTGTGTTGGTTGCAGGTGTGCCAGAAACAATCTGTTCTTTCAGTTTCTGATACTTTGCCTTCAACGTTTGGGCAATCTGAGTTGCCTGTTGGCTTAAAGCGATAGGATCACCGGCTATCTCAGGCTGAGTTCGTTGCAACGTCCAGATTTCTCGATGGAATTCTCCTTGAGCTTCTGCGGCCAGGGAGCTTAATTGTTGCCCTTTCTCTGTGGTGCCCATGAGGAGTGATTCCAACTTATTGGGAGCTATCGCATCGGTCAAAATGTGCTTGGCGCTTTTAACCGCTTCGTGCTTGACGATATCCGCTTGCGTAAAGTGAGTCTTGAGCGCTTGGGCTTTATCAGTAGGATTCAAGAAGGTTGAATCCAAAATCTGTTGTTCAGATAATCTTCCCGCATAAAGATCAGCGTAAAACTTCTCTTGCCCCGCTACATTATGTTCTACTTGATATTCCAACACTTGTTTGCGCATGAGCTCGACCACTTGTGGCAGATCGGTAACCCCAGCATCAATGGCTTGGGCTTCAAGTTCGTGAGGAGGTCTGTAGTTTGGATCATCCATCAGAGAGCGCAAAATGTGGCTTTTAAAGTTACGGACAAATTCACTGCGCTGACTTTTCTTTCGATGATAAGCTCGCTCCTCATCCCGCCACATCTCATCTTCAATATGTTTTTGCGCCTGAAGTATCTTCTGCTTCACAGCCGGATTATCTGAATCAATCGCGCTCAAGAGCGCATCACCATGGCTGCCTCCCATCTCAAAAGCGGATACGATTACGCTGTTTTGAATCCGCTCCTCCACTTGGGGCTTGGAAAGACCCGTGAATCTCGCTTCAGCTTTCAGTTCATCGAGCTTGGTTTTAAGGTCGTCACCAGAAAACCCTTGCTCAATAACAGCGGCTACCTCTTGATCCAAGATTTGCAGGCGTGACTCACGCAAATGGGCCTGGGTATAAGCCGTATGGTGGTTGAGTAAATTGATCTCAGCCATCTCCATCTTTGGCTTAAACCCTTCGTACCAATCATAGTCTGGGGCTGTACTGTCATGGCCAACTTCAGGCTGCATGGAAAGATATCCCTTGCGCACTTCCTCCATGAACTGCAACAAAGAGTCTTGATCAATACGTTTGCTACCCGTAGCAGGGTCTTCAACAAACTTGATGTTGTTTTTGCCTTCCCACAGCTCATAGGCTTGATTTAAGTTTTGTGCATAGGTAAGCCCGGCTAATCTTCCCTTAGCTTCCATAAAGCCCTTGCGAAAGTACGGTGAATCGGTCACATCCGCATGACCTGCCTTCACCGCCTCATCCCAGCTTTGATAGTTTAAGGCCAACTCTTGGCCTGAGACAAAAGCGGATTTGTTTTTAGAGTCCACCTTAACCAGCATCATCTTTTGCAAAGGGTCATTAAATTTGGATAAAGCCGCAGCAAGCTCACCAAACCTATTGTTTGGGGCAAAATTCTGATTAGGCTTAATCACTACGCTCTGGTCAGTGGGAGATGAGACAGATTGAATGGTTGCGGCTGGCAATTGGTAGCGTGGGATCATCGAATGCCTCCTTTAGCCATTTGCAAAGATGTGTAAGTGCGCATCAAATCGCCACTCAGTCCTAATATATGAGCCCATGGAGATGGGTTGTGCACAGGGGTTGTTGGGATCACATTATTGGCTTTCGAGAGCATGTCATGATGCATGCCTAACGCATTGCGATAAGATTGAATACCAACATTATCCATGTTTTTACGTGCTACTCGATCAGATGCTGAAAACTGCCCAGCAATCTGCCGCATCATGTTGTTCAGAGAAACACCGCCAAATCCTGAAGCAGCCGCATTCGCTCGGGCATGGCCCACAACCTCAAGGGCCTGTTTTTGTGACAAGACAAGCTTTTGCCCGGTTGCCATGTATTCTTCTGAAAGGCGAAACTCAAGTGCCTGAAGGTTATTGTAATACGCATCATAAGCATTCAAAGCGTTCTGCTGATTGATGGCTTCGATCATGGCATTGTGCGCCCGTTGGCTTGCCGCATTCTGCCGAGCTTGCATATATCCCAACAAACTCTGGCTGGCAGACATAGCAGCGTTCATCGCAAACAGATGGGTGGAAGTGATAGGAGTCATGGAAAAGTTTCCTTAAGATGCTAATAATTTATTTACATAAAATTAGCTTTTAGCTATTATAGTAAAATGCATAAAGTTGTTTACAGTATCCAATCAACGAAAGCCCTTGCTAAAGTTCCTCGCAACTTGGCAGAGCTAATTGTTAAGGAGATCAGAGCTCTTGCAAGCGATCCTTTAGGTAAGAACCCGCAAGTTAAAAAATTATCTGGCGCTGATGGTTATCGTTTAAGAGTTGGAGATTGGCGAGTTGTTTATACTATAAAGCACCGACAACTGGTCATTCACGTCATTAAAATTGCTCCACGCGGAGGTGTGTACAAATGAAGTCAAAAGATACAAAAAACATTCAAATTATTAACAAAGATGGTAAGCCAGAGTTTGCTGTGTTGCTTTATAAAGATTATGAAGCATTGCTTGAAAAAATGGAGGATTATGAAGACCAGTTGGCCATCGAGGCTTTTGAGCGTGAATCTCATGAATCCTATCCCTCTGAAGTGATCGATTGTTTGATAGAGGGACAAAATCCATTTAAAGTTTGGAGAGAATACCGCGATATCAATAGGCAAGATTTAGCTGCCAAAGTAAACATTACTTTGCCCTATTTATCTCAGCTTGAAAGTGGGAAACGTAAGCCCTCAGTCGATTTATTGAAAGCCATATCCCAAGTGCTTAATGTTGATATGGAGTTACTCCTTTTTGGAGAAAGTACAGAACATTAAAAACGGTTTATTTAACCTATCAAACACTAAATAATCCTCAGAAAAGCCAAAACCCAACCTTCTCAACCATCTAATGGCTGTATAGTTCTGGCTATAAACAAAGTTGGTCAACGTCGGGAAATGTGAGTAGAATTCAGTGAGGGCTTGTCTTGCCTGATCCATAAAACTTCTTGGACAAGTCCTCACCTTATCAGAGGAACAAGCCCAGGGAATACCGATTTGGGGGTCAGTTGGATGAGGCGCAACGCCACCCAGGGCAATCACTTCTTTCGTTCCATCTTTATTCTGATAAATCAAAGCATAAGCTATTTTGGAAATGGCGATGGATTTGATTAAAAGGCCAGTGGGTGCACTGTCGAGACAGGTTCTGTCAAGACAGTTTCTGCCGTGGTAGTCCCTACCGAGGTAGACTCTATCGAGATAGCCTGAGTCAGCTGCAATTTCCTCCAAATCAGCCTGCTTGAGGTTTGGGGCCAATTCTATCGCATGCTTTTTGGTCGCCTTCACGAGCTCTAGCTTAGAAACTTTAGTTGATTTGACCATGGGTATATCTCCAGGTGGCGTTTTGGAACAAACAACTGTGCGGGGCTTTGCATATGAGTTTGACGGCTAATCCTTCCGCCCGATCTAAGATCAAGATACGCTGGGCTTGTGGTTTGGTTGTAGTCGGAATGATGTTGCTTTGGGTTGGCAATGTGCCCTCGGATTCAATGCTTAACTCAAATTCAGGAGTATCTTGAGTGGTGATGATCAAATCTTTCACCAACGGCATTGCTTCTAACTCAGAGCTCACCTGTCCTGACTGGATAACGTACGATAAGTTTCGCTAAATTGGAAAGGTGAGTGCTACCTTTAATAAAGAT
>MKSY01000031.1 GCA_001897475.1 Alphaproteobacteria bacterium 43-37
AATGGCCTAAGTTTTGTTGCTTCGGAAAAAAGATAAAAGTGGTTGAAAACAAATATAGGATTTCGCCCGGAAGTATCCCTATCTCCGCGCATCTCACCGCATATCATCATTTTATTATCTTTTAAATTATAATCGTTTTCTCGCGTGAAAGTTTTTGCAGGATGGAGGTTTAAATCAGTATCGCGGTCTGAGAACGCAACTAACCGATGGTTATTTTGGCGCATTTGGCCAAGGGAGAGTTCGTGAGAGTTTGGGTCGATAGTGTTCGGCAAAAGGAATCGGTTTAACCCAGATTCTTCCAGGAGGTTATAAATGGCTTTTGCGCTATTAGGTTGTTCATCGGTGTAACTTTCAATGTGAAGGGTAATGATATCCTGCGGGTTAGCTTCCAAGAGCGATCGAATATCCTTAAATAATGTAAGTGCAGGGGTAGGTAAAAATACAGAGGTGATTCCACGGCAATCGGGGCAAGCTCTTAAGGTAAGTTTTTTACACTTATCATGGCAAAGAGCTAGGTAAGGAGGGCTTTTATCATCGGGAGTATACCAGTGTAAATCAATCATGAATGATCTTGCGCCAATAGCAAATTGGTTGGGGATATTCAAGCTTTGCTGAACATACTTCCATCCATCTTGAAGATTGGCAAAGGCATTATGACTGGTGAGCCACACGGCTTCTGAGTAACGTGTTTTGTTCGTATAGCTACGGATAATTCCTTGAGCGATCGGATCCATGCAACCAGGCGCGGTCGGCTCAACGGAATGGGCAGTTTGCCAGCAGTCTGCTAGTAAAAAAGTTAAAACAAGAATGGCTCGGAACAACAACTTCGCACCTTAGAAATTTAGGGGGAAAAATTAAAAACTTATAAAATCGCCTTCACCAAGGCCAGGTTTTTGGATCTTCAGATGTGGGCGCGGGCTTGCCATTGTATAGGGGGTACTCACAGCCAGAGATAACGGTCGCGCGCATTGTCTCTTTTTTATGGGCAACTCTAATATCAAAAAACAAAACAATTAACTCTTTACCTAAGGGAGTTGCCTCTTCAAATGCTTTTGTTCCCAAATGGCCATTCCACCCCGGGCAAAAATGGTGGTAGAGCTTTGCTAAGTAGAGTCTTCCCACGATATCGCATGAGCTGCCGCTTTTTGAAATGTCGGAGACAGTCATGTAAAACTTTTCATACTTTTCAATGGAAAGATCGCTTTCCGTTAAATTGGCGATGTAGGAATAAGGTGGCTCATCTTCTGGTTTAACGCCCCAAACGAGGCTTGCCGTATAATCATCTTGCTCGCATGGCGTCACTCGGCGTTCATCATAAACGGGTTCCCAAAAAGCTTGTGCAGTTGTGCTGTTATTGGCAGAAGCGCTAAAGCTTGTTCCCAATCCAATGAGTGCTGCGATTACTAAAATGCATTTCTTAACCACGTCTATTCTCCTTTGACTCTAAGAATTATTCTTAACTTTTAGCGAAAGTTTACGAAATTGAAAAGGATAAAGTGTCTTTGAAAGGAGCAAATCGGTTCTAATATTTGATAATTAAAGAAAATTTCTCCGTCCAAATAAGCGTTCGATATCACTCTAGGAGAGTGCTGTTTTCAAGAAAAATGTCGTCTTAAGCTTTTGTTTGCAAAAATGCTGCATAATAAGTATGCTGGGCTGTTTCTCATCAGTGAAGGCAAATTTTTTGATCTGACCTGATGTTGGTATATAGGCAGGAAAAACAGGAGCGACAGGTGGCTTACATCAACCACGAACACCTCAAGACATTAGTATGTGTAGCGGACAACCAAAACATCAGCAAGGCTGCGGAGAAATTAAACCTGAGCCAGCCAACAGTCTCTAAGCATATCCAGACGCTAGAGGCTGTTGTTGGCGCTAAGCTTATTGCCACCAGCCCAAGGGGGGCCACGCTAACGGAAGAGGGCGAGAAATTCATCGAGTTTGCCAGAAGCGCCTTGCAAATGTACGATTCCGTCAAAAGAGAAATTAAGGATAGCAAGAACTCTCTGGAAGGGGAGCTCACCGTTATTTCGTCACGATTTGGGATTCATACGTTGGTGAAATATTTTGAACTTTTTAGGGAACGCTACCCAGATATTCAGCTGCATATTAATTATGATGATTATCCGAAGTTAATTCGTGGTGCTGATATACCTGGGACATATGTCGGCTTAACGGATAAAGCGCCTCTTAAAACAACTCCCTTGGTTTGGAAACAATTTGTGAGTTTTTCATTTTATCCATATGTACATGCCGATTACGTAGAAAAATATGGTATGCCAAAAAACAAATCAGATTTGGATGGCCATAAAATTATTGGTTATAAATGGACTGAACCGTACGATTTCCTTGAATATGAACAAAGTAATACCCTTCTATTTTTAAATAGAGATGGTGATAACCTAAGAAAACCAATTGTGACAGTGGATGACATTGAGACATGTAGGCTATTGGTTGAAAGAGGTATTGGAATAGGAATGCTCCCGCCATTTTTAACCCAAGGGAGGAATTTTATTCCGGTATTTTTAAATGAGTACGACCCATGTTTGGGGCTTTCATTTGAAATGAATTACGTTTACAAAACCAATCTAAAAACAAACGCTAGAGTCCTGGCTTTTGTAGAGTTTATAAAAGAAGTAAGTAGCAAAGAGGCAAGAATAACATTAAACACATGGAAAAATAAGTAAGCCTACACAATGCAGCAAACATATCTTCCGCATTTCAAATGTTACTGCCATTTACGTAAGTAAAAGGGATAAATTTAACAGGGTATAACTAACATATGCACTCTCATGCTAAAATAGTAATCAATTAACAGACTTCATTAAAACTAGTTTTATCCTGGCACTAACATTCAGCGTCTCCAAACATTCGGCCGACCAGGAATCTTTGACAGTTCACAATTCCTTTATACATTAATTATTGGGATTGTAACCCCAAATCAATAGTGCTGACAATGAAGTTTAACCGTTATAGTAGCCTTGTTAACAGCACAGTTTGATTATCCCCAAGTTGTTTAAGTGATGGCAAAGAGCTAGGTAAGGAGGGCTTTTATCATCGGGGGTATATCAGTGTAAATCAATCATGAATGATCTTGCGCCAATAGCAAATTGGATTCTAGTGAAATTCTATCTAGTTAGAAAGGGAAAAGTGTCTTTGAATGCGGCAATTATGCTTTAGCTATTGAAATATTTAGTAAACTACTTGTGCCCAAGCACAAAGTCCCCTGTTAAGAAGGAGGACGCGCTATAGTCTCCCAAAAATTATTGACTATTGCACACTAAGATACACAAAAAGGCTTAGAAACCCATTCTTTCAATACCTGAAGAAAGGCCAGTTGATCCTCCGCGAAAGGATAATGTTTGGTCTGCGGAAGTATAACATGTTGCCCAGGGTATTCATGGGTCAAATGGGCATACTGATCATGCTCCCCAATGATAAGCAATATGTTGTCTGGGAAAATATCCTTACACAAAAAATCGTATCCCTCAGATGAGCTCGCTACACTTACAAATGATTGAGGGGCAAAATAACCACAAGATATAGCTGGTGGATTTTGAGAATTATAACAATAATAAGGACTCAAAGCCTCCATCACCTCCGCATGGTTACCTGGCAGATAGGTACTCTTAACCAATTGCTTAATCAATTTACTGGGGATAGTATCAGCAAACTCATTGGAAGCAACTCGTAGCTTTTCTTGAGAAATTGGCGCCGGACAAATGAGCACCAACGGCATTTTTTTTGTAAATACCCCTGCATTATAGGCATACATAGCCGTCACAGCTCCCCAGGAATGTGCAATAACACCCAAAGATTGCCCGATATGGCTTTCCACAAGTTTGCGCAAATGCATCAAAGTATCATCCAAAACCCATGGCTTAAAGTTTGGGTCTTCGCAAGTTTCAACACCATAGATATCTGAGTAGATCAGCTGAGTGACATCTTCCAACGGATCCAACCATGGCCGAAACATATGATGGCTTAAGCCAGGCCCTCCTTGAAGAACAATCCATCGCTGCACCTTGACACAGTCATCACCAATCATTGTCACCAGTCACCAAATCAATGTTACCGCCCATAGCAGCCGTATTCACCGTAAGCACCCGTTCAGTTGCGAAGCGAATAAGGTAATAGATGCCACCTGCTTTAGGCCCTGTACCTGACAACCCTTCACCCCCAAATGGCTGAACACCTACCACAGCACCAATCATGTTGCGATTAACATAGATGTTCCCAACACGAGCACGACTTGTTATAAAATCAATGGTTGCATCAATCCGGCTTTGGATACCCAAAGTGAGGCCAAACCCTTTGGAATTAATAGAATCCACAACTTTGTCCAAGTTCCTCGCTTCAAATCGCACAATATGTAGGATTGGCCCAAAGACCTCTTTATCTACCATCTTTGCCCGATCAACTTCATAAGCTTGAGGTTGGATGTAATTGCCTTCTGGTAAATCACTCGGAAATGGCGTTTTCCCAACCAAGGTTGCTTGCTGGCTTAAAGAATCTGCATAAGCTTCCAGCTCAGACACGGCAGCAGCATCAATCACTGGCCCCACATCTGTTTTAAGCAAATTTGGATTACCAATATTGAGAGCCGCCATTGCCCCTTTCAACATTCGACAAAAAGCATCCGCAATATCTTCTTGGACATAAATTAACCGCAAACATGAGCACCGTTGCCCTGCGCTGCGAAATGCAGAGGTAATCACATCATCTACCGTTTGTTCCAGCAACGCTGATGAATCAATAATCATGGCATTGATTCCACCTGTTTCAGCAATCAGCGGAACTATGTGCCCCTCACGCTGGGACAATGTGTTTTGAATCAATCTTGCCGTTTCATTGGAGCCTGTGAACACCACGCCAGCCAAAGAGGGATGCTCTAGCAAAGGCTTACCTACAACAGACCCCTTGCCCAAAACCAGCTGCAAAGCATCCGTTGGGACACCTGCATCATGCAATAACCGTACGACTTCGAATGCTACAATCGGTGTTTGAGCAGCTGATTTAGCCACGACAGTATTGCCAGCCATTAATGCTGCCGTCACTTGACCTAAGAAAATAGCCAGAGGAAAGTTCCAAGGACTGATAGCTAAAAACACACCGCGACCAACGAGATAATGTGTATTTCTCTCACCCGTTGGCCCTTTTAAAGCAAATGGCTCTCCAAACAACTGACTGCCATGAGCCGCATAGTAGCGGCAAAAATCGATAGCTTCTCGAACTTCCGCAATGGCATCTTCTATGGTTTTTCCGCCTTCATGTATTAATATACTTAGGAACTTAGCCATGCTCTTTTCAAGCATATCTGCAGCCTTTTCAAGGATGCCAGCACGCTTTTGCACGCAAGTGTTGGTCCATTTTAAAAACCCTTCACGAGCAACCCGCATTGCCTGCTCTGCTACATGTTGAGGAGCATCAATAACCGAACCCAAGCGAAGGTCTTTACGAATCGGAGAGACTAAAGATCTCTCCTCCCCCTGCGCCGCCTTTTGACCATGGATAAGTGAAGTAATGGCTTTCGCACGCGGCATGTAAGAGGCAATATCTTCAGTAAGCTTTGCAACAACTTTACGATTGCTTAAATCAATCCCTTTGGAATTTTGTCGTTCAGCACCAAAAAGATCGACAGGTTTGGCAATTCTTTTTTGAGATTCTTGGGTTCTGAGGAGTATTTCTTGCGCCTTGCGAACAGGATCTTTGGTTAAAGCATCCAACGGAATATCCTCATCAAAAGCCATCGATAAGAAAGACGTGTTAGAACCATTCTCCAAAATTCGACGAACAAGATATGGCAGAAGCTCCTTATGTAGCCCAACTGGGGCATAGATCCGGCACGGCGCTTGTATAAGCTTGCTCCGCGCTGCTTCAATATAAAGCTCATCACCCATCCCAAAAAGTTTTTGAAATTCAAAATCTTGACGCCCCTCTGCCATTGTTAACAACGCAGCCATAGTAACGGCGCTATGAGTTGCAAACTGAGGGTAAACCCACTCACTCTGCTGCAACATCTTTTGAGCACACGTAAGGTAATGCAGGTCCACAAAAGGCTTCTTGGTAAAAACAGGATAATCCTCATGACCTTCGGTTTGTGATCGCTTGATTTCCACATCCCAATAGGCTCCTTTAACCAAGCGGACAGGGACTCTACGATGATTCCTTTGAGCCAGATCCACAATCCAATCGATCACAGCCATGGCTCGCTTTTGATAGGCTTGCACAGCTATACCCAACCCATTCCAATTGGCTAGTTCAGGATCTTGCATCAAGGCTTCCAGAATATCGAGAGTGACATCCAAAGTTTTAGCCTCTTCAGCATCCAATGTTATCATTAGGCCCGCATTAGCCGCAACTTGGCAAATTTCTTTCATTTTTGGCATGATAAAGGCGATGCATTGATCTTTATGAGCCTCACCATAAAAAGGCACCAGGGCTGAAAGCTTGATGGAAAGGCCAGGTGAATGAACCGGATCTTTAACTACTTCTTGATGACGCGCAATGGCTTGAATAGCATTCAGATACCCTTCCGCATAGCGCTCTGCGTCCTCATAAGTACGGGCACTTTCTCCTAATATATCATACGAAAATAGGTAATTATGCTGGTTCCACCCTTCATCTGCCTCCAAAGCTTTCGTGATATCTTCGGCAAAAATGAATTGGTTACCTAGGATGCGTATTGCCTGAGAAAGCGCCGCCCGCACGGGCCCCTCACCAAGGCGAACAATAGCCTTGCCTAAAATGTTCCAGAACCCAACACTGATCTCTTCAATATCATTGTTTTGAACGCGCAATTTAGGATCAAAACTCAGAAAATGCTTCATGAAACGCAAAGCTAAGGTTGACGAATTCATGATAAAACTGCCTGATTTAGCGAGGCTATCTTTAGCATTCAACTGTTCCAATTTATCTTTGATCAGAAGGTTAGCAGTTAGCGCATCTGGGATCCGCAAAAGCGCCTCTGAAAAGCACATCAAAACAATCCCCTCCTGACTCGAAAGACCATAATGACTGAAGAAGTCAGTTAAAAATGATATATCTTTTTGATGAGAACGCATGGCCTGGATTAATTGAGATGACATCTCACAAGCTTCACCAGCAAGCTTTGAAGGCCAATCGAAGCTCGATAAAATATGAGCAACATAGTTTAGCTCATCAGCATGTTGCGTTTGAAAGATCCTTGCCCGCAGCCCTAATGTACTATTATCCACCTGCTTTGCTTGAAAAAACTTAAAGACCATTGACTCACCTTTTTAACAACAATACCCTGCAAGTATAGTAATTTTAAGGGCTCAAAGCCATACGAAACTTTTGTGAGAAAATAATATGATGAAGACCATTTTATTTGTTATTGCTGAAGATTGGTATGCTTACACTCACCGGTTCCATCAAATGCAAGCCCTGCAGAACGCCGGTTTCACCGTTATACTTGCAAGCCGTTTTCATAAGCATCGCCGATATTTCCAAGATGCCGGCATTGAAACTATTGAGCTTAATAGGATTAAACGTGACAACCTGAACCCTTTGGCAGAACTCCTCACTGTTTTCGAACTTTATCGTCTGTATAGAAAAATTCGCCCAACCATCCTTCATCATGTTGGTGTAAAACTGATTGTCAACGGAATGATTGCTGCGCTTTTGGCAGGTGCGAAAAAAAGCATAAATGTGTTTGCAGGCCTTGGATATCTTTTCGTAAAAAAAACCCCTGTGATTGTCGCTGTGCGTACAACTGTGGTTCTCTTGCTTAAGCTTTGTTTCCGCGCTGGCCAGCATTGGATTATCTGCCAAAATCATGATGATGCAGCCATTTTAAGAAAGCATTTTCCAACCATTCCTCAAAACATCATCTTAGGAGCTGGCATTGATCTTAATCATTGGCGCCCACCTTTAAATCTGCCACACAACGCTCAGCCAAAAATTATCCTCTCTGCTCGCATGGTTGCCAACAAGGGTGTCCCAGAGGCGGTTATAGCTGTGCATGAACTGAATCAAGAAGGAGTACCTTGCGAGCTTCATTTGGTGGGAGAGCCTGATCCACAAAACCCAAGCCGGATATCTGAATTTCAACTGCAAACATGGAACGATCAAGCCCATGTTTTTTATCATGGCAAGCAAGATGATGTTCGCCCATGGCTCCATGCGTGCGATATAGCCTGCCTCCCCTCCTACACGGAAGGCTTGCCGAAGGCGCTGTTGGAGGCAGCTGCCTGTGGCCTCCCCCTCGTTGGGTCAGACATTCCTGGTATCCGCGAAGTGATTGTAGAGAACCAAACAGGTCTATTCAGCAAAGCCAGAGATGTCGCCTCTCTCAAAGCCGCACTCAAGCAGCTGATACTTTCCCCTTCTTTGCGTCATCAAATGGGCCAAAATGCCAAACAGCTGGTTGAAGAGAAGTTTTCGAAAGATAAGATTAATCAGCAGCTGATTGAATTGCACAACAAAATGTGTGAGAGCCCCTGAGGCACATAGCGGCTTTTCATCCCACAGCCAAAGCTTCCCTTTGCCTTCCCCGCCCTCCTTTTTGTCACCCCGCACACCTCCCTTTTGTCTTTCCCGCACCCCTCTCTTAGTCATTCCCGCGCACCTCCTTTTTGTCCTCCCCCGCACCTCCTCTTTGTCTTTCCCGCACTTGATGCGGGAACCCAGGATTTATATGGCCCCCCACTTTCGTGAGGGTGACAAGCCCTCCCTATGTCTTCCCGGACGCAGATCCGGGATCCATAAATCTTCTCCCCAAAAAAGCTCTTGCCGCTAAAAAACGCCCCTGGCCCCCCACTTTCTTGAGGGTGACAAGAAAAAGAGCGAGGGTGACGGTGGAAGAGCGAAGACGACAGGAAAAAGAGCGAAGACGACAGGAAGAAGTGCGAGGATCCACAAGTCGCCCTCTCCAAAAAATATTAGGCTATCGAAGCTAAACCATCTTCTTTGTAAACTGACATAAATCATTCACAGGACAAACGTCACATTTGGGCTTGCGAGCAATGCAAGTGTAGCGGCCATGAAGGATGAGCCAGTGGTGAGCATGCTTGCGAAAGCTGGTTGGCACCGTTGCGGCAAGCCCATCTTCCACAGCCCGCGGGGTTTGGCCTTGCGCAAGGCCCGTTCGGTTGCAGACTCTGAAAATGTGGGTATCCACTGCAAACGTCTCTTCTCCAAATGCCACATTGAGGATAACATTTGCTGTCTTGCGCCCCACTCCAGGCAGCGACTCCAAAGCGGCTCGATCCATTGGGACTTGCCCGCCAAAATCAGCCACAAGGTGCTCGCTTAGCCCCATGATGTTCTTTGCCTTGGAAGGATAAAGCCCAATAGTTTTAATGTAGGGGATCAATCGATCCAACCCAAGCGCCAATACATCTTCCGGTGTATGAACAACTTTGAAAAGAGATTCTGTAGCTTTGTTAACCCCCTTATCTGTTGCCTGCGCAGAAAGGACAACAGCAATCAAAAGTGTGAAATGATTGGTAAACTTTAATTCTGTTTCAGGTGCAGGGTTCAGCCGTTCGAATCGTGCAAAAAATTCATGGATCTCTTTCGTGGTCATTGGCCTCTTGGCGTCACTCATGAAAACCCTAAAACCTCATTCATGCTATACAATCGTGGCTCATCAGCCCGCTGAGCTAACCACAACGCGGCTTGCAATGCTCCTTGCGCAAACACACGCCTATCTGTGGCTTGATGAGAAATGGTCAGCGATTCATTTTTCCAGGAGAACATTGCCGCATGCTCTCCTGGCCTCTGGCCTGATCTTAAAGCAGCAATACCAATTTTCCCGGGTGAGCGCATACCCTGTTCAAAGATCGGATCATACCAAGGAATTTGTTCATCTTTCTCAAAGCTCCCATTCTTACCCTCCAACATAGCTTCGGCAATGATATATGCCGTACCTGATGGAGCATCTTTTTTATGATGATGGTGCAATTCAAGAATATCCATATCAGCATCAGCATTGCTTCCAATAATCCGAGACGCCTGACTCACAAGCGCAGCCATTAGATTAATCCCCAAACTCATGTTACGACCATACAAAAGAGCAATCTGGCTTGAGGCCTTTTCAATAGCATTCATATGCTGCAGCTCAAGCCCGGTCGTGCCAACAACTAAAGGCTTTTTGTACTTAACAGCAACATCCAAATGCGCCTGGAGAGCTTCAGGGGTTGTAAAATCAATCACAACATCAGAACATCCAAACATTTCATCAAGGCTCAAAATTGGATAAGGAATGTTAGCACCAACTGTTCGGCTCGTCCCACCTACCAATTCCACAGGCAAAGAACCTTCTTTTAGCACTTCCATAACAGCCATAGACATTCGCCCAAATAGTCCACATAAACCGAGCTTAAAGATTCGTTTCATTTGATCTGTTTTCAGTTATCGTTAAATCATAACTTGTATGATGATCTTTTTCATTATATCTGTGAATAGGCTTTTTTGCATGTGCTCATCTTGTGTGAGACACTAATCACAGCAAACTCAGGGGAAGCAAAGTGACAATATATGTATTTGGCTCCTGCAATGTGGATTTCGTAACGCGCATCGCCAAACACCCAGCTCCCGGAGAAACGATCCTTGCCCCTGAACATAAGCTCTTCAGCGGAGGTAAAGGAGCTAACCAAGCCGTTGCCGCGGCCAAAGCTGGTGCCAATGTTCACATGATTGGCGCTATTGGTCAGGACCACTTAGGGGACTTCATCCTTTCGTCCTTAAACAATGCGCATGTTGGCACAAAGCATATAACACGCAATGCAGCTTTGACAGGATGTGCTTTCATCAGTGTGGACGCCCAAGGTGAGAATACCATTATCGTTTCGGCTGGTGCAAATCTTCTTTTAAAAAGCTCGGATTTTCCACTTCAAAACCTCACCAGCCAAGATTGGGTTCTATTTCAGATGGAGGTTACGCCGGAGCAAAATTGGGCAGCTATTTTAAAAGTAAAGTCCCAAGGTGGACATGTCATTTTGAACCTAGCTCCCGCAACGCCGGTTCCATTGGATATTCTGCCTAAGCTCGATATCCTTGTAGTCAACATCCATGAGATTGAAGCGTTACGCGACTTTGCTCCTTTAAATGAGCACACAGCCATGGACTTGGCAAAATGGGCCGCTACAACATTCCAAATAACGGTTGTCCTTACCCTTGGAAAAACTGGCGCCTTCACAGCGACACCAAATGACACATTTTTAACGCCAGCCCCACCCATCCAAGCAGTGGATACAGTAGGCGCTGGTGATTGTTTTACAGGCTATCTTGCCAGCGGACTGCATCAAAATATGCCTCTTCATGAGAGTTTAAAACTAGCCGTTGCTGCCGGCAGCCTTGCCTGCACCATTGAAGGCGCACAACAATCTATGCCTTTGCTATCTGACGTTATTCATTTTCTGGATGAAGGAGGCACACATGCAACATGCGAATAAAGCCCATGCGCCATATCCACAAATTGTTGCAGATCTACTAACAAACCTAAGACAAACATCACCTCTTGTGCACTGCATAACGAATTATGTTTCCATGGACATTATGGCCAATTGTTTGCTTGCCATGGGTGCTTTGCCAGCCATGGCCCATGCAAGAGAGGAAGTGATCGATTTTCTCAGTTTAGCAAACTCTCTATCGATCAATATCGGCACTTTATCAACGCCCTGGATTGAAAGCATGCTACTTGCTTCTGAAGCAGCCAATAAATCCCATAAGCCATGGGTATTGGATCCAGTTGGGTGTGGCGCCACCACCTTGCGTACCAATACGACACTTTCACTCTTAGCCCAGAAACCAAGTATCCTGCGAGGCAACGCATCTGAAATCATGGCCATTGGTGGTTATGCTAAACCGAAAGGCGTTGACGCCATTAACAGCATATCCGAATGCCCTTACATTGCGCATGAGATTGCCATAAAATATCAAATTGTCGTTGCCGTTACGGGTGAGGTTGACTTCGTCACAGATGGTCAGCGTACGGTACATATCCATCATGGTCATCCTCTCATGACAAAGGTGACAGCCATTGGCTGCTCTTTATCCTCAGCCATTGCCGCACTAGCTGCGCTAACAAACGACCCCTTTGAAGCAGCCGTGGCGGGCATAACTTTTTTTGGCATCTGTGGCGAAAGAGCCGCCGGCCAATATGCTGACCCTGGGTCGTTTAGAGTGGCGTTCATAGATCAATTGCACTCACTATCAGCCCATGATGTCTTTACTGACGCTAAAATTTTCGAACCACAAGCATATTCACTTGAATTCAGTCAAATTTCATAAGGCCAAACTAATAGCTTAGAGCACATTTAAAAACGTTGCTTATCGCCGCAAAGCTGCTGAAGAGCAATATTGAAGATTTTTTAACTTTGTTATGTGAAGCTAGACTTATGCAAACTGGGAACAAGTAGTATGAAAAAAAATTTCTTTAGGAGAATCATCTTATCAACTGTCGCTCTAGCAGCATTGTTAGGAGCCACTCCAAAAGCTGAGGCTTCATGGCAAGATTTTGAAAATATGTGCGTTGACTCTGTTCAAACATGTGCTCGTAGCGTGTCACAACAAATACCACACATAGCAAACAGTCTGTCTGGATTAAGCAGAATTGCTATTGGCACCCTAGGGCTAATGCTTGGCACAGAAGGCGCGGGTACATTGATGCATGACGGATTTACCAGAACATTGGCTGGAACCTCTACAGTACTTAACATTGGTTATAATGAGTTTCTTCACTTTTGTTCACGCCATACAGTCACAGACAAAATAATGCGCTTAGGAGTTGTTGCCGGCGCCTATGCACATGGAGGCCCAATGTTTGCATTCGGAATGGCCATGTCTGCACGTACAAACAACACAGCGACTATGATTTATCGTGAATTCCCAGCAGCGGCAGCCACAAAAGCCCTCGGCGACGCGGTTGTCCCACTTGCAGTAGCCGAAGTTATAGATACAGGAAAGGGCTCACCTTACCGCACATTTGCTGAGAAAACAACCGGCGCTGCAGCAGACTGGATAAAACCGTTCAATTCAACCATCCCTCTCGCTGAAAGTGCAGCGCTATGGCTCTCATCTAAAAGCATACAAGAAAAGGTAATGTTTGGACCAGCTGGCTTACTATATGGCCGCGTCGTTAAGCCTATGTTTGTTAATGCAATCAGGTTTTTTACACGCACCTAAACATCACTAAGTTCAGTGAGTCTTGTCTAAGCAAAACAAAAGAAGTTGCTTGCAAAGCGATCATATTTGATGTAGTAAATGACAAGGATCAATACATGGAGACACATTATGATCAAGAAAAAAATCTTAGCACTAGCCATTTTATCTTGCCTATTTTTGGCAGAAAAGAATGTCACAGCTAACCAAGAAGCTTATGATGACCTCACCCAGCAACCCAGCGTATCTTCTACGTCTGCTTTGAATGACAAGCCCTTTCACTGCAACGAATTTTTTGACCAAGGATTCACTTTATCTGGATTGGGATGGTGGATTTTGTGCCAAATTGTCGCGGACCCAGTTTCAGTCGGCATGCTTGGAGCTTAAAGCTCGTTAAACCTTATACAAAAAAACAGCGTCACCAGACTATTTTCTTGACGCCATGTTATTTGTCCCTTAAATAATCGGGATAGGTTTTTAAAGATAAGGGTTAAAAGAATGTCTCGTCGTTGTGAGATTACTGGTAAGGGTGTTATGTCTGGCAATAATGTTAGCCACGCAAATAACAAGACTTTACGTCGCTTCTTACCAAATTTGCAAATATCATCCTTTTTGAGCAACATTTTGGGTAAATCCGTTAGAATGCGTGTTTCCACAAATGCAATCCGCACCATCGAAAAGAATGGCGGCATTGACGCTTATATCCTGGGCGCGCGCAAGAGCCAGCTCTCCACAGAAGGGCTTAAGCTACGCAAGATGCTCGAAAAAAAGTCCGCAAAACCATCGGCTTAAACGCAGATGGCTTCATTTAATAAACCCGCTCTCTGCGGGTTTATTATTGAATCTTCTTTTTCAAAAGCCTCATGACTACCTCTCTAATCGATCAACTTTTGACATGGCCCACTGAATTAAGCTCCTTATTATCCTTAGGAGTTTCAATTATGCTTTTGCTGCTCTCCTTACGATTCTTTGGAAGCTTAGGTGTTATGGCCTACATCATCATCGCTATCACAGCCACCAATATTCAAGTTCTGAAACTTGTTTCCTATCAATGGATGCCTGATCCAGTTGCCTATGGCACGATAACCTTCGCCACAACTTTTTTAGCCACAGATATCCTAACGGAATTTTACGGCAAGAAAACCGCCCAAACAGCTATCTTTATTGGATTTTGCAGCATGCTTATTATGATGCTTATGATGGTGCTAACCCTCGGTGTAAGAGCGACCAACGCTAGCTTTCCGGTAGATGCACAACCCCATATGCTAGCCTTATTTAAACCCGCCCCACAACTTTTCGTGGCAAGTGTCATCGCATATTTGTCGAGCCACTTAATCGAAACGACTATCTTTGCTAAGATTTCTGCACTTACAAATCGGAAGCTTTTGTGGCTCAGGACGAATGCTTCAACCATCTTTGCTACAGCAGTTGACAACTTTGTCTTCAGCATTCTTGCCTGGATTATCTTAGCCGAAACACCGCTACCCTGGAGCGTTGTTTTCCAGACGTACATCGTTGGTACAATGATCATGCGTGCCATTATTGCCGTCCTCACAAGCCCAACCCTTTATATTGCTAAACGCTTCCTTCCTAAACATTCGATAGGCTTTTCTAATGCACCCCAGTGAATCTCGCTCACAACACTTCCACTTTAAAATTTTAAAGGAAACAGGCTCAGGAAGGCTTGGAGAACTAGCCACACCCCATGGAATAATTCAAACACCTGCATTTATATTTTGCGCCACCAAAGCCGCCATCAAAGGCCTTTTACCTCAGCAAATCCAAGATGCAAATACCCAAATTATCTTAGCTAACACTTATCATTTGATGCTCCAACCTGGGGCTGATACTGTCAAGCGGTTAGGTGGGTTACAGAAAATGACAGGCTGGAATGGCCCGATGCTAACCGACTCTGGCGGATTTCAGATATTTAGCTTAGGACATGGCGGAGTAGCGAACGAGATCAAAGGAACCCAAAACAGCGCTCGGCCCAAAACACTTTTGAATATTTTTGAAGACGGAGCTACATTCAAATCTTATATTGACGGCTCTGTGCATCACCTAACCCCTGAAAAATCCATCGAAGTTCAGGTGAAATTGGGCGCTGACCTCATTGTAGTTTTAGATGAGTGCACACCGTTTCATGTCGACAAATCCTACACTCAACGCTCAATGGAAATGAGTCACAGATGGGCCCTAAGATCCTTAGCCGCCTTCGATGCTCTTCATGCCAGCGAGCGCCAGAGGCTTTATGGCATTATTCAAGGCGGTATCTACCCAGATTTGCGCAAGATAAGCGCTGAATTTGTTAATGAGCAAGATTTCTTTGGACATGCCGTTGGTGGATGCTTAGGCGCCTCCAAAGAGCAAATGGACGATGTTGTCTCACTTACCCTTTCATTGCTTGCCAAAGATCGTCCTGTCCATCTATTAGGAATTGGTGGCATACGAGACATTTTTCATGGTGTTCCTCAAGGCATTGATACTTTTGACTGTGTCCACCCAACCAGACTTGCTCGCCATGGCGGCGCCTTAGTTCCTACCTTCGTAAGAGCCGCTTTGGGAACCGCTAAGGACAAAGAGCACATCAACTTAAAAAACAGCCAATTTCAGCATGATGATTCACCTATTGATCCCAGCTGCGGGTGCCAAACATGCAGCAGCCTTTCCAGGGGATATATACACCACCTTATTAAAGCAAAAGAACTTTCAGCATTGCAGGCCTTGACCGTTCACAATATGTACACTATGAATAGAGTACTTGAAGATATTCGAGCTGGAATAAATCAAAATAATTTTGAAAAAGCTAGGGACTATTGGGTTAGCACCTAAAATAGGCAAAAAAAATGGAAACTGTGCACACAAGTCAGCCCACTTATCCGCACAACAATCTAACCATTATCACCCATCCTCTCGTTTCTCACAAACTTTCGATCATTCGCAATAAAAACACTGATCGCCTCATGTTTCGTAACACTCTCAAAGAGATATCACAGCTCATGACTTTTGTTGTGACGCAAAACCTTCCTCTCCAGCTCACCCAAGTTGAAACACCTCTCACAAACTGTGAATCCATGATTCTTAGGGCTCCTATCTCAGTGGTTAGTATACTTAGGGCTGGCCTTGGTATGTCTCAAGGGATTATGGCCATGATACCCGAAGCGACCGAAGGATGCATTGGACTTTATCGGAACCACGATACGCTCGAAGCGGTTAATTATCTGATCAAGCTTCCCAAAAAACATGATGGCCTATATATATTGGTTGACCCCATGTTAGCCACAGGAAACTCCGCTATAGCCGCCATAGAAATCATGACCAAACAAGGTATTTCCGTTGACCAAATCGCGTTTATGGCACTTATTGCAGCCCCTGAAGGGGTCCACAAACTGCATAAGCACTGTCCATCTTTAAAAATTTTCCTAGCTTCACTCGACGAAGGGCTTAACCAATCCGCCTATATTGTCCCTGGCCTGGGGGACGCGGGTGATAGGCTGTTCGGAAGTTAATCCCCACCTTCCATTATAAGTATAGCCCAAAGAAAGCCTCATTACAGACACCACAATCATAGCAGACTCTGCATAATGTGACGACCTTCTGCTTTGATAAAAGGATTCCTATTTAGAGATCTGCTTTGATTCTTTGGCCTCTCTCATGCTTCCCTTAGAATGGCTATGCGAACCCATACTTACTTGCTTTTGCGAAACAGCGGCTAGGATGGCCATAATAACCTGCTTAGATGGATCTTGACTTCCCTCAAGTGGTGAACGGTCAATTTTTGGTGGAGAAAGGGGATCCTGTGCAGCGCTAATAGAGTGCACAACGTTTATGACAGGCTGCCCATCATTAAACACACTGCTCGGCCTCGGTGTTTCAGCAAAGCTATCATAAGCTAAACCAATGGAAACCTGAACAATCATTAAAGAGGCAAGAGATCTTATCATCACGGCCACCTTTCGGGTCATCTAACGCATACTAACAAACTACAAAGATAAATCCAATAATGATTCTATATCACTTATTTTATTAAAAATTTCTCAATTTTTAAAAGCCCATTAAATCACCAGTGATACTCTAAAATCAAACTAGAAATTGGGATTTACGGATGAAAAATTATCTATTCATGTTCCTCATAGCACTGACCATGCACTTACTCTTAGCTCAGGCACAGGAGGCACATGAGACAACTTCACCTTCATCTCAGGATACTCGCACTAAAGCAGAGACAAACAATACTCATACAGTTTTTGGGACACCCTTAGAGCATGTTTCGAAGGCCAATAAGGGCACAACAAAAACAAAAGACTATATCGCTCACAATAATTACTCATTAGGAATTCCACTAGCACAAACACCCTTGGGTGAAAGCGATGTGCGTATTTTGAATTCCCCTGAAAGTCTGGAAAATGAACCGAATGAGAGGGTTGACAAAAATCAAAACAAAAAGCAAATCCAGCCTCAACATGAAGCTCTACAGCTTAATCCACAGTAAAAAATGCGACGGATGGCTAGCATGAAAAATATTTGTTCCATCAAACTTTCATTTTTCATTATCACATGGGCTTACTTGAGTGGTTTTCCTCTGATTGCCCAGACAATTGAAAGTATCACTGTCACATCTTCAGATCCAGACGATAGCCACAAGATTGATAGCGATCACTTGGCTCATAAAAAACTCGTAGATCGTCATATCATAAAAGGCACACCGGCTGAAATTCGCAAAATTATTAATGACATTGGCTTCAGAAAGCTCCCACCATCTTCAAAGCAAAGCTTAATCGAATATATCAAAATCAAAGTACAAAAGATTACAGGATCAACAAAAGCTATCACATTGCCACTATCAGAAATTGCGACCATCGCTGCGGCTGAAAGCGCTACCACTAAAACGCACACTACCACCCCTAAACTACCACCTAGCACAGCAGATCGTAAGGATGTCCCTCACGTGCAAATGCCAACTCACAACCTCAGAAGCAGCGCTACTCATCATTCTTACGTACCTTTAGCGACCCCACGTGAGATTTTACAATCTTCAGCACCTCCATCCATTATTGAGAAGAGGATGCCAGAACCCTCTCCTGCACAGTTGAAAAATGATGCTGTAAAATTTGCCTCACCGGAACATTCCTTAACATCAATGTCAAAGCCAGAGCCCTCCGTTGACGAGAGTACAAGAGGCAGCCCTCTTCTTGTCGCTACGCCCAAAGTTATAGCATCAACCACAGACACTCCTCCACGCACTCCTCCACGCACTGCCTCGGCGCCGTTAACCGAACGAGATAAGCACACGCAATTTTTGGCTCTTATGAACCAAACATCTTTACTACCGAAAACAACCCCTGAAGCGTTAGGAACAGAAGCCACCGGATTTTTAAGGGCTTACTTTAAAAATCGCAGTTTTGCCAAAACTTACGAAACCATTGCTGACGCCTCCAGCGCCGGAACATTTGCGAACCCAGCATTTGAGGCTCTTTCTCCAGCTGCACGGCATTTTGTGATTTTTGCACTGGAAAAAAACATTCCTGCAATGCCACTACATGAGCAGGCTGGCGCTCAAAATGCTGTTGAGGCTCTGATAAAACAATCCAATGCTAGCAATGCTAAAATACACAAAGAAGGCTTATTAGCGGCATCACCTATAAAGCCTATTATTCGTCATAACATTGACCATCAAGACAAACTTGCTCGACTTGTCCGCCGTAAGACTGAAGCAAGCATTGCTTCAAGACAAGCTGCGTATAAAAAAGAAATTAAAGATTATGTTTTAGAGCATATCGGCCATGTGCAAGCCATTAGGCAATCTTTAGATGGACACACTGCGTCTATGGAACAATTGCTTAAAAAAGACCTGCCACACTTGGGGGCTTCAGCAAATATGACAACCACAGAGCGGGCTGCGCATCAAGCAACCTTGCAACGAATCAAGGATATTCATGGTCAAATTGGCGGTGATCTTTCCCATACCACCACTCATGCCGCCCTCAAAAGTCACCTTGAGTTGTTACCTCAATTGCACGAGCTAACTCAAAGCTTACCCCAAGGGCCACATAGGGATCAGCTGGCAGCTCAACATGCTGAGTTACAAAAATCCCTTGAACATCATGTCCAAATCGTGGAACATCACGATGCTATTCACAAGATCTCACGTTAGCTGAAATGCTATTCACAAGATCCCACGTTAACTGAAATGCTATTCACAAGATCCCACGTTAGCTGAAATTTAGCCTCACTCCTTTCCTCATTCCGCACCCCTTTTGTCTTTCCCGCAGACCCTCCTTTGTCTTTCCCGCAGACCCTCCTTTGTCTTCCCGGACGCAGATCCGGGATCCAGGCTTTTTACGCCCCCCCGCTTTCGCGAGGGTGGCAAGTGGAGGAGCGAGGGTGACAGGAAAAGGAGCGGCGATGACAATGAGCGCGTGGGAACGACACTAAAATGTCCGAGCTATCAGACAAAGCACGGCTGAGCAAAGCAATACGGCCACTAGCTGCTGGGCTTAGGCACCTTAAAAAATGATGGAACCTCATTACCAAACCCAAGAACCTTTTCGGCTGACACATGATTTTCTGAATCATAGCGATCATATTTTTGGGGCTTCTTGGATTTTTGGAGATACCCAGACTTAGTCATTTTATCTTGACTCTTTATCTTGCTATTCTTCGAGGTTCTTTTTTCAGGCCCACAAGAGATTTCCTGCAACGTTTGACCGGTCATGGCTTGAAGAGCTTTTAAATGTCTCATTTGATCTAATGAGACAAGTGAGAAAGCCCGACCAGATTTGCCAGCACGACCAGTACGCCCAATACGATGCACATAATCCTCAAGGTTCACTGGAATATCATAATTGATAACATGACTCACATACTCCACATCAATTCCTCTGGCGGCAACATCACTTGCCACCATAATGTTTGTCTCTTGATCACGAAACTTCTGAAGAGTTTCTGTTCGAAAAACTTGATGCATATCCCCATGCAAAGCGGCACTTTTATATCCAGCATTCTTCAGCTTTGTATTCAATAGCTCCACGTCTTTTTTACGATTGCAGAAGATAAAAACACTTTGTATCGCTGCCTTTTCAGTCTCTAAAAGCCAAAAAACAGCCTTCACCTTTCCTTCACCATCAGCTTTCATCCAGTGCTGCGTGATGGTTGTTGCGGTAGCGGTATGAGGTGTGACGTTTACCTGCTTTGGGCTAACCAGAAACTTTTTGATTAGTTTTTGAACTAAATCTGGAAGCGTTGCTGAAAACAAAAGTGTTTGACGTGTTTCTGGTAAAAGCCCCAAGATCTTTTCAATATCCGGGATAAAGCCCATATCCAGCATACGATCAGCCTCGTCAATCACAAGGTATTTAAGATCGGAAAGCAGGATCTTACCTCTTTCAACCAAATCCAAAAAGCGTCCTGGCGTCGCAATAATGACATCCACGCCCCTATCCAGCTTCTTTTCCTGGTCAACAATAGAAGTACCGCCAATCAGGGTTGCCCATGAAAGCTTGCTGCCTGCGCTAAACAATTTAAATGCATCACTCACCTGGTTGGCCAATTCGCGTGTTGGCACCAGTATCAATGCACGCGGCATCCGCGCTCTCGTTCTATGGCTTGCCAGTAAGTCAATCATAGGCAAGGCAAAAGACGCTGTTTTTCCTGTTCCTGTTTGGGCACAAGCAACGATGTCTTTCCCCATAAAAATTGAAGGGATTACTTCTTTTTGCACTTCAGTGGGGCAGGTAAACTGTATTTTCTGTAAATGTTCTACAAGCTCATCGGAGAGCATGAGGTCTGAAAATGTATGACGTTCATCCATGGTTTATCTTTTGTCTCTCATTTTTTTCATTTCGGGTCCATTTAGTGATTTTCCTCAACCCCCTACTGTACACTTTTTCATCGAAAGATATATCGAAAATGATACCATCCTCACAACTTTTTTTTGCATGCACCACTCCATTCTCATGCAACCATGCCATAACGCCCCCCTCTTCATGGGAAACTAAAAGGGTCATACGGATGCTTTTTCCTTTCAAACAGTCATCAATGCGCCCAAGTAATGCTTCAAGCCCCTGTCCTGTCACGGCAGACGTTACACATCGTATCCCCTGTTCAACTAGCGAAGAAGTGGCCTGCATCTGCTCATTCGAAGCAATTAGATCAATTTTATTAAAAACTTCGATAAATTGTTTTGTTGGATGAGGGAAAGCGATACCAAGATCTGACAACACTTGAAGCACAACATTCGCATGTTCATCCCACATTGGGCTGACCAAATCACGTACATGCACAATAACATCGGCTTCAATGACTTCTTCCAACGTCGCTCGAAACGCTGCAACCAAATGCGTTGGCAGTTGAGATATAAAACCCACCGTATCAGAGAGGATCACTTTTTTCCCGCTGGGTAACGCCACCAAGCGCATTGTTGGATCCAGCGTTGCAAACAGTAAATCTTTCACAAAAGTATCAGCACCCGTCAACTTATTAAAAAGTGAAGATTTACCCGCATTAGTATACCCTACCAACGCCACAACTGGATATGGCACCTTTTGCCGTGATTTACGGTGCAACATACGGGTCTTTTTGACTTTCTCCAAATCCGCTTTCAACCGTACAATTTTTTGGATTATCATACGGCGATCCAATTCAATCTGAGATTCTCCAGGGCCGCCTAAAAAACCAAACCCACCTCTTTGCCGTTCAAGGTGAGTCCAAGAACGCACAAGGCGGCTTTTTTGGTAGCTCAATGCAGCTAACTCAACTTGTAGGCGACCTTCAAAGGTGCTAGCCCGAGCGCCAAAAATTTCAAGAATCAAACCCGTACGATCGATAACCTTGGCTTTCAACTGCTTTTCAAGGTTACGCTGCTGGATAGGTGTAATCGCTTTGTCTATGTACACAAGGGCAATGTCTTGGGATATCAGATCTGTCTTTAACTCATCCAGAAAGCCACCCCTTAAGAGGGTGGATGGTTTTGGACGATCAATCACAACATTTTTGACGAAGCTTACTTCAAGATTAATGGCTTGCGCTAAGCCCACCGCCTCTGCTTGAAGATAATCAACGATACCAGGGTCTTGTCGCTCACTTTTAAGAAAAGGACAGATAATCGCTACTTTCTGACGTGCATTTACCCCTCCATTATTCGGAGGAGCGGCATTAATCATTCGCCAGTTTCCGCACCGGTTTCTTTATTCTCAAAAAGCTGTATCGGACCAAGCGGCATAACCGTTGAAATAGCATGTTTGTAAACGAGCTGGGCATGTGATTCGCGACGCAACAAAACAGAAAAATTATCAAACCAGGTAATAATACCTTGCAGTTTAACTCCGTTTACCAGAAACAACGTAACAGGAACCTTATTTTTGCGGACATAGTTTAGAAATACATCTTGGACATTATTTGATTTTTCGCTCATTTTTTTCTCTTTATTTTATTATTAAATTTTTACAATAAGCCAATAACTCCTGACACCCATCAAACAACCAATAAGGATCATTTATTTGGGCCTCAATTTTATCAACCAAAATCGGCTTACACCCACTGTTCACAGCACAACTGTAATCAGCCAGAGAGTCACCAACAAACCACACATCTTGCCTGAATAAATTAGATTCCTCGTGGCCAGATAATGCTACATCAACACAAACTGCTGACGGCTTATCCTGCGGGCAATCCAAAGAACCGATGATGTGAGTAAAATAAGAAGACCACCCAAGGTATTCGGCCTCACTTCTCAACTCATCACCAACTTTATTACTCACAACAGCCATATACAGCCCGTTACTTGCAAATAGTTTTAGCAAATCTTCCGCACCCGGTAAAGGAAAAAGTTTCCCTTCTTTTTCAACACGATAGGTATAATAGAAATAGTCTCGCGCCTTTAACGCATTTTGACCAAACAAAATAGGAAATGAATCCTTCAAAGAATGGTGCGTCGATTGCTTCACTTTTTCAAATGGCCAAGCTTCTAAACCAAACTCTAACAACGTTGCATTCAAGGCACGATAGAGAATAGGAAAGGTATCAATAAGTGTATTATCCCAGTCAAAAATTACGGCTTTAGGTGTAGAAAGCGGCGACACGTTATATCCTTGCTGAAAAAACCTTCTCAACCTTTTTAATGGCATCTTGAGCAACCATCATCAAAAGTCTGTCCCCCGATTCAATGATCAAAGTGGGCTTTGGCGGCAAAACCTTATCCCCACGCGCGAGGGCAGCCACCAGAGCCGTTTTAGGCAAACCGATATTTGACAATTCTCTACCGATTAATAGAGACGTTGAAAACACCTCAATATCAATAATTTCGCCTTTGGCTTCTTGAACTGCATAGGCCATCTTAATTCTGCCACGCCTGACATACTGCAAAATGCTTGAAACTGTAATGGCTCGCGGACTGATGATGGCATCCATTCCAATAGGATACATCAAGGTTGAAAACGTCATTTCATTGACCAAAGCAATCGCTCGCTTTGTTCCCAAACTTTTTGTTAAAATAGCTGACAGGACATTCACCTTATCGTCGTTTGTAATAGCCACCACAGCGTCAGCCTGATCTGCTCCAGCCTCACGCAATATATCCACCTCTAAAGCATCTCCGTGAATAACAATGACGTTTGAAACCTCTTTAGCCACGAAATTGGCTCTTTCACGATTCTTTTCCACGATACGAATATCTGTGAGCGTATCTTCTTGTGTTAATATTTCACATAGCCTTAAACCGATTCCACCGCTTCCCAAAACAATAATCCGATTAAGCGTGTTTTCCTCATGACTAAAAGCACGCATGGCATGATCAAGATCTTTGGTATCCACCAGAATGTAGACAGAGTCGCCAGGTAAAATAATGTCTTCACCTGAAGGCAGGATGAGATCCTTATCTCGAATAATCCCCATGACAGAAATATCAAGCTCAGGGAACAATGTTTTCAAATGCTTCAATGGCGTTCTCAAGATAGGCATATGTGGAGCCGCACGGATACCAATGGCTTTAGCTAAGCCATTAGCTAGATCAAAGACCTCAAATGCCCCCTGAACCTCAAGGGTACGCTTGATTGATTTTGCCACCTCTAACTCAGGAGAAATGATAAAATCAACCGGGATACTTTCTTCTGAAAACAATGCTGACCATCGAGGGTTAAGAAACCGTTGGTCTCGAATTCTAGCAATTTTTGTTGGAGTATTGAACAATGAGTAGGCTAACTGGCAAGCAACCATGTTGATTTCATCTTGCTGCGTTACCGCTATCAGCATCTCTGCTTCTTCAGCACCAGCCATGGCCAATGTTTCAGGATGCGATGCAGATCCTAGTATTCCCTGCACATCAAGCGTATTGGTTACCTGCCTGATTACATCAGGCGATGTATCTATAACCGTTACATCGTTGCCATCCGCGCTTAAGTATCGCGCCAAATGAAAGCCTACTTGGCCAGCACCACAAATAACAACTTTCATGTGCCGCTTTCTTTAACCAAGCTGCAAGGCGCATGAACACTAAGCAGCCTTAATTTCCTATGTAAAGCTGAGCGCTCCATTCCAATAAACATAGCTGTTTGAGAAATATTACCAGAGAACTTGGCCAATTGAGCTAGCATATATTCTCTTTCAAAAGCTTCCCTTGCTTCTCTTAATGGGAGATTCAAAATGTCGTTGGATTTATCAATAGTCATCACAACCGGTGACTTGGAAATAATATCAACCGGAAGCATGTTTAAGGTGACTTCCTGAGAAACCTCTTTCTCGGACATGATCACAATCCACTCCGCCACATTCTTGAGTTGGCGAATATTTCCCGGCCAAGGGTAAACTTGCAAGGCTGATAACGCCTCATTGGTCAGCTTAGGTGGCAAAGCACCACGACTTTCAGCGATCACTTTCAGAAAATGTTCTGCCAAATATGGGATATCTTCAACCCGTTGGGCCAAAGGTTGGATCGCCAGAGAAATCACACTCAGACGATAATACAAGTCCTCCCGAAGCTGCTGCTGGTTAATGGCATTCTGACAATCCGCACTTGAAGAAGCGATAACCCTTACATTCGCTTGAACCTTCCTGGTCCCACCAACACGCGTAAATGATTGCTCATGTAACACGCGGACCAATTTACTCTGGCAGGCCATAGGAATATTGGTAATCTCATCGAGAAGGAGTGTACCGTTATGCGCTTGCTCAAATGCTCCTATGCTGGCGCGCTCGCCATTCTTTTCTTCACCGTATAACTCCTTCTCCAAGGTCGCAGGATCATCCACGGCGCAATTCACCACAACCATTCGCCCTCTTTCGGCCCTAAAACCCTGGTGAATCAATCGTGCGACTAACTCTTTTCCCGAACCTGCTGGCCCAGATATCAGCACACGACTGTTAGTTGGTGCAACCTTTTGAATGGTTTGGCGAAGTGTACTGGTAAAGGCTGACTGCCCGATAATATCAAGAGATTCTGTGCTGCGTTGCTTAAGCTCATTGACTTCATACCTTAGCGAAGCCGCCTCAAGAGCTCGCCGAACAAGAATCAATAACCTTTCCGCCTTAAAAGGTTTTTCAATAAAATCGTAGGCCCCTCTTTTGATGGCTGCTACGGCTGTTTCCACCGTTCCATGCCCACTGATCATCAGCACTGGCAAATCCGGCGTTTCCTGCTTGATCAGCTCCAAAATCCGTATTCCGTCATTGCGGCTATCACCTAACCAAATGTCAAGAATGACCAACCCCGGCATACGGTCACGAATCAGCTCTATCCCCTTAAGCCCGTCAGCCGCTTCACGTGTATCGTATCCTTCGTCTTGAAGAATGCCAGAAATGAGATTTCGGATATCCGCTTCGTCATCAATGATTAGAATATCTTGTTTCATTTAACTTTTTATTCCCCTTGCGCAATACCATTGCCTTGAAACACAAGAATCACTCTTGCACCACCTTCTGGCCTATTTTCAAGAATAAGGTTACCCCCATGATCTTCCATGATTTTCTTGACAATCGCAAGTCCCAATCCAGTTCCCTTGGCTTTTGTGGTCACGTATGGTTCCGCCAAACTATCGATCAAATTGAGCGGCAATCCTTTACCCGTATCTTCAACAATGATCCGAACTCCAGAACTATTATCAATGGTCAGCTTAACTTCACCATTTTTCTGCCCAGTTTCATTCATCATCGTGTAAACAGAATCTAGCGCATTTTGCAAAAGGTTAGTGAGAGCCTGAGAAACAAGCCTTCTATCACAATTTAACGAGACCGACATACCTTTAGCCTCAAACACAAAATTGACATGATTATGGACGTTTTTCTGCAAGAAAAGGGCCTGCTCAGCAATTTCAGTAAGGTTTTCGATAGCCATATTTGGAGCAGGCATTCTGGCAAATGCAGAGAACTCATCAACCATTCGCCCAATATCTTCAACCTGGCGAATTATGGTCTCTGTACAAGCTTTGAAAATTTCTGGGTCTGACTTTACTTCATCCATATACTTACGCTGAAGCCTTTCAGCCGAAAGCTGAATGGGCGTTAGAGGGTTTTTAATTTCGTGTGCAATACGCCTAGCCACATCTGACCAAGCAGCTTTACGCTGCGCCGAAACCAAAGCTGTCATATCGTCAAATGTCACCACATACCCAATAACCTGACTTTCATTCCTCTCAACAACAAAGCGCACAAAAAGGGTTTTAGTGGCTTTACCGCGTGACAAAATCACCTGCCCTTCATATGTACGCCCCCCACCATATTGGGCGTGAGCAAACAATTCTGCCATTTCTGGAACCACCTGTACCAATGGCTCATTAACCATATTCCCCAAAGGAATTTCAAGCAGGTGGCTGGCTGACTGGTTGGGAAGGTTAATGTGCCCTTTTTCATCAAGACCTATAACACCAGCCGACACGCCATCTAAGACAGATTCTGTAAATTGCCTACGTGCATCTAATTGATGGTTTGCCTGCACGAGCTCATCTCGCTGCTGCCCAAGTTGAGTTGCCATACGATTGAAAGCCCGACTCAAAGACAAAAGCTCTTCTTCAGCCGTATCCTCTTCCACCCTAACTTTCAGATCACCTTGCCTAATTTTCTCCGAAGCTACGACCAGCCTTCGAATAGGCCTTGTAAGCTGAGTGGAGAATGTTAAACCAATCCAAATGGCACCAAGCAGAAGAAGGACAGCCACAAGAGCAAAGATCAACGCAAACCGGATTTCAATTTGCGATTGCTTGCCTTTCAATAGATTATATTCACTCACGGCTGATAGTGTTTCGTAGCGATGATTCAAAACAGTTGGATCCACGAATCGACCAATATAAAGAAGGATACCCTGGGTACGATCCAGCAAGACTAAAGCTCGTACCCGTTCTCCGCTTTCATTTGCCAAAACGACCACATCCCCATTAAAAGCACGCTCAACCGCCCATTGTGGAATCATCTCAAACTCCAACGTGAATGTTAAATTAGAGCGTGCCAGAATCTGATGATTGGTATCAAAAATGATCGCTTCAGGGACTGACCTTAACCGCGTTAAATCTGTTAGCTTAACACTAGCGGTCTGCATCTTCATCCGCAGCAGGCTAATATCTTGCATAAATTCACGACCAATGGAAACAGCATCTGACCGGATAAGCTTGCGATGCTCCTTAAGGTAAGCATCAGCAACCGCAAGAGAGTTATTTAATGCTTTTTCAACACGCTCACTAAACCATGACTGCAAACCAAAATTGAAAAATAAAACCGAGAAAATAGCCACCAGAATAGCTGGCATAACAGCTAGGAAACTAAAAAGCATCACCAGTTTGACGTGCAGCCTTGACCCAGCCAATCCTCTTCGTCGCGCCACCCAAATCTCCACTAGCTTTCGCGAAACGAAAAGCGCCAGCAATAGCAACAGGATAAGATCGACGTTAATAAGGATCAGAACGATATGGGGTGACGAAGCAAGCTGGTCTGTATTGGAAAGAGCAATGAAGGTAGCAATACCAGATGATATCGCACAAATAATGAGGATATAGGGAAAACGCCCCGTTAAATAATCAGAAAAATTTTTAAACTTAGAAAATGTTAAGTGGGCTAGACCCCTAGGCTCGCCATTGAGCCAGCTTCTATCCCACTTAAACATAGGCATAACCGGTTATGCAGCAACTTTTGTTGCGTTTTTAGAACGACGACGAACTGAAATGCTGTAACGGCGAATTTTTTTACGCAGTGTGTTTCTATTAATACCCAAAACCTCAGCGGTTTTGATCTGGTTACCACGCAATCTATCCAAAACTAACGTGATTAATGGCTTCTCCAACTCACCCAATACGCAATCATAAAGCTGGCCTATGGGGAGCCTGCCCTCATGGGCATCCAAGTATGTTTCTAGGTGGCGCGCTATAGAATCACTTAAGCCGTTAAACATTGATCCGCTTGCCGCATTTGCTTCGGCTTGTTTTGTTGCAATATTGGTAACGTTATCAATTTCTTTTGCTTTGTACATTTTCTCTCTCACACTTTTTCTTAATTCATTTTTGGTTTATAAAATGCTTCAATCAACCGCTTCATCTCGAGATGATTCTCAGCACGGTTAATTGAAACGCGAAACTCTGATGATTCTGAAAGCCCCTTGCTATACCAGCCAATATGTTTTCTGGCAATTCGAATCCCAGCATACTCTCCATAATAGATTAACATATCCTCTAAGTGTTCTAACACTAACCCCATCTGCTCATCGAGCGGCGGGTCAGAAAATCGTCTATTATTTTTTAAATAATTTATTACCTGGTTTAAAAACCACGGACGACCATACGCCCCCCTTCCAATCATAACACCATCCGCCCCAGATATTTCAAGTACTTTTTTTGCATCTTCAAGAGTTGTGATATCTCCGTTAGCAATAACGGGGATATTAACAGCTTTTTTTACCTGGGATATAAACTGCCAATCAGAACGACCGTTATAAAGCTGACATCGCGTCCGACCATGTACAGTTATCATTTTAACACCACAGTCTTCGGCAATTTTAGCCAACCGGGGTGCGTTCCGAGAATTATCATCCCAACCCGTTCTCATCTTGAGAGTAACCGGGACTTTTACGGCATTAACAGTTGCTGAAATAATAGCAGATGCCTTTTGTTCATCCCTCATCAGCGCTGATCCAGCATGCCCATTCACCACCTTTTTAACGGGACAACCCATATTAATGTCAATAATATGTGCTCCCATCTCTTCATTTAACTGGGCTGCTTTTGCCATTACCTTAGGTTCACAGCCTGCCAATTGGACAGCCATAGGGGATTCTTCAGAGGATTTTTGCGCCATCTTCATGGACTGCCTCGTTTCACGAATCATGGCCTCACTGGCAATCATCTCTGAAACGACCATGCCAACGCCTAAACGCTTAACAAGACGACGGAAAGGCATATCGGTAACACCTGACATAGGAGCCAGAATAACTGGGTTATCCAGTTGAATTGAACCAATACAAATTCCCATATCCTAAACCGCATTAATTGTATATAAAGGTCTCAATATTGACCCGAGGTGCATAATACTCCTTTCATAAAGAAGAGCAAGGGAAATGAGCGCAAAAAATGCAAAAAACAGCAACCGATGTGTCATTGCCCTAATTCTTGCAGGCGGCAGAGGCACACGCATGGGGGCAAATACCCCCAAACAGTACTTAGCACTCAACGGAAAAGTAGCCTTTCAATGGGCACTGGAAAACTTTGAGAAAAACACCAACATAAACTTCACCCTCCCCATTGTTCATCATGAAGACGCTTCATTGTTTGAGCAAAATATTTTGAGCAGCTCTGCCAAAAGACTGCCTCCATGCTTTGGCGGGATAGAGCGAACTGACTCAGTCTATGCAGGCCTACAGGCCATAGAAATGATTCATCCAACACATGTTCTGATTCATGACGCTGCTAGGCCTGCCACGAATCAGCATTTAATCAACCGTGTTTTGGATAACCTTAACAACCAGGATGGCATCATTCCCGCTATATCAATTGTCGATACGCTAAGACGCAAAAATGCTGATGATACTTATAGTGATGTGGACCGCTCAAATTTATATAGCATTCAAACACCACAAGGATTTCCTTATCAAGCATTGAAAAAGGCTTACGAGCAATATTTCCAAAAGCAGCCATTTAAGGCTACCGATGATGCCGGCATATTCTCTTGGGCGGGACATACTGTAACGTATGTTCAAGGCTGCGAGTACAACAAGAAACTAACTCTTCCAGATGATTTAGCATTTTTAAGCAAGGTAATTTCATGATTCCTGATATTCGAACTGGGTTTGGCTTTGATGTCCACAGGCTGATTCCTGGCGACGGCATGTATTTAGGCGGAGTTTTTATCCCAGGCAAATTCGCTTTATTAGGCCACTCAGATGCCGATGCTCTTCTTCATGCCATATGCGATGCAATTCTTGGGGCCATAGGCGAAGAAGATATAGGCCGACACTTTCCACCTTCTGACCCTCAGTGGGCAGGTGCGGCATCAGATCAATTTGTCCTACACGCCGTTTCCTTGTTGAATCAGCGCGGTGGCAGGCTACTCAATGTTGACACCCTCATCATTTGCGAAACGCCAAAGATCGGACCCCATCGAGCTATGATCCGCGAAAGGTTAGGTCAAATCCTCTCATTACCTCAAGATCGAGTTAATGTGAAAGCAACGACAACAGAAACGTTAGGGTTTACCGGCAGAAAAGAGGGCCTCGCAGCACAAGCTGCCGTTTCCATTTTTATGGGGCATTTTGCATGAAGAAAATACTACCTCACTTGGCCCTTGCCTTCATTTCAATGGGTATAGGTAGACTCACCCCCGCCCCAGGAACCATAAGCTCTCTTTTGGCCTTGTGCTTAGCTTGGTGTATTCCAACAACAAATTTCTATATAGCGTTACCCATCCTACTCATTGGTCTAACCATAATAAGCCTTATCGCAATCAATATACACTTGACATTCGCCAACCCCACAAAAGACCCTGGGTACATCGTGATTGATGAATGTATTGGGATGTGGATAGCTTTGCTCATCAGCCCACTGGGCTTGATTTGGCAGAGCATTGCTTTCGTTTTTTTTCGCGTTCTTGACATTAAAAAACCTGGCATTATTGGATATGTTGACGGCCTTTCATATAAGAACACCTTCCAACACTCCATCATCATCATTGCCGATGACGTGGTGGCGGGGATCATAGCTGGCGGGCTCACAACACTCATCAAGATTATTTATCATTACTGGCAATTTTAACTATAAGGGCAAATGTTTAACGCATTGAAGTTATGTGTTAGAGCAGTTTGGATTAAAAGCGTTTAGACAACCATATGGCGGTCTTTGAGACACCCTTGATAACAGTTGTTAGCGCACGATAGCCAACCGCTTGCTCAGCCCCTAGGCTTAGAGCCATATTCTTATGCAAAACTTCCTCTGCCTGACAATGCACTATCGTTTGCAATAATTCACCAGCAGTCTGGTTATCCTGGTTATCTTGCATAAGAGCATTTTTCTGCTCTTCATAATGCTCATCAATAACCTCCTCCACAGCGACAGTGCACGCCAATGCAACCTTCTCCCCCATAAATGCCGTAAGCGCTCCCACAGCATACGCTCCAACATGCCAGAGAGGTGAAAAAAACGTTGGCCGCACCCGGCGCTGTCGGATGAGATCATCAAATTTTCTCAGATGATCTTCTTCATGAGCTAGCATTTCCCTTAATGTATCACCCAAAGGAGAACACCCTAGAACAGCCAACTGACCTTTATAAATTTGAACAGCCCCACTCTCACCAGCATGATCCACGCGGATCATAGCGTGTGTGTTACGTTTTTGATTTCTCTCTTTTTTGTGCATACATCAGCCCCCCCAAAAGAATCAATGTGAACAAGCCATTCCAGTTAGCCATACTCAACCCCAAAAATGACCATGTTATTTTGTCACAGCGGGCTGGGGCTTTGTCTTCTATTAGCTTGCCTTTATCTTATTACCATTGCAAGATTATTTCCAAGAAAAACCAAACGATTTAATAATACTCTATAGCTCATCCTTAAGTGAACCCAAATATTTTTCTTTCAATGCTTGCAAGCCCTCTTCCCACGCACGCTCTTGTGCGCTTACACTATCACTATCCGCGGCATGAAGCTCTTGCATCTTGGAGATCAGCATATGTTTTTTAAACTCCGCCAAATTTTTATCCGCCGTTTCCACATCAATCTGGCAACGAAACATAAGCTCGCATTCATACCTGTTATTGGTTCGCGCGCATTCACCACTCGGATGGAAAGACTCGCACGTGCGGGAGATAAGCTTTCCTGTATGCTCATTGCAGTTAGAACTCAAACTGCGCTGGGCTTCTTGCTTTTGGCGATCACATTCTTGCTGCTGATCAACCTTCATTTGATTGATCTTAGCTTGCATCATCTGAACGTATTTTTCGCTAATACTTTCCTTCTTTTTACTCAACGCGTCATGAGATTTTCTAGCAAGGATCGTCCTCAGCTCGATCGCCTCGTTCATAAAATCTTCACTTAAACCACCCTCAGAAGTAACTGATTCAGCCAACACTTCAAATTCGTACATCATGGCCATTGCGGGGCCCAAAAGCTTGGTTATTTGGTAGCGGCCTTTAGGCAAATTGTATTCGGCTGGATCACCCTTGAGCCGCTGCCCCACAAGGGAATCATGGAACGCCTTCCAGGCCAAAGGGTTGTTTTGCCGATCAACAAAGTGCCCCACCTGCTTCAAACCCTGAGGGCCAATGCGTTCGCAACGCCGTGATATTAGGATTAGCCGGCCCTTCCACATACAACGCCTCTTTGATATGCGCAATAGGGTGTTGGTTTCTTTGGGAATAATCAACAACATAGCTCACATACCCTAAAGGCACAGCAATGTTTTTAGCATGTTGAATCACATAGGGAACAGCAATATGCACCCCAATGGTGTTAAAAGCATTCGGATGAGTGTTGTAAATTGTCGTCCTCCGCGCCGCTTCGGCAACCGCACCTGCGCTGGCTGCTCCCGCTCGAGAGAATCCTTCCAAAATTCCCCGCACCCCCGGCGAATCAAAAACAACCGTATATCTATTGGAAGCAGACTCTGACGATACCCGTGCATTCAAAAGCTGAGCCAAGGCACCGCCCAATGAGTGGCCTGTTTGAACAACGGAATCAGCCGAGGTCACCTGCGGCTTCACTTGCGCCCACAAATGCTCGGCGTCCGCCAACTGATCCGGCGGAATAATACCTTCTAAAAGACGCAAGTTATCATCAACATCAGATCCCCATAAATCATCCGTTCCTCGATGCACCATCACATAAGAATAAGCGTTGTTGGCATTCTTTTTGCGCACAGCCATCCCAAAATAGCCATTTTCAACCCGAGCTTCTGTTTGGATCACTTCATAATCTTTTAAAAAAGGATTCTCAGCCATTTTTTGCTTGAGCGCCTCGTGAGAGTCCTCCTCATAAACAACCGCACTGAGCTCAGCAAGCTCACGGGTGTTGCAACTTGTTAACGCCGTCACATTGTAAGGCATACTCGGCGCCGGGACATCTAAAGGTAATGCTTCGTGGGCTACAGCTGCGCTCAGACTCATAAGCCCCATCAAGACAGAGCTAATCGCAACCCGTAAAGGGTTAAGCAAGTTTTCCATAGTGTTATCCTTTTTATAATAAGCCCTTAAATAATAGGCTGGTAAATTTTATTCGAAATTATGCCTTTTTCCGAAATGCAAAGTAAATATCAAAAACAAACAAAATAACCGTGAAGAAGAAAAGCGCAATAATTGGGATACCTATTATAAGAATAAGCAGAGCTATAAAAGCAAATCCGCCTAAAAAAAATTCTATTTTGTTATAGTTTATTTGTAGTAAAAGTAAAAACCAACCTGTATAGAACAAGGCAATGCATAAATCCATCCATGACCTCGTTTTCTTGTTGTTAAGGAAAATATCCGCATCAAATTTTTTAAAAAATGATAGAGCAAAAACCACCGTTCTTCTCCATACATAATAAATAACTAGCGCATAAGCCACATACGCTGCTATCCAGGCATAGGGGCTGATCTTATTGAAAGTGCTAAGCTTTAAGCCTGATATACAATATAAAAATGACAAATAAACTCCAGGATGGCCACAGGCGATAAAGGCGAAATACAACCCAGCATCTATTTTGCGTTCCAAAGGAGATTTAGTCTCGATATTGTTGGGTGAAGCTTGCATCATGTTATTCCGATTGGGGTTTTACAGCTGCCCTAAAATAGGAAGTTCATTTAGAATTATGCAACGGCCTTTTTCCGAAATGCAAAGTAAATATCAAGAACGAATAGTATCATCGTAAAAATGATGATCAAAAGCATCCAGAACCCTAATATGATTGCGTAAGATAACTCATGGGCAAACCCGATAAATAAGCGCATCTTCATCTTTACGCCTGAAAGGGCCCAATATAAAACAGCATAAAACGCCACCACACCTAGAATCATGAATGGCCGTGTTTTCTTGCTATGCAGAAAAACATCTGCATTAAACCTTTTAAAAAATGACAGCACAAAAACCACCCCCCGCCGCCATAAGCAGTATATAATAAGGGCAAATAATATGTACTCAGCGCCCCAAACATAAACACTTATTCTTTCAATAGCGCTAAACTCTATATCAAAAAGTGACCTAAAAAATATAAACGACAAATAAACCCCTGGATGGCCACAGGCGATAAAGGCAAAGTACAGTCCAGCAAAAATCCGACATTCCAGCTTAGATTGTGGCTGACTATCGTTGGGTGAATCTTCCATACCTTAGGGCCTCCTGATTTTTTAACAACTCTCTGCCCCACTCTCACCAGCATGATCCACGCGGATCATAGACTGGGCGTCACTGTTTTGATTTCTTTCTTTTTTGTGCATACATCAGCCCCCCCAAAAGAATCAATGTGAACAAGCCATTCCAGTTAGCCATACTTAATCCCAAAAATGACCATGTTATTTTGTCACAGCGGGCTGGGGCTTTGTCTTCTATTAGCTTTTTGAAACCCTCAGCGTCAGTTATTCGATCTGACATCAACTGGCTATCTGTGCAGGCCATGTGCAAATGGATGATTTTGCGCTCAAGTAAGCCATGACCTATGGATAAAGCGAGGCTTAAAAAGCCAATAATCATTACAATTGAAAGCATACGTGAGCGCCATACAGCCCCCTTATTTTCCAACCATGCCAACACAAAGCACCCGAATGAAAACGCGGCTGTTAACCACCTCGCATAGATGCATAGTTCACAAGGCTCTACGCCTAAAAATCGCCCGAAATACCAGGCGAGAATAACACTAACTCCTGCGACAAAACCTGCACCAATTGCGGCATAAAACACGTTATATCCACCTTAGCAAGAAAAATCCAATGACGAGAATAGCCACAGCGGCTGTCGTCACAAAGGTCAAATTTCTCTCCACAAACGAACGAACAGGCACACCATATTTCCACAACAGCCACGATACAAAATAAAAACGAGACCCCCGCGCAATGAGGGAAGCTAGGAAGAACTGCCAAAGATCATACTTCATCACACCACAACTGATGGTCACCAACTTAAAAGGCACCGGTGTAAAGCCTTTTAATGCCACGATCCAAAACCCCCAATGATGAAACTGCTCTTTGACTGTTTCAAATTTTTCCGGCGAACTCATGAGGTTGATAATTTTTGCCCCCACAGCCTCAAATAACGCCAGACCAATATAATACCCCAAAAACCCGCCTAAAACTGAGGCAACCGTGCTCACTGTCGCTATTTTGAAAGCATTCCTCCGGTTAGCCAATGACATTGTCAAAATCATGGGATCTGGCGGAATAGGGAAAAAAGAGCTTTCAGCAAACGCGACGATAGCTAAGTACCAATAGGCATGACGATGTGACGATAGCTGAATCACCCATGAGTACAACCTGTGCAACACTTATCTCAACTCCCATCACCTTGTTATCAGGACGCTACACCGCAGGGCATCATAATTCAATAATTTTATCATACCATATTTTAGTTTTTCTGATTGACCACAAATTTGTAATCGCATATGAATTTATTTTGTTGCCCCTGTGGCGGAACTGGTAGACGCGGCAGACTCAAAATCTGCTTCCTTCACTGGAGTGGGAGTTCGATTCTCTTCGGGGGCACCAATATTTTTTCCGCATTACTCTTGCTCTTTTCCCTGACACCCTCGCTCTTTTCCCTGTCACCCTCGCGAAAGCGGGGGGCCATAAAAGCCTGGATCCCGGATCTGCGTCCGGGAAGACAAAAGTGAGTGCGGGAAAGGCAAAAGGGGTGCAGGGAAGACAAAGTGGGTAGGGCGACATGGTACAGGATAGGGTAGCGCTGGATTCATAAATATTTTAAACGATCCCTATTCTCGTTGATTATTTGAGTAATTTCATAGATCCTTTCGCGAATGGAACCTTAATCACGGTAGCGTTTTTAATGAATAAATATTGGGTCTATATCATAGCTTCTCAAAAAAATGGCACCCTATATATTGGTGTTACAAATAATATAATTCGTCGAACTTATGAGCATAAGTCTGGTCTCATTGAGGGTTTTTCAAAAAAATATCATCTTTCAATGCTTGTGTATTTTGAGGAGTACGATGATATTCACATGGCTCTGAAAAGGGAGAAATCTTTAAAAAAATGGCGAAGAGAGTGGAAAATTCAATTAATCGAGAGATATAATCCAGGCTGGGTTGGTTTATATACAGCGCATTTTTATAAGCCTTAAATACTTTTATCCGCCCTCCTCTTCCACCATCATCCTCACCCCTTTCTCTGTCACCCTCGCTCTCTTTCCCTGTCACCCTCGCGAATGCGGGGGGCCATAAAAACCCTGGGGACAAAAAAAGAAGCCCCTGAGGAATCCTCAAGGGCTCGGCAAGTTAAATGAAAAGCTCTGTTATTTACCTGTAAGAGTTGTTGCAGCAGTACTTGTTATAAGTTGACCAGTAGCGGCGATTTTAGTCGGTATTGTGGTAATTGTAACCAATGTAACTACTTTAAGAGCTGGCACTGCAAGTGTTGAGGTCACAGTTGCAGGCCCTGTTAAAACCAGGGGAGATGTGTTAGCATTAATCGTGATTTTATCTGCATTGGTTCCACCAGTAAGCAAAGTTATTGCTGGGCCAGCTACGTTAAACGTTGCAGATGTCGCTGGGCCGGCCAGGGCTATCTTGCATGTTGAACCTCCCTTACAATAGTAGTTTACTGTGGCGCCTTTACCTAAGCTCAAGAATTTACTAGCAAAGTCCATTCCAGCAGAGTCAACAATTGTAACCGTTGCACCGTCAGGAACAGTAACATCACCACCAGGAGTACACACAGCTGATGCAAAGTAGGTTATCCCTGTCGTAAGAGTAGCAGCAGCATTAAGGTCTGCATTTGCACCTGTTAAGATGTTAACCACATTCGCTGGTATACAAGGATCAGCAGCCTGTGCTTCGTTTGAACAAATGGAAAGGCCTGCAGAAAGGCCAGCGATAGCAAGAGCTCCACCCGTGTTAATAATCGTCTTTTTCATGAAAAAACTCCCTAAAATTATAAAATCCGTTAAGGAACTGCAAAAAAATTCACAATCTCAAACGCCAATCTACGCGTTATTGCCAAATAAACTGTTAATAATAGATAAAATTATTGGCGTCAGTTTATGAAACTTAAGGATTCTGGTCGCTTGAAGGCGCACACCCTCCCTCATGCGCTCCCTCGCGCTCTATGTGTCAGGTATGAAGAAAGTGTTGCTTAAGTTCTGAGAAAGTTGTGCAATGG
>MKSY01000032.1 GCA_001897475.1 Alphaproteobacteria bacterium 43-37
AGAATGTCACCCATGAATAGTTATGGCACTCACCAAATCCAAATTAGCGAAATTTTCTGGACACAACCCTAATACCTCCAGCGCCAGTTGAAACCGCCACCGAAATTTGTTCCTACGTTGGTTTCAACGCTGGTTTGTGGGGACAAGGTGATCTCAATTGTGGCTTGGCTTCCATGGTTACCACCACTCACATCTTGATCAATGCTAACGTAAACTTTTTCAGAAATGTATTTTCCGACACTGATAGCCGTTTTGGTATCATTTTGTTCTGAGTTGTATGTTTCTTTCAAACTAATACTATCAAGTCCTAGCGTTGAGCGAACTGTGTCCATAATTCCTGTAAGACCGCTGCCAGGAGAGCGTAGTGACTGAATAGCAGAGGCAAGCTGCAAGCTTTGGCTAAAGTTAATTTGGCCCGGACTCTTACCAAAAAGAACCTGAGAGATGATCTCATCTGTGTGATTAATAGGGTCTGAATGAACAGAGAAAGATGGGTCTGAGGCACGCTGGGTAAGCTTAAAGAGAGCAAGTAGCTCAGGTGTTTTGACTTTGGCCCTCACATCAATGAGAGGGTCGTTATCTTTATTGTTGTCAAAAAGCAGATAGCCGTGAGTTAGAGTGAGTATTTTTCCTGCAAAATTAAAACGGCCATGCTTGAGCTGAAATTGCCCATCTAAGATAGGTGACGCTGCACTTCCACGCACTCTGACTTTCCCTTCCCATAAAGATTCTAGGCCTCTGCCAGTTAGAATAATGGATTCGGGAAATGTGAGTCCAATATCCATATTAATGGATGAAGATGATGATGACGCCTCATGCTTTGATGTTGTGGCCTCTTCAATATCTTGGCTATTAAGTGGTATTAAATCACTGTTGGTTGAATTGGGTATGTTGTAGTGAAAGGGTGTGAGGGCTAAATTTCCCAAAAGGATCGGCCTGGTGTTATTTGGCTTCCCTTCAAGCATCAGTGTGCCACTTACTCCAGCATGCAAATCATCCATTTGAAATACGTTGAGCCCTGTCAATGTTGCTTTTAAGTTATAAAATGGTTCTGTGCTTGAAAAATCTATATCGCCAGCTACTTTGATTTTACCGTTTCCTGAGTCTAGTCCAACTAAGTCAATGGTTGCTCTCTTGCCCTCAAAAGAGAGTGCAGCTTTGAAATTTTTAAGAATTGTTCCTGATTCCATGTTCTCATAGGTGCCATTGTTAATGAAGGCTGTTCCTTTGAGGGAAACATTTGACCCAAAGATCAGATTAGAGTGAATGTTTAATATCCCTGTGATCGTGTGTTCTTCTGACGTGAGCATGTCGCTTAGAGGGGTAATGTCAATATCACCGTCGCATTCAATCTGGATGTGTTCAGGCGTAGTGGTCAACATATTGGCATATGAAAAGTGAATAGGGGTTAGCATTTTAAAGGTCAAAGTATGACTTTTATTGGTGTTAATATACCCTTTAGCATGAATTTCTTCTCGGGAATTTTCTACCTCAATACCAAGGTCAATGGTGTTTTTTTCAAACCCAACGATTGAAAGATCATGTCCTTTAATAAAAAGGGAAAATTTAGGGGACGAGCTGTTTGTTTTGAGTTTAAATGTTCCGTCTATTGTGCCATTAACTTCACCAACGCTAATGGAATTCAACAAAATGGAAGCTGGTAAATTCTGTAAGCTCAGATCAACATTGGCTGCATGGTCAAAGGTTGCTTGAGCATTAAAGGTTCCCTCTCCAATTTTTAAATTCGCATTGGCTATAAATTCGGCAGGAGTTTTTGTGATTTTAGCCGGTCCAATAAGGGTAATAGGTAGATCGTTGATATGGCCAGAAAGGCCATCAAGAACAAGGTTCAGTTCTTTTTTCTGAGTCAATTCAACAGTCGAATGAGCTATGATTTCAAATGGAAAAGCAGCGTCACCTAAAACGAACAGGGATAACTTTGTAGATTTGGATTGTGGCAGTGGCTGTGCCGTCATATTGAGCTCACTAACATCAATATGAGGTGTTGTAATGTGTTCCATCTTAGCGCCACCTGAAAGCAAAGTTCCAAATGGGTGTGTTATCATATCTAAATCAATATCAGCTAAGGAGCAGGTGTTTTGACCATTTTCAAGGTCAAGAAGATTCATTTTTATAATGGTATGATGTGTTTTCTTGGGGCCCTTTGTAACAAATGTAACATCGCCAAAAGCTGATCCTGACAGAGGATGGCCTAAAAACACAGCCATCGAATTCAAGTTAGGTATGTGGACTTTCAGATCACCAATGAGCATTCTATCGACAAATGTGTAGGTGAGCAATTTAGACTGAAGCCAATTCTTTTCTGTTTGAATCTGAGTGTTGCTCAAGCTAATTTGATCATGATCATAACTCACATGACTCATCAAACCCAGGGTATGCATATCTTTTGTCGCGCTGGCTGAAATATTCATGGTTTTCAAAATCTCGCCGCTAACTTCGCCTTCAACTTTATCAGCGCTAAATTTTTTGCCGACAGAACAATCATCGCATGTGAATCGGGCCTTAAGGGTGGGCGATGAAATGGGGCCTGAAAGATCAACAATTGCTGAGATGTTTCCCTTGAGTTCATGCTCTGGCAAATCCACATTGGATTGAAATGCAAAGTGAGAACTTAATGAGTGATGGTTCGTATCAATGGTGGATTTACCATGTATCGATAACGCCGGGTGAGAAAAATTAATGCGTTGTAAATCAAATGGATTCATTAATTTTATGTCAAAAGTTAAGCGCGCTGGCTTTTGCACGTGGGTTGCGATAGTCTCTGGCAGATCCGGGCTTGTAACCAAAAGGTGATCAAATGTGAACGATGACATGAGATTACCAGGCATGTTCTCACATGTTAAAATTGAGGTAATAGACAAGCCATTAGAGTTCGTCAGTTGGAGATTCATTTTGCCAATTAATTTGGAAGATACCTGCAATTGTCCATCCATGAGCAAAGTATTTCCAAAAGCCTCCGCCTGAATATGATCCAGCGTCCATATTTGGAAATTCTGATCTAGAAAACCACTGGATGTTATGGATAGCGGTGTGCCATTTTGCACATTCAGGGCATTGGACTTTACATGCCATTGATATTGTTTATTAGCCGGCGCATAAGAAGATTCACATTCAAAAGCTATATTTTCAAATCGTTGATTGCCAAATGCAAAGTAATTTATATGTGATGAAAATGCTAAGGATTGCTTTATCATATCAACCTGGCCGTGAAAATGGCCTGAGGGGAATTGACAGTCAGAAGGTAAAGATAATAATGCGTTTACTGCAGGTTGATTTTGGATGTTCCACTTGCCATCGATTCGTCCTAATTTCCCATTAAAAATATGTGCATTTAATTCAATCGAATCATTCACCATATTAACATGACTCGAAATATCAAAATCCAGTTTGTTAGATGGTTTATGAGCATTAACGTTAAAGTGCATAGGCTTTTTGTGGGTTTCGAGTTTTATCTCTCCATCCACTAAAATATGGGAAGAATGATTTTCATCAGTCTTTAGTTTAATATCAGCTGCTAAGGCCTCAATGCCAGCGAGTTGACCAGTTATGCGGCCAGACCAATTGGATAAATTTCCTTGGCCGTTAAGCTTAAAATGGCTGGGAAGTTGCCCCTTCGAGTGAGCCCAATGGCTTAATTGTCCAGATTTGTCATTTATATCGGCTTTCAGCTTGAAGGCATTTTGAGGTACATTAATAGACAGATCAAATTGAGCATTTAGAGGTTTTTGAACTGTTTCAGGTTGAGAGATTACGGCATGGGCATTCAATCGAGTGCTGTGATCATTATAAAAAGAAGCTTCCACTGTTAGTGGTAGATGATTTTGTTCTTTGTTAACAACTTCTAAAAACTTGATTCGTGCTTTTTCAATATTAACCCCTAAAAGCTTTAGGGACGAAAAGCTGTAGGGCTTAGTTGAAGTACTGCTGGCAGTCATATCAATGAGCACTTTTTCTGCTTGAAGATGCTTAAGAGTAATTTTTCGTTTAAAAAGGTCGGATACACTTATTTGCCAATCAAGTCCTGTGATGGTTAGAAATAGCGTATCCTTGTTGTATAATTGTATGCTCTGGCAGGATGTGTTAAACGGAAACACACCTTTTAGGCTGTGGATGATAATTTTTTCTTCTGGCTCAGCAACCCAATGATTGTAACAATAGCTTAAGATTGGTTCGTTCAAAGGTGATTGAAGCAAAGCCCAAACACAAAGTGGCAATAATAGGGTAAAGCTCATAGCTTTTAAGAATATTTTTGATAATGCTATCAGCTGTTGGCGCAATGCTCTTCTCCCTAAAAAGCTTGACCGATACTTATATAAAACTGGAACGGCTTATCAATTTTCTGGCCCAGAGAATCGGTTCTTCGTTTCATTGGGAGTGCAATATCAAACCGTAGGGGGCCTAATGCCGTGAAGTATCTCACGCCTACACCATAACCCCAGAGCTTTTTTTCGCTTAAATTGATACTGTTTTTCTCGGATACTGTGGCGCCTTCTAAAAAGACCACGGCTCCTACATCTTCATTAATGCGAACCCTTATTTCGCTGCCAAGCTCAAGAGATGATCGCCCGCCTAGTGGTCGTTGCGAGGAGGAAAGAGGGCCAATGAATTGGTGCTGATAGCCGCGAACAGACCCACCGCCTCCGGCATAAAGTCTTCTGTGGGCGGGTATTTCTTGTCGCTCAACTCTGCCGCGAATCAGCCTGCCCTGCCCCCAAAATGCTAAAACATGGTAATGTTTAAAATCAAGGGGCAAGTGAAATGTTTGCCTTAAGACAGGGATAAGCATGTGCTTTTTTGAGCCAAAATGCCCAGTGAAAGGGGTGATTTGTAAGAATGTTTGGCCACCTTGTGTTGGGTTAAGCGAAGAGTCGGTATTCTCATAACGAGCAAAAAGAGGGAATCCAAAATAACGATAGGGCGTAAAGATGTCTTCTTCAATTATGCTCTCTTTCTCATAGGAAATGCCACCACCAATTGTGATTTCATGAGAGAGTTCTTTTTCAAGCTTGGTGGTCAAAATATTACCTTTAAAGGTATAAGCCTTGGTTTTTTCGCTTCCTGTTAAAAATGTATTAATCCATGTTTGCCGTGGGGATAGAAAGTCAGGCCTTTGAAACTCAAACTCAACGTTTTTAGTTGTTGTCGTCCTCTTGCTGGTGATGCCAATTTTCTCACCGTGGCCAAATAAATTGCGGTGGGCCCAAAAAACTTTAAAACCAAGGTGATCAAGTGTGGAATAATGCACACCGGCACCAATGGTCCTGGGTTTAGTTGGTTTTAGAGTAATTTTGGTTGCAGATGGCTCTCCTGAAACGTTGGGTTCAATAGGTTCAATGGAAACAGTTGAGAAAAGGCCGTGCTCATTAATTTTTTGACGAACGGCTTCTACCCTTTTAATGTTATAAAGTTCATCTTTTTTTAAATTAATCCTATTGAGAATATAGGATGTGTCGACTTCTTCTATGGGAAGAACATCAATTTTACCAAATGTTGTTAGAGGGCCCTGATCAATTGTGATCTGCGCGATCATAGTTCTATTTTTGCGATCGAGTAATAGATTGCGTGGTAGAATTTTTGCCCATGGATAGCCGTTCTCAGCAAAAATACGTAGCAACTGCTTTTCTGTTTCAATAATATTTTTGGCAACAACTGGGGCGCCTTTTTTGATAAGGTATGGGTGCTTTTCAAGGTTATAAAAGTCGCTTGTAGGTATGGCAAGTTTGAAGTCGACTATGGCAAAAGTATACCTTTTCCCTGCTGTAATATGGAGAATAACTTCTGCGGACCTTGAGGAGATCATTTTAATTTGAGGTGATAGTGTTGCATCATAAAACCCAAGCGCGTAAAGCGCTTGTTTCATTTGGGCAATATCTTTTTGGGCGCGGAATAGAATTTCAGAACGGCTAAATGGTAACTTACGCTTTTTAGCTAAGAGGATTGAAATCCTCTTTAGATCATCCAGCACTTCTGAAGGAGCGCCACTAAATGTCGTTGAGTATCTAATGGTTGGCCTTGGGTCTTTTTCATCAGGTGGTGGTTGTCTTAAAATTGGAAACCAGCCATTTTCGTTAGGATAATCTGGTGTTTGTGCGTAAAGAGAACCTAAGTCCCCAAAAAGGAGAACAAGGAAAAATAAAAGTGAGTAGAGATTTCGTCCGTAGTCATTTTGTAACATCGTTCAAGCGTTCTCCCACAAATATAGTAGAGGAAACAGGCCTTTGTGAAAAGAGCTAACGGCTAACTTTTTCTAGGAACGATGGGATATTTCTCGAACAATGTATCTGGGTCTGCCAGAGATAGCCTGGTAAGTCCTACCCACATATTCGCCAACAATACCAATACCTGTGATGCAAACCCCAATGAAGAAAAAGAGGATGGCAAATAGGGTGAACATTCCATCTGCTTCAGGCCCAATGACAAGACGACGAACCATAAGGTAAAAGCATAGCACAAAACTTAAAAACGAGATGAACAATCCTCCTATGGAGAACACATGAAGAGGAAATAATGAGAAGCCTGTGAATAAATCCAGTGTTACGCGAATAAGTTCATAAACACTATAGTTAGATTGCCCTTCCACTCGTTGTTCATGTTTGACTTCTACTTCAGTGGGCTTTCCGGCCAATTTAAAGGCTAAGGCCGGAATAAAAGTGGAAGTTTCCACTGTTTGAGTAATGAGATCGACAATAGGGCGCTTATAAGCCCTGAGCATGCAGCCTTGATCTATCATAGAAATATTGGTGATTTTACTGCGGATGTAATTCATGATTTTCGAACAGTAGCGGCGCACAAAATGATCATTTTCGTGACGATTTGCTCTATATCCGCCTACAACATCATATCCTTCATCAATTTTCTCAATCAATTTATATATTTCTTCAGGTGGATTTTGTAAATCAGCATCCATGGTGATGACTACGCTCCCACGGACTTGATCAAAGCCGGCCATGATAGCCATATGCTGGCCATAATTCGCGTTGAAATCTACGAGTGTAATTCGGTTAGGAAACTGCTGCTGGATGGATTTTAGAATTGGCCAGGAATCATCGCGGCTACCATCGTTAGTAAAAATAACCTCATAATTTTTTCCCAACTTATCAAGAGCGGGGATCAGTCGTTCAATGAGTTTCCTCAGCGTTTTCTCTTCATTATAAACAGGGATCACAACTGAAAGATCAACGTTGGAAATATTTTGTTCTGTCATGTTCTATTCCTTGTTTGAAAAAACACTCTTTAAAGCCAAAATGACACGCTCAAACTCTTCATCTTTAAGCCCTGGAAAAAGTGGAAGGCTTAAAACTGAATCCCCAATCGTTTCTGCATTTGGAAATTGCCCCTTCTTAAACCCAAATGTTTCCATATAGAATGGGTAGAGGTGAGGCGCACGATAATGCAGACCTGTTCCAATGTTTTGCTCTTTAAGGCGTTGAGCAACATCATCTCGTGAGAGCTTTGTAGCTTCAGGATTTATACGAGGGGCTAATAAATGCCAAGCATGCTTAAAGGAGTAAGTTGGCATAGTGGGTAAAATTAAATAATCAAAATCCTTAAGGAGCGTATAATATTTCTTAACAATTCTCTCTCTTTCTGCAATGAAAGAGTCAAGTGCTTGCAACTGGTGTATGCCCAATGCGGCTTGAATATCCATCATATTAAATTTATGGGCAGGCTCGACGATTTCATAATGCTGGGAGCCACTTTTGGTAAAACGATTCCATGCCATACGATCCATGCCATGAAAACGTTGTCGCTCAATCTTTTGATTTAAAATCTCATCTCGAACAGTAATTGCCCCGCCTTCACCCGTGGTCATATTTTTGTTGGGATGGAAACTGAAAACTTGGATATCGCCAAATGATCCAATAATTTTCCCTTTATAATGAGCTCCTATGGCATGGGCCGCATCTTCAATAATGTATAAACCATGCTTGCGAGCCAGATCATACAGTGGGTCTAAGTCCACAGGAAGGCCTGCAAAATGAACGGGCATGATAGCCTTGGTGCGGCTGGTAATCGCACTTTCCACTGCCGCAACATCCATATTATAATTATCAAGTGAAACATCAACGAGGACAGGCTTCCCTCCTGCTAAAACAATCACATTAAGTGTTGCAGCAAACGTCATGGATGTGGTTATGACCTCATCGCCAGGCTCAAGGTCGATAGCTTTGAGGGCCACATAAAGGCCAGCTGTGGCCGAAGAGATTGCGAGAGCAAATGGGGCTTTAAGGTAATCTTTAAGCGCTTCTTCGAACTTTTGCACACGTGGGCCGGTAGTAATCCACCCTGATTTCAGGCAATCCACGACTTCTTTGATAGCTTCATCACTAATATTAGGGCGGGCAAACGGGAGAAATGCCTCGTTGTTATTTTCAAATTTATGAGTGAGCGACAAGGTAGACTCCTATCATAATAATAAATACGCCTGCAATTTTCATTGCTCCTAAGGGCTCATTGAACCAAAAATACCCAGCAACAACGCTTAAGACATATCCAATACTAAGCATGGGGTAAGCTACGCTGACATCAACTTTGGATAATGTCCACAACCAAAATAGAAGGCTTAACGTATAGCATAAAACGCCCAATTCAATAAACGGGTTTCGGAATACGCTTAACAATATAGATGGAAGTTTGTGCCAAGTTAAATTCACCTCCCCAACTTTTATCATGCCAGCCTTAAGACAAAGTTGGCCGAGGGTGTTTAAAAATACAGCCGTTAAAATGAGATGAATATGTTTCATTCTAAATCCAAAGGTAATTTTGAAATCATGAAAAGATTAAAGTGTTGTCCCACAATATGGAAGGGTGATTTTATGGTTGATCGAAATGCTTCAAAGTTATCATCTCTAACAAAAACAATAGCCTGTTTGGATATATGCCATATTTTGGCTGCAACAGTATGATCAAAAATAAGGTCTGTTTTATCCTCAACAGATGCACCAAATGCTAACTCCCCCAACCATCCTGAAATCATAACAGGTCTGCCAAGATAAAATGGCAATTCTTGGGGATAAAATTCAAAGCAAATGATGGGGACTTCTGGTGAGATTTTGTCTTTTATAGCAAGCGCCAAAGCACGCGAAGAAGGCCTTTGGAAATGCTCGCTTAAGTGATTTAGGTACAAGTTGGTGGCCATAGCAGCGATGATTAATGCTAAAATGGCGACATATGGCATTTTCTTTTTTTGAAGAACCCAAGGTATAAAGGCTCCGCCAGCAATCAAGATGGTGATTATGATCTTGCCGTTTGTACCAATGTGGCTTGGCATATGGGAAGGAAAGGGTAAAAGCAATCCAACCACAATGAGCCCTAAGCTAAGTAAAATATTCAACTGGAACGACCTATCCAGTAAACGTTTGGCACTTTGATCGGATGGTGCGCTTAAAATATGCTCATTGATAAAATGTCCTAGCCAAAGAGCCGCCGCAGGAAACGCAGGCAAGATATAAGGAATGAGCTTGGATTGTGACAGTGAAAAGAGGAAAATGATAAACCCTATCCATAGGCACAAAAGGTTTAAAAGCGATTTGTATGGGGAGTTAAGCTTTTGTCTGAGGCATAAAATATATTCTTTCAGGCTCATAACAAAAAAGCCTATCCATGGAAAAAGGCCGCCAATGAAGATGGGGATGAAAAACCAAAAAGGTTGGTAACGCTGATGGCTTTGGGTTACTAATCGTATGATATGCTCATGAATGAAGTAGAAGTAAGCAAACTCAGGGTTTTTTAAACTAACTAATGCGTGCCAAGGAATAACAAGCGCTAAAAAAATGAGGATGCCAATTGGATTGAGGGCAGTTCTAAACCATCCCCATTGACGGTTAACTAAAATCCAGATGAGAATGATTGATCCTGGAATTGAAAAACCAATGACGCCTTTTGTTAGAAAACCAAGAGCACAAAAGACATAGCTAGCTACAACGAAAGTTTTTTGTAAGCGCCCCGTGGGCATGAGTAAACCTCTTGCCATTGTCAGGATAGCGCCAGTGATGAAAACACTGACTGTCATATCAAGTATGACAATGCGACTGATGCCATAATAAAGCAATGAAGTGGCTAGAATAAGGCAAGATAGTATCCCTACTCGAGGAGAAACCATATGCCATCCAAAAACAAACGTTATCATGCACCCAACCAGTGCAATAAAAATGTTTGCTAATCGTGCAGCAAAATCATTGTAGCCAAATGCCTGGAAGGATGTCGCTTGCATCCAGTAAAACAAAGGAGGTTTTTCAAAATATTTGACAGTGTTCAGGCGAGGGGTAAGGTAATTCCCACTTTCCAGCATCTCTCTTGGGATTTCACAGTAACGTCCTTCGTCAGGGCTTGCTAAGGGGCGTTTACCTGCCTCAAAGGAAAAAAAGGCGGATAGTATAAGAAACAAAATAGATAGCCAAAAATAGAATCTTTTTGGATTAATGATTATGGGAGAACATTGCATTTATATTGTTTAAAGTAGCTGTTTTTTACCTTCTTTATCCTTATGCAACTTATCTATGTCTGACTCAAGTAATTTTTGTCCTTCGATAATGAGTGCATCAATTGGATTAACATTCATGACGTGTACTTCATTAATGTTAAAGGTGTCCATAACAGCATAGACAAAGATCATGTTACTAACCTCGTGATCTACAAAATCAGGTTTTATGCCCATTTGAATGAGCTCAGCATCGCTCTTAGAGCTATATCTTGTGGCCGCTTGCAAAAGATCTGCCTTCTTATAAGAAGTTTTCCTAGGGTTGACGAGTTTTAAAATGGATTTATGGACAGATCCTATCCCGATAACTTTTGGGTTATAATTTTGTTCGTATTGAAAGATACGCAAAGAGTTTTTGGCGGGAAAAGAAACAAGAGTATGGGCTAACTGTATGGCTGGTTGAATATTATCTGGCCCTATGGGGTTTGGAGACTCTACAATTGAGGAGTCATTATTCTTGATAATCTCAATAAGCATTTTTTCAAATGTTTCGGCGCCCATGCCTCCGCCCACATAAACCAAGCCATCCTGGTGCGTGTCGGTGATGATTTGTTGGCTGCCGCCGCCAATATCCCACACGAGAATGTGCTTGTTAGCAGAGTCTTTTTCAGAAAAGCGAGCTGATCTGAGGCCGAGAATTGCTTCCATTTCTTGACTTATAATCTCAATAGAGATTCCCAGTCCTTGTTCAAATTTTTCAAGGACAGCCGGGCCGTTTTTAGCTTTCCGAAATGCTGCGGTTGCTAAACCAAAGGCTTCATCGATAGGAGCGACGCCTTCCGCTTTGGCTTTTAGAGCTTTAAGAGTATCGAATCCTAGCTGAATAACTTCGGGGCTAAAATTGCCATCTTTGGCATTGTTAAGAGATTCTTGATAAGGTACGCTCACATCTTTCTTGAAATAAGTTTGAAGAATTTTGTGCTTGCAAGTATCGACTTGGACCAATTTAAACTTAGTGGCCCCAGATCCAATATCAAAGAGTGCTCGATTCACAGTGCAGCGTTTTTTGAGTGTTAAAACCCCCGCGTTGGCAGAGCTAGTTATACATGTGAAGATTAAAAGGAGTACGGCTAATATAGTCGTTTTTCTCATGGTAATTTCCAATGTCTATAGAAATTTTATGGCAATATAATTTGTTTGTTAAATATATTCAAGCTATTAAACCACAAACCAAAAACTCCTCACTTGATTTGAAAGTCAGGATTCATATATTCTAAATTTATTATCGAATTAAAGCATTTTGAGGAACAAATGAGGCTATCTCACTTTTATCTGCCAACCCAAAAAGAAACACCAAGTGATGCACAAATTGCATCGCATAGGCTCATGCTAAAGGCCGGAATGGTCTATCAATCAAGTGCTGGAATTTACACTTGGCTCCCTCTAGGTTTAAGGGTTCTAAGGAAGATTGAAAATATCATCAATGAGGAAATGGATGCGGCAGGGTGTCAGGAAGTATTAATGCCGACCATTCAATCAGCAGAGTTGTGGCAGAAAAGTGGGCGATTGGATAGTTATGGCAAAGAAATGTTGAAATTCAAAGATCGCCATGACCGTGAGCTTTTGTATGGTCCAACAAACGAAGAGTTGATCACGGAAGTATTTAGTCAGCATATTAAAAGCTATCGTGATATTCCAAAAAATTTGTATCAAATTCAATGGAAGTTTCGAGATGAAATTCGCCCACGGTTCGGTGTCATGAGGGGAAGAGAGTTCCTCATGAAAGACGCCTATTCTTTTGATATAGATTATGAAGGTGCCAAAAAATCATACTGGCGTATGTACCAAACATATTTAAAGATTTTTAAACGGATGGGGCTTACAGCGATCCCTGTTCGTGCTGATTCAGGCGCAATTGGTGGCGATATGAGCCATGAGTTCCAAATCTTAGCGCCGGCGGGCGAAAGCTCACTTTATTATGAGGTGGCGTTTGAGAGCCTGGATTTTGATGATCCAAATGTTATGGACGAAGTTGTGCGTCTTTATGCGGCTGTGGACGAAAAGCATGATCCGCAATCATGCCCAGTGCCCCCCCATCAGCTTAAGCAATCTAAAGGGATTGAAGTTGGGCATATATTCTACTTTGGCTCAAAATACTCTGAGCCTTTAGGAGCAAAAGTTATGACCCCTTCAGGTCAGCTGGTGAATGTCGAAATGGGCTCGTATGGTATTGGTGTGTCGAGGTTGGTGGGAGCTATTATTGAAGCCAATTTTGATGGCGAGGGGATCAAATGGCCTGACCCAGTGGCGCCATTCCAGGTTGGTATTGTCAATGCTAAAACACATGATCCTAAAGCTGTAGCATTTGCCGATGCGGTATATGAAAAACTTAAAGAGGCTGGGGTCGAGACGCTCTATGATGACACAGATGAGCGTCCTGGAGCTAAGTTTGCCAATATGGATCTCATTGGTCTTCCCTGGCAAGTTATTGTCGGTGCAAAGGCCGTAGAAAAGGGTATTATTGAGATTAAGCGACGCTCCGATGGAACGCGTCAAGAGCTTGACCTAACCTCCTTTATTAACCAATTGGCTGCCTAATGCGAAAAGGATTTGAGTGGTACGTTGCAGGAAGATATTTGCGCGCACGCAGCCAAGAAAAGCTTGTGTCCATCATTGCCATTTTGTCTTTTTTGGGAATTATGCTGGGTGTCGCTACATTGATTATTGTGACGGCGGTGATGAATGGTTTTCATAAAGAGCTTTTGGGGCAGATATTAGGTATTAATGGTCATTTGCGAGTGTATCATTCGCAGCAGCAGCCCCTTTACTATCAACCTGTGGTTGATCGGTTGAAGGAACATTTGAATGTAACGTTAGCTCACCCGATTATTGAGAAGCAAGGTATGGTGACCTCGGCTCATGGCGCTGCAGCTGTTATTGTGCATGGTATCGCAAGTGCGCACTTGCAAAAGCGAGAAATGATCACAAGCAAAGTCAAGTGGGGCACATCAATCTTTAATGACGATCAGCACATTTTGATTGGTAAAAGGCTTGCTGAAAAGTTGGGGGTGCTGCCTGGTGGTAAACTAACTCTTATGATTCCCCAGGGGACGGCTACACCATTTGGAATGGCGCCGCGGGCCAAAACGTTTAAAGTTGGTGGTGTTTTTGAGATGGGCATGGTTGATTATGACAACGCCTATGTGTTTATGCCGCTTGAGGTGGCGCAAGTGTTTTTTAGGCTTCCTGAAGGTACATGCACTAATGTTGAGATTTTTACGGATAATTTATCAAAAGCGAGTGATAGGGTGCCAGGACTCATGGCGAAACTGCCGCCTGAATTGGGGATTTTGGATTGGCAAAAGGCGAACACGGGCTATTTTGAGGCCATTAAAGTTGAGCGAAATGTAATGTTTATCATCCTTACGCTTATAATTGTGGTGGCGGTTTTCAATGTCATTTCTAGTCTGATCATGCTTGTCAAAGATAAATCACAGGAAATAGCGATATTTAAAACCATTGGGGCGGCTAGAACTTCCATTTTAAAAATATTTTTACTTATTGGGGGAAGCATTGGGTTGGCTGGCACAATCTTGGGTGGAATCTTGGGGTGTATCTTTGCGGCTAACATTGAAAGCATTCGAAAAGGCTTAGAAAAAATCACGCATACTAATCTTTTCCAGGCTGAGATCTATTTTTTGTCAAAATTACCTGCAGAGCTAAACATTTATGAGGTCATGAGCATTATGTTGATGGCAATGGTTTTGACATTACTCGCGGCTTTCTATCCAGCATGGCGCGCATCACGCCTTGATCCTGTTGATACACTGAGGCAGATTTAAATCATGTTTTCTCTACGTAACATTTCAAAGCAATTTTCAATCGATAGTGTAACTATCAATGTTTTGAAAGATGTTTCCTTGGATTTAAAACCTGGGGAAATAACAGGTTTGGTCGGGCCTTCCGGCGCTGGTAAATCCACACTTTTGCATATTGCTGGTTTGTTAGAGAAGCCAAGTTCTGGGCAAGTGTTGATTGATGGTATGAATATGGTGGAGCGGTCTGAAAAAGCCAAAGCCCGCTTTCGAAATACAAGCATTGGTTTTGTCTATCAAAGTCACAGATTGCTAGCCGATTTTTCTGCATTGGAAAATGTCATGCTCCCTCTCCTTATTGCGGGTGTTGGGTCATTGCAGGCTAAAAAAGAAGCTCTTGTGTTGCTTGAGCGAGTAGGGCTGGGAGCTAGGCTTGACCATCGCCCGGCCAAATTATCTGGGGGTGAGCAACAACGGGTTGCCTTGGCAAGGGCATTAATTGGGCGCCCAACAATCTTGCTGGCTGATGAGCCCACTGGGAATTTAGATACGCAAACGTCACAGGTGGTTTTTCAGTTGCTTTTGGAAATTGTAAAGAGTCATAATGTGGGGGCATTGATTGCTACGCATAATCCAGATCTGGCAAAACAGATGGATCGGGTTGTCTCTTTAAAAGACGGTCATATTGTTTAAAAAGGCGGGCTGTTACCTGCCGTTAACTTTTAATTATGGTTTAATCATATGGATATGCTGTGCCTGAATTTGTTCATCTGAAGACTCACTCTGCATATTCTTTAGCTGAAGGGGCAATCAAAACAACGCGACTAGTTGATCTGTGTGTGGAGCATGGTATGCCGGCTGTTGCCCTTACGGATTCTGGTAACCTTTTTGGAGCGCTAGAGTTTTCCTTGGCGTGTGCTGAAAAAGGTATACAGGGTATTATTGGTTTAAAACTCAAGTTTAAAGATATCTTACCTAATGGTCAGACCTATTTTTATCACATGGGATTATTGGCTCAATCTCAAGATGGATACAATAGTCTGATGAAGCTGGCGAGCAATGCTTATATAAATTCAAAGGAGCACGAGGCTCCGTGCATAGATGCTGCAGCCATAGATGAGTGGAACAAGGGATTGATACTGCTCTCTGGAAGTCTTGAAGGGCCTGTTCATATGGCATTGCTCCAAAAACAGGTGGATACAGCCGTGGCTTTAACTCGGCGATATAAAGCTATTTTTGGGGATCGTTTCTATCTGGAAATTTCAAGGTGTGGATACCCAGATGAAGCAAGGATAGAAGAAGCATTATTGACAATTGCTATGGATGAAGGGGTTCCAATAGTTGCTACCAATGAGGTTTATTTTGAGTCTCCTCAGCTGCATGAAGCTCATGATATTCTTTTGTGTATTTCCCAGGGCGTGACTGTTTCTGTTGAGAATAGGCGTAAAGTATCATCTGAGCATTATTTTAAATCTCAAAGCGCCATGAAAAAAGTCTTCTCTGATCTTCCTGAGGCTATTGAAAACACCATCCGTATCGCTCGGCGTTGCCATTTTATGCCAAGGGTTTCAAAACCAATTTTGCCACCATTTCCAACAACAGATGGTAAGAGCGAAGCCGAAGAGCTCGTTATCCAAGCAAATGATGGATTAACAAAAAGGTTAGAGCGTCAAGTCTTTAAGCCGGTCATGGACGAGCAGGAGAAAGTAATAATTCGGGAAAACTACCAAGAACGACTGAATTATGAGTTGGATATTATCATTAAGATGGGATTTCCTGGCTACTTCTTGATCGTGTCGGATTTTATCCGGTGGGCCAAACAAAAAGGTATACCTGTTGGGCCTGGTAGAGGTTCAGGAGCAGGCTCTCTTGTGGCTTGGGTGCTGACTATTACCGATATTGACCCCATTGCGTTTAATCTGCTTTTTGAACGATTCCTCAACCCTGAGCGTGTTTCATTGCCTGATTTTGACGTTGATTTTTGTCAAGATAGGCGTGACGAGGTTATCGAGTATGTCCGAGAAAAATATGGTGATAATAAGGTTGCGCACATCATTACTTTCGGAAAATTGCAAGCGCGAGCCGTTTTAAGGGACGTAGGGCGAGTCTTGGAAATGCCTTATGGGTATGTGGATAAAATCTGCAAACTTATTCCGAACAATCCAGCTAATCCGGTAACGCTTGAGCAGGCGTTAGATATTGATCCGCAGCTGAGGTCTATGATGAGAGAGGACCCTGATGTGGCGAAGCTTATCAATAATGGTCTTAAGCTTGAAGGGCTGTATCGCCATGCATCAACCCATGCAGCGGGTGTTGTTATCGGGGGCAGGCCATTAGATGAACTTGTGCCGCTTTACAAAGATGCACGAAGCCCTATCCCAGCTACTCAGTTTAATATGAAATATGTGGAGCAAGCAGGGTTACTAAAGTTTGATTTCCTTGGTCTGAAAACGCTGACAGTTATTGATAAAACATGTCAATTAATTGGAAGCGTTTCTGGGAATGTGTTGGATATTTCTACAATTCCCATCGATGATACTAAAACATTTGAACTGCTCAATCGGGTGGAAACGGCGGGTGTGTTCCAGCTTGAAAGCGGTGGAATGAGGGATGTTTTAAGGCGCTTAAAACCAGACCGACTTGAGGAATTAATCGCCTTGGTTGCTTTGTATCGTCCTGGCCCAATGGATGATATCCCGCGCTACCTCGCTTGCAAGCATGGTGAAGAGCCTGTCCAATACTCACATCCCATGTTAGAGCCAATTTTGAAAGACAGCTTTGGTGTTATGGTTGTTCAAGAGCAAGTTATGCAAATTGCCCAGGTAATGGCAGGTTATACATTGGGTGGAGCGGACTTGCTAAGAAGAGCGATGGGTAAAAAGAATCGCGAAGAGATGGATTCGCAGCGTGCCAAATTTATAGAGGGCGCTTTGGGCAATGGTGTCAGCGAAAATATTGCTAGCGCTGTGTTCGACCAAATCAGCAAGTTCGCAGGTTATGGTTTTAATAAATCCCATGCAGCTCCGTATGCTTTGTTGACATATCAAACGGCCTATCTTAAGGCAAACTATCCTGTTGAATTTTTATGTGCATCCATGACTCTTGATATGGGCAATGCCGATAAAATTAATCTTTTCAAGCAAGAGTTGAGGAGAATTGGGATCCCTCTCTTGGGCCCTGATATTAATAAATCAGTGGCAAATTTTAGCATTGAATTTATGCCAGACGGTCAAAAAGCTATACGTTATGGTTTGGGTGCGATTAAGAACGTTGGTTATCAAGCGATGCAAGATATGTCGGCTGCTCGTTCTCTCAATGGCCCATTTAGCGATGTTTTTGATTTTGTTGAAAGGGTTGATTCAAAGGCTCTTAACAAAAGGCAAATGGAAAGTTTGGTTCTAGCGGGTGGCTTTGATTCTCTTCACAAAAATCGTCACTCGATGTGGTCTTCATTGGATGTTCTGACCTCTGTTAAAAAGGAAACTGATAGGCCGCCGAGTCTTTTTGGTGCAGAAGCATATAAGCCAAAGCAATCTTTGAGTCCTGTACCTGAATGGGGTTTGCTTGAACGCTTACAAAAAGAGTTTGATGTTTTAGGGTCCTATTTTTCAGCTCATCCATTGGAGGGGTATCCTTTGCATAAGCTGAATGTCGTGCATTCAAATGAGTTCTATGAGGCGCTGCTTTCGGGTGTGCCAACGCTGAACGCTGTTGGGGTGATGGTTAGTTCAAAAGAACGTGTCTCGAAAAACGGTCAGCGCTATGCATTCATACAAATGTCTGATGCCTATGGGCAGTATGAAGTGGTGTTGTTTTCAGAAATTTTATCAAAAACCAGGGAGTTATTGGTGGCGGGTCAGTCATTTGTTATGACCCTGGCGGGCCGTATTGAGGCAGACCAAGTGAGGTTAACGGCCCAATCTATTGATTGGCTGGAGAACAAAATGGCTGATCATCCGGTGGAGGTTGCGATTTATGATCCGTTAAAATTAGAAGCCATCAAGCGGTTTTGTGAGCAGCTGCAGCCAGGTGAAGCCTCTATTATTGTGCGTCTTCCCTTGGAGGAAGGGGAGGTTGAGCTAAGGCTTCCTCAAAAATATCAATTGTCGTTTGAACAACGATCGAATCTTTTGCAGCTTGCTGCTCAATAATGCTTGCCAAAATCAGAGCTTGCAAATTTATGAAACACAAGCTAGAACAACACTATTTAAACTAGCACGCAGGATGCCTTGCCTGGTTACCGGTGTTAAGTAAGGTTTCCTCACTTAACCAAGGCCTGCGGTGGTTACAACCGGAAGAAAGGAATTTAAATATGGCTATACCAGTCGTTTCGCTTCGTCAGCTTTTTGAAGCTGGTGTGCATTTTGGGCACCACACACGTCGTCGTAATCCCAAGATGGAACCCTATATTTTTGGAGCCCGGAACTCCATTCACATTATCAATCTTGATCATACTGTTCCCCTTTTGCAGCGTGCTCTTCAGGCCATTCGTGATGTTGCAGCAAGTGGTGGCAGAATATTGTTTGTCGGCACAAAGCGTCAGGCTTCTGATCGGATTGCAGAGGCGGCAAGAAAGTGCGGTCAGTATTATGTTAACCATCGTTGGTTAGGTGGTATGTTGACTAACTGGAAAACAGTTTCGAATTCTATTCGCCGCTTGCGTGAATTGGAGGGTAAGCTTGAAGGTGAAGAGCTTAAAGGCTTGACCAAGAAGGAATTGCTCAGCTTAACCCGCAATCGTGATAAGCTTGACAGAGCTTTGGGTGGTATTAAGGAAATGGCCGGCGTTCCTGATCTGATTTTTGTGATTGATACCAATATGGAAAATATTGCTATTCAAGAGGCCAATAAATTGGGTATTCCAGTGGTTGCGGTTCTTGATACAAACAGCGATCCAGATGGTGTCTCATACCCAATTCCAGGAAATGACGATGCTTTAAGAGCCATCGATCTTTATTGCGATCTTGTCGTCGCCTCAGTGTTGGACGGTGTGCAAGCCCAAATGGTATCTGCTGGTGTTGATATGGGGGAAGCTGCCGAGATTATGCCTAACCTTCAAGACGATTTTGATTTAGGCGAAGAATCCCAAGGTGATATGGGCATGACTGAGCAGAGTGAAGTATCTGCTGAGTTGCAGTAAAAATAGCGGAGGAAAAAATGGCTGAAATTACCGCAACAATGGTAAAAGATCTGCGTGAGAAAACTGGCGCAGGGATGATGGATTGTAAGAAGGCTCTTGGGGAAGTAAATGGTGACTTTGAGCAAGCTGTGGACTGGCTTCGGACTAAAGGTTTGGCAGCTGCCGCTAAAAAAGCTTCCAGGGTCGCTGCTGAAGGCCTCATTGGCGTGGCATCTAATGCAACAAGTGCTGCGATTGTTGAAGTTAACTCTGAAACAGATTTTGTCGCTCGCAATGAGCAATTTCAAGTTTTAGTTCGTGATATCGCTCAAGCCGCTGTATCCGTAAAGGGTGACGTGGAAAGCCTTAAAAATGCAAAGGTAGAGGATTCAACGGTCGCTGATGCATTAACCAATTTGGTTGCTGTTATTGGAGAAAACATGACCATTCGTCGTTCAGATTGTCTGAGTGTCTCAAAAGGTGTGGTTGCTACCTATATCCATAATGCTTCTGCCCCTCAATTGGGAAGAATTGGTGTTTTGGTGGCTTTAGAGTCAGAGGCTAACCCAGATGAGCTTCTTGCTTTGGGTAAAAAGCTGGCTATGCATGTTGCTGCTTCTAGCCCAGTTGCCTTGAAAGTTTCAGACGTATCAGCAGATGCATTGGAGCGTGAGAAGAATATCTTGATCGAGCAGGCAAAGTCCACTGGGCGTCCGGCTGATATTATTGAAAAAATGGTTGAAGGCCGTATTCGCAAGTTCTATGAAGAAGTCGTGTTTCTTGAGCAGGGCTTTGTTATGGATCCAAGCACAAAGGTATCGCAAGTTATTGAGCAAGAGGCAAAGGCATTGGGTAAACCCATCGAGCTTACAGCTTATGTTAGGTATGCCTTAGGTGAGGGGATTGAAAAAGCTGCCTCAAACTTTGCTGATGAGGTTGCTGCTCAGCTGGCTAAATAAAACGAAGAGAGAGCCGTATGAAAATGGGCGTGCCTGGGAGAATTCTCCTTAAATTATCAGGTGAAATCTTGATGGGGGATTTATCCTCAGGCATTGACCCAGTTACGGTTCAAAGAGTTTGCGAAGAAATTTCAGCTGTATCCAATTTGGGTATCCAAATCGCATTAGTCGTTGGTGGCGGCAATATTTTTAGAGGTATTTCTGGCGCTGCTCAAGGAATTGAGAGAACGACGGGCGATTATATGGGGATGCTTGCGACCCTTATTAATGCTCTTGCATTGCAAAGTGCCTTGGAGGGGATTGGCGTGCCGACGCGTGTGTTATCTGCAATCCCTGTTCCTTCAATCTGCGAGCCCTATATCCGTAGAAAAGGTATAGACCACCTTGAAAAGGGGAGGGTTGTGATTTTTGCGTGTGGTTCTGGCAACCCGTTTTTCACAACGGATACAGCCGCTGCTTTGAGAGCTTCGGAAATGGAATGCACGATGTTATTGAAGGGAACTAAGGTGGATGGGATTTATTCCTCTGATCCCCAAAAAGATGCTAACGCGCACCGTTATGATCGCATTACCTTCAAGGAAGTTATTGCTCGAGGGTTAAAGGTTATGGATACGGCAGCTATTTCACTGGCAAGTGAAAACAACATTCCTATTGCTGTTTTTTCAATTCAAACGCCAGGGGCGCTCATTGACGTTGCTCAAGGAAATGGGCAATATACGCTGGTAACAAATGAATCAAATTAAAGAGGTTTAAAATGGTGGAGGATCTACTTAGCGATTTAAAAAGACGTATGAATGGTGTTTTGGAGGTCCTAACGCGTGAATTTGCGGGCTTGCGTACGGGGCGTGCGTCAGCAAACTTGCTTGAGCCTATTATGGTTGAGGCTTATGGTTCGATGATGCCTATTACACAAGTTGGTACTATTAGCATACCTGAGCCACGCATGCTTACAGTACAAGTGTGGGATACAGGGTTGGTTAAGTCTGTTGAAAAGGCCATACGAGATGCAAACTTAGGTTTAAACCCAGCGGCAGATGGACAAGTGGTGCGTGTGCCATTGCCAGATCTCAATGAAGAAAGGCGGAAAGAGCTGGTCAAAGTTGCTGGAAAGTATGCTGAACAAGCTAAGGTTTCTGTTCGTAATGTCCGCCGTGATGGCATGGATCATGCTAAAAAGCAAGAGAAAGCTGGGGATATTTCTGAGGATGACGAAAGAAGGCTCGGGGATGAGATCCAAAAATTGACAGATTCATTTATTAAAAAAATAGATGAAATGTTAGCGCAGAAAGAAAAAGACATTATGCATGTCTAACGAGTTTGATCGTGCTCAAGTTTATAAAAAGCATTTTTTCAAAACGAAATAAGTTAGACCCATCGCAGTCCTTGAATGATATGGTCCAATTGATGGTTCCGCAGCATGTGGCCATCGTTATGGATGGGAATAGCCGATGGGCGCATTTGCGTGAGCAAAAACCAGCCTTTGGTCATCAAAAAGGAGCCATGGTCGCCAAGCAAATTGTTGAAGCCGCATTGGAGGCAGGCGTTCAATATTTAACATTATATGCGTTTTCCTCGGAGAATTGGAGTCGCCCGGAAGATGAGGTCTATGAGCTCATGGTTTTGATGCGGACATATCTGACATCTGAGGTCGACAAGTTGATTACGAATGATATCAGGCTCAAAGTGATTGGTTCTCGTCAGAAGTTGCCGCAAGATATTCATCAGCTCATTGAAGTGGTTGAGAAAAAAACGGCCCATTGCCAGCGGCTAACCCTTATAATGGCCATTAGTTATGGCGGTAGAGAAGAAATTGTTAGGGCGATCAAGGCTCTCGGGTCTGATATAAAAAATGGTATTATTGAGCTCGATGAAGTTACGGAAGCAGCTTTTGCTAGCTATCTGGATACAGCTGATGTGCCAGATCCGGATTTAATCATTCGTACAAGCGGTGAACATCGTTTGAGTAACTTTTTATGTTGGCAGGTTGCCTACAGTGAATTTTATTTTACGCAAACCTTATGGCCTGATTTTAGTAAAAATGAATTTATTGACGCTCTAATTGACTTTAACAAAAGAAGCCGACGTTTTGGACAAAGATTAGCCCATGAAAAATTTGCTTAAAAGAATTCTTTCCAGTTTAGTGCTCATCCCCTTGGCGATCAGTGCCTTGTGGGCCCCAGTGTATGTGAAGGCACCTATTCTTTTGGCTGTTGCTCTTGGCTGTATATATGAATTGTTGACAATGGCGAAGGAGCAAAGGCCGAGGCATATCAAGGCGTTGTTTGTGGGGCTAAGTTATATTCTCTTGGGTTCGTTTGCGTTAACCTATGTGGTGATTGGAATGTCTCCGAGCGAAGCTTTATGGTTAATGATTATTGTTTGGGTAACGGACATCATGGCATTTGTTGTCGGAAAGCAATTAAAAGGGCCACAATTTGCGCCACGTATCAGCCCTAAAAAAACATGGTCAGGCTTTTTGGGTGGTGTTTTGTCTGCGGTCTGTGCCAGTTATATTTACGCCCAATATTTTTTAAATGGCAAAAGTAATATTGTATGGCTCAGCCTTATTCTTTCTGTAGCCGTACAATATGGGGATTTGCTAGAATCTTGGTTGAAAAGAAGCTTCCAAGTAAAGGATTCTGGGGGGATCATTCCGGGCCATGGGGGGGTCTTTGACCGTGTGGATGGTTTGTTAGCAGCAAGCATCGTTTTTGCGGTGGTTCATTTGATTTTGGTGTAATATTGCAAAAAAAGAAAATAATTATACTTGGCTCGACAGGGAGCATTGGATCTCAAGCTCTTGAGGTTATTGAGCAGAATCTGGATCTATTTGACGTGGTTGCTCTTGTAGCCGGTACTCGGTGGGAAGCGCTAGCCAAGCAAGCCATTGCCATTCGACCCAAAATGGTTGCTATATTTGATGCTCAATTTGTGGGTTTACTTGAAAGCGCTTTGAGCGGAACTGGCATAGCTGTTTTAAGTGGTGAAGGCGGAGTCTGCGAAGCCGCTCGGCAACCAAGTGATATTGTGTTAGCAGCAATGGTTGGGATGTCTGGCCTTAAGCCAACCCTGGCTTCTTTGGAGGGAACACGCAGCCTTGCGATTGCTAATAAAGAAAGTGTGGTTGTAGGAGGGCGCTGGCTTTTGGATGCCGCTCATAAAATGAATGTGCAGGTTCTGCCTGTTGACTCCGAGCATAATGGCTTATTCCAATTATTGCAGTCCGATCAAAAGAATAATATTCACAAATTGATCTTAACCGCCTCTGGGGGCCCATTTCGTGGGTTTAACAAGGAGCAGCTCAAGCATGTGACCGTTGAGCAAGCGTTAAAACATCCTAATTGGAGTATGGGGCCAAAGAATACTATTGATAGCGCTACACTTTTTAACAAAGGGCTTGAGGTGATTGAAGCGTGTAGGCTTTTTGATTTTCCGAGTAATAAGGTGGAGGCCTGGGTTCATCCGCAATCTTTTGTGCATGCTGTGCTTGAATTTAAGGATGGCACACAAATGTTTCAAATCAGTCGGCCGAGTATGAAATTGCCAATTGCGCATGCTCTTTCTTGGCCTGAACGTTATTCATCGGATGTAACGCCTCTTAATTTTGATGAACTGTCACGGATGGTGTTTGAGCCGATTGATGATGAAAATTTTCCGGCCGTTCGTATGGCTCGCGCGTGCTTAAAATCAGGCATGGGGGCCTGTATTGTTTATAATGTTGCGAATGAATGTGCTGTAAATGCATTTTTAGATCGAAGAATCTCTTTCCTCAAAGTGATGACTATAGTACAAGAGGTTTTAGATAAGATGATGATTCCAGCTCTTGGCACAATAGATGAGGCTATGGATTTTGCTGAGGAAGTGAAAGTTTTTGCAGCTAATGCTGCCTCAAAGATGTTTTAAGGGTTTGTTCGGGAGTAGAAAAAACTATGACAGCGATTACAGGTATTATACCCTATCTTGTACCATTTTTAGTCGTCATAACAATTTTGGTTTTTGTCCATGAAATGGGGCACTATCTTGTTGCTCGATGGAATGGTGTGCGCGTTGAGGTGTTTTCAATCGGTTTTGGGCCTGAGTTATTCGGTTGGACGGATAGGGTTGGCACAAGATGGAAGTTTAGCCTGATCCCATTGGGTGGCTATGTCAAAATGTATGGTGATCTTGATGCCGCCAGTCGTCCAAATGCTGATGTAAAGGAAATGTCTCAAGAGGATAAGGCGTTAACACTGCATGCGAAAAAACCATGGCAGCGTATTGCTGTGGCTGCAGCGGGGCCGGCTGCTAATTATATTTTTGCAGTCATTTTGTTGTTTGGCCTTTATTTAGTAATAGGGCAAAGATATTTACCCGCTGATATTTCAGAAGTGCTTCCTAATACAGCTGCTGCTAATGCGGGATTGATGAAGGGAGATGTGATTCGTCAAATCAATGGTCAAACTATTGATAATTTTAAAGATCTTGAAGTTATTATTTCATCGAACCCAGGTCAAAAGCTCTCCATTACGATTGATCGCCAAGGGCAAACACATCATGTTGATGCGACTCCTGATCAAAAAGAAATCAAAGATCGTTTTGGGCGTGTTCGACATGTTGGATCTTTGGGGATTGCTCGAGCGATGACTCCAAATTTCAAGATGTTATCAATGAAAGAAGCCGCTATAGCTTCATTCGTGGATACCTATCAGGTTTCTGCTGGGATGTTGCATGGAATATGGCAAATTATCATTGGCGAACGTTCATCTGAGGAATTAGGTGGGGTTTTAAGAATTGCAAAGATTTCAGGCGAAGTAGCTCAATCGGGCTTGGCAAATCTTTTGTGGCTGATGGCGTTTCTATCCATCAATTTAGGTCTCATTAACCTATTCCCAATTCCTATGTTGGATGGGGGGCATATCATGCTTCATCTGGTGGAGGTTATGACAGGTAAACCTGTGAATGAAAAAGTTCAAGAGTTTGCTTTTAAAGTTGGGTTTTCGATAGTGATTGCCGTGATGGTGTTGGCAATGTGGAATGATTTAATGCATTTAGGGGTTGTGAAGTGGTTTCTAGGGTTGTGGGGCTAAGTCGGTATTTGTATCAACGGTGTAGGTCTGGTGGATCAGGCTTAAAAATTGCTGCTATAGCATTGATTTGTTTAATGGCCTGGAGCGTTGATGCGTTCAGTGCTCAAGTTACGGGTATTAAAGTTAATGGCAACCAAAGAATTGGGAATGACTCCATCCTTTATCACTTGGGTCTCAAGATCGGTGATGAAATTGATGACATTAAACTCAACACAGGGCTTAAAGCCCTCTTTGATACAAATCTTTTTGCTGATGTCAAAATAAGAAATGACCATAATCTTGTGACTGTAGACGTTATTGAAAACCCCATTATTAACCGCGTGGTTTTTGAAGGAAATCGGCGCATCAACGATGATGCTTTGAAAAGCGAGGTTTACATGAAGCCTCGTGATGTATTTACCAAAAGCCGCGTGCAAGCAGATACTTTGCGTATCCTTTCTTTGTATCGTAGGCAAGGTCGTTTTGCCGCAACAGTTGAACCTAAAATTATTAAGCTAGAACAAAATCGCGTTGATTTAGTTTTTGAAATCAATGAAAGTAAGTTGACTGGGGTTAAGAAAATCCTATTTGTGGGTAACCAAAAGTTCAGTACGTCAAAACTTCAATCTGTTTTGCGTACAAAAGAAACAAGATGGTATCGATTCTTGACTAATGATGACAATTACGATCCAGAGAGAATTGCTTTTGATAGAGAACTGCTGCGTGTGCATTACTTAAAAAATGGTTATGTGGATTTTAAGGTTCTCTCGTCCATTGCTGAGTTGGCTACTGATAAATCTGGGTTCTTCATCACGTTTACTATTGAAGAGGGCACACGATATCGTGTGGGGGAAGTCAAGATCAATTGCCAGCTTAAAAATATTGATGAAAAAGCTCTCAAGCATCTTTTGGAGCTAAAAACCAGAGATTGGTACGATGGTGGTTTGGTTGAAAAATCCATGGATAAAATCACAGATTATTTGGGGGATATGGGGTATGCGTTTGTGAACGTAAAACCTGATTTTAAGAAAAACCCTGAAGAAAAAACGGTGGATATCACATTTGATGTGACCGAAGGGGCAAGGGTTTATATCGGCCAGATTGACATTCATGGCAATCTAGCGACCTATGATAAGGTGGTTCGTCGTGAGTTCCGCCTATATGAAGGGGATGCCTATAATACAAGTAAGCTTAGGCGTTCAGAGCAACGGCTGCAGAATCTTAACTTTTTCTCCACGGTGAACGTTGAAAAAGAGCAAGGTGATGCTCCAGATAAAGTCAATTTGAAAGTGAACGTTAAGGAAAAATCGACGGGTGAAATCTCGGTTGCTGGTGGCGTGACTTCCATCGAAGGCATGATTGGCAACGTTCGCTTTAGCGAGAATAATTTCATGGGTAAAGGGCAACAGCTTTCCAGCGATTTTACCATCTCTAAGAGGACACGTGAATTTGATGTCAGCTTTACCGAACCCTACTTCTTGGATAAAAACCTTTCTGCTGGAGTTGATTTATTCAAAGTGCGATACGATCAAACCAGCCAAAATGGTTATATTCACCACAGGCATGGAGGAACGACACGTATTGGCTACCATATTACTGAGCCATTAGTTCATAGAGTTTGGTACACGGTAAGGCAGGATCGCGTTAGCAGCTTTAGGGACGACGCCTCTATCATTATTCGTGAGCAACAAGGTACACGGAACACTTCTCTTGTGGGGCATGAATTATCTTACGATAAGCGAGATAACCGCATTGACCCAACCACTGGATATGTTCTCAGCCTCACCAATGAGTACGCTGGCCTTGGGGGACAAACTAAGTTTTTGCGGCATAACACAGAAGGTAAATCTTACTATTCCTTGTCTGAAAACGTTGTTTTCACCTTAAGGGCAAGTGGTGGTTTGATGCAGATTGTGCAAAATCAGCCTATTAAAACTGTTGATCGATTTTTCTTAGGGGGTGATTCCTTACGAGGATTTGAATATTTTGGTGTGTCACCAAGAGAAATCACAAGGTCAGAGGCTGTTGGTGGCCGCTATTACTACACGGGATCCGCTGAAGTTTCTTTCCCCATTGGCTTGCCAAATGAGTTAGGAATCAAAGGCAGTTTGTTTGCAGATGTGGGTAGTATTTGGAAATCGGATTATAGCAAAGATTTGGTTAATGATTCGAGCAAAGTTCGCTCCTCTGTTGGCTTTGGTATTGCTTGGGCATCGCCACTTGGACCAATCCGTTTGGACATAGCAAGAGCTACTCGTTACCAAAAGTTTGACAAACGTCAGCCTGTTCTCTTCAGCTTTAGGACAACTTTCTAGAAAGGAAAGAAGGTTTGAAGAAATTGGCGCGCTTATTTTGGGTGGTGATTTGGATGGTGATGGGGGTAATCAACCTCCACGCCGCTAGCAATATTGCCGTGGTAAATACATTGGAAGTGTTGAACCAATCCATAGCTTTTCAGGAAATTCAAAAGAAATTTTCCGAGCATCTTCAAAAAGATCAGTCCTTTGTCGCATCCATCGAGAAAAGGCTGCGTGAGGCAGATCAGTTGATGACGCAAGAGCTTCAGCGACTTAACCAGGCTCCCTTGTCTGATAGTGAAAAGGAGCTTGCTTCAAATCGTTTAATTGCCGATCGGCATGCCTATGACCGTGAAGTTGCGCAATTGCAGGAAATGCTTCAGAAACGAAAAGAATATTTGGATGAGGTTTTTGGCGAGGCTAAAACCAAGGTTCAAAAAGCAGTGCTTATGATTATCGAAGGAATTGCGGGCAAGAATAAATACGATATCGTGGTTAACCATGCTCAGGTTATGTATGTTGTGCAAAATCTGGAAATCACCACACAAGTTATTCAGGAACTCAATGTTACATTACCAAAATTGACCATCAATGTTGAACCTATCGTTCAGTTCAAAGCACGTGTCGAATCGCAATCGTTGATCCAAGGTGGCAACCATGAATAACCCACGTTTTTTTCAGGTTTGTAAGAAGTTATCTTTAGAGGAAGCCGCGTCTATTGCAAATGCAGCACTTCATCAATGCCAGAATCCAAATCTAACCATAAATGGGATAGCGACGCTTGAAAAAGCAACCCATGAAGATATTGCTGTGTTGAACAATCCATCACAGTATCTAGAGCATTTACAAAAAACAAAAGCAGCTGCCGTGATTCTTGAGGAAAAGTATATTGCCTCTCTGCCTGATGGGGTTGCGGGGCTTGTGTCGCCTGAGCCATATCGTGCGTTGGCTTTCCTGCTTAACGCTATGTATGTTGATGCGCAGGAACTTTCTGACAGCATTCACCCAACCGCTGTTATCGCGCCTTCAGCTCAAATAGGTGCAGACTGTATTATTGATCCATACGTGGTTATCAAGGCTCAAGCAAAGATAGGCCCAAGAACCAAAATTGGATCCCATTCTGTTATTGAAAAAGGCGTGACAATTGGCGAGGATTGCCAAATAGCAGCGCATGTTACAATCCAGTGTGCGGATATTGGCAACAGGGTGCGAATAGACCCAGGCGCACGCATTGGCCAGCCGGGGTTTGGCTTCCATCGAGATTATCTAAAAGGTCATGTTCCAGTCTTACAAATTGGCCAAGTATTCATAGAAGATGACGTTGTTATTGGTGCCAACACGGCTATCGATCGAGGTAGCCTTGAAGATACTGTTATTGGCAAAGGTACGATGATAGATAATTTAGTGCAAGTAGCTCACAATGTTCAAGTTGGACAAAACTGTGTCATTGTATCCCAAGTGGGGATTGCGGGTAGTACGGTGCTTGGTAATGCTGTAACATTAGCAGGGCAGGCAGGCATTGCTGGCCATCTTTCCATTGGTGATGGAGCGGTTGTAGCTGCTCAAGGTGGTGTTATGCGCGATATCCCAGCTGGGGATATTGTTGGTGGTTCTCCGGCTGTTCCCATTGGTCAATGGCGGCGGCAGTCCGTAATGTTACAAAGAATGGTTTCACAACGAAAGGGATCGTCTTCATGACAGAAGCCAATTTAACGACTGATATCTTAATTGATGAGATTCAGGCGCTTATTCCGCATCGCTTTCCGATGTTATTGTTGGATAAAGTTGTAGAGGTAAATGCCCCTGAATCTGGAATAGGTATTAAAAATGTGACAATGAACGAGTGGTTTTTCCAGGGGCACTTTCCACAAAGACCCGTTATGCCTGGTGTTCTTATTGTTGAAGCAATGGCTCAGACTGCAGGCGTATTGGTTACAAAATCAATGCAAAATATGGAAAATAATAAGATAGTTTATTTTATGACCATTGATGAAGCACGTTTTCGCAAGCCTGTGGTGCCTGGTGATGTTTTGCGTATGAAAGTTCAAAAACAGCGTGCCCGTGCTAATGTATGGAAATTTGAGGGGGTGGCTATGGTGAATGATCAGGTAGTTGCGGAAGCGATATTTTCCGCGATGATAGCAGCGGCATAAGGTGGGCCCATGGTGATGATTCATCCAACTGCTATCGTGGATCCAAAAGCCAAAATCGGTCAGAATGTCAAAATTGGCCCGTATTGTGTTGTGGGGGCTAATGTGACGTTACATGACGAAGTAGAGCTTATTTCGCATGTGTGCATTGAAGGGCAAACCGTCATTGGCGCGCGCACGGTTATCTTCCCATTTGCTTCCATTGGTCATATTCCGCAAGATAAGAAATATGAAGGTGAAGACTCCAAGCTGATTATTGGAGAGGATAACCGTATCCGTGAATATGTGACGATGCAGCCAGGAACTTCTGGTGACAACATGCTCACCAAGGTTGGGGACCGTGGCTTGTTTATGGCTGGTGTCCATGTGGCTCATGATTGTATTGTGGGTAATGATGTTGTAATGGCTAACTATGCTACATTGGCTGGTCATGTAGAGGTAGGGAATTTTGTGATAATTGGAGGGCTTGCAGGTATTCATCAGCGAGTGCGCATAGGCAGTCATGCCATTATTGGTGGGTTGTCACCAGTTGATGGTGATGTGATCCCTTATGGGGCAGTGAAGGGAGAGAGAGCCTTCCTAAATGGGCTCAACATTGTTGGCCTTAAAAGGAGAGGCTTCTCCCGCGAATCCATTGACGAACTGCGCAGCGCCTATCGCACATTATTTTCCGGGGAAGGAACCGTTGGGGAGCGTATTGAGGCGACACAAGCTGCCTACACTGCTAGCCCGGGAGTCATGGAGATTGTTGTGTTCATGCAGGCTGAATCTAAGTGTGGGTTATGCCTTCCCAACGAGTGAGACTCATAATAGCTCTTTTGGTTGATTCTGTAGGTGTTGAATCGCATGGGTGATATAGCTGCTCACAAAATAGGAATTATTGCGGGCCAGGGCTTTTTGCCGAAGCTTCTGATTGAAGCTTGTAAAAGCCAGGGCCGCCCCTTTTTTGTTCTGGCTCTTGAAAACCAAACAGACTCAGCCATTTTGAAAGATGTTCCACACGCTTGGAATCGCATAGGAGCGGTTGGTAAATCCATCGAAATCTTGAAATCCCAAGGAATAACTTGTTTGGTCATGGCGGGTGGTGTGAGAAGGCCTTCCTGGCTTGAACTGCGTCCTGATTTTAAGGCGGCTGAGGTGCTAGCAACCTTAGGGGTTAAAGCATTTGGGGATGATGGCATTCTCAAAGGGCTTATAGACTTTCTTGAAAAAGAAGGATTTAGCGTGGTTGGTGCGCATGAAATCATTGGGGGGATTTTAGCCTCCAATGGCAATATGACCAAATCTAGTCCTTCTCCTGAGGATATGGAAGATATTAGACGCGCGTTTATTGTTGCGAAAACACTTGGTAGCGTGGATGTTGGCCAAGGTGTGGTTGTGCAACAGGGGATTGTTTTGGCCGTGGAGGCTGTAGAAGGGACTGACTTGATGCTTTCACGCATCCCAATTGCACGCGAGCGTGTAAAGGGGCTTGGTAAGGGCGGGGTTCTGGTGAAAGCTTCAAAACCGAATCAAGAGCAACGCATTGATCTGCCAACTATTGGTCTGCGCACTTTAGAATTGATTTTGGATCATAAATTAAATGGTATTGCCTTAGAGGCAAAAAAATGTCTGATAATAGATAAAGAAACCCTTATACAACGGTCGAACGAGCGGGGAGTATTTATCTATGGGGTTGAGCTTGAGGGCCAGCATGCCTAATGCAGAAATTGCTCAAAAGAGAAAGGTTTTTATTTCGGCTGGAGAAGCTTCTGGGGATTTTTTAGGTGCCCGGTTAATGATGCAATTGAAGGCTGCAAACCCGATGCTTGAGCTTGTGGGGGTTGGCGGCGCGCAAATGCAGGCCGAGGGGCTTGATAGCCTTTTTCCCATGGAAGAACTTTCTTTGATGGGGTTTCTTGAAGTCCTTCCGCATCTTTTTGCCATTAAAAGACGGCTCGATCAAACCATCAAGTTTATCCATGAGAGCAAGCCGGATGTTATTATTACTATTGATTCCCCAGGGTTCCATTTTGCCCTGATTAAGCGCCTTAAGAAAAAATATGGTGCAGATATGAGTGCTAAATGCATTCATTATGTGGCTCCTGCAGTTTGGGCTTGGAGGCAGAAGCGAGCCAAGAAAATTTCTCACCTGTATGATCATATTTTAACGCTCTTTCCGTTTGAGCCGCCATATTTTGAAAAATATGGCCTGAAGGCCACATTTGTGGGGCATCCGTTAGTTGAAATTAATCATTTTACATCAAATACAAATGTTTTTCGCAAGCAGCATGCTATTCCTGAAGGGGTGCCACTTTTGTGTGTCCTGCCTGGAAGCCGTCGTGGAGAGTTGAACAAATTGATGCCTATTTTTGAGGAAACAATTGGGCTGTTGTCCCACCGTGTGAACCGTTTGCATGTGGTGATCCCAACATTGCCTAAATTTCACCAAGAGCTTGCGGCTTTGACGCGCCGATGGCCTGCCTCTACGGTGGTAACATCCACACAGGAGGAAAAGGTTGGGGCATTTCGATCCTCTCAAGCAGCGCTGGCGGCTTCAGGGACAATTGCTCTAGAGCTGGCTCTGGCGCGGGTGCCTATGGTTATTGCCTACCGCATCAACACTCTTACGGCATGGCTGGTGAAGCGCTTGATCAAGATCCCATTTGTGTGCTTGGTCAACATCTTACTTAAGAAAAGGTCGATTCCTGAAATACTACAAGAAAACTGTAAGCCAGGCCGGTTAGCTGAGGTGGTTTCCTATTTGTTGGAAGATACGACAGCTCGACAAAGACAGATTGATGATTTAAGCAAAATTGATGAGCTTTTAGCATCGACAGGTAAAATGCCAAGTGTCTGCGCAGCTGATGTGATCGCCACATACCTTAAAAAGTAAGCGTTGGATCCATAAAATTTCATTCCAAAATATATGGATTATGTTAGTCTTTAGCAAAAGTTATCTTAAATCGGGAGGAATTGATGAAGAAGTTATCTTTTGCGCTGCTTAGCGCGTTTTTATCTTTGGTTCTTATGTCTCAGGCGCAGGCTGATGGTGCACCTGCATCCGTTAAGGATCGGATGAAAGCAATTGAAGACCGTGCCAAGGCAGCCAAAGCGCCGCATAAATTGGATGGGAAAGCAGGCCCTAACAGCAAAATTGGCAAATGTGTGGAAGAATTTGAGGCAAAATCTGAAGAGGAAGTAACGGGTTTCGTCACGCGTTATTGCATGTTTGATGAAGGGCAAAAAGCAACCCATGCTGCCATTTTGCAAGACCCATGGCTTGCTGAGGAAGCTTCTGACAATGAGAAGCTGGCAAGAGCAAAGGAAATTAGCAATCGTATGCGCAAGCTTTATGCTAAAGTCATTAATGCCCACAAGGGGCGTAAGGAGCAATGTGAGGCCGTTGTCAAACATCTTGGGGATGGCGAAGCCAATAAGGCCCATCGTCAAAAAGCTATGGACGATGCTAAGGCTCAAAAAGCTAAGCTGATTGAAGAAAACCTGGCTGATGCTAGAGATGGTAAGCTTACTGAAGAGAAGCAGGCCTTGCTTTTGGCAGAAGGGGTATACGTCGATGAAAGTGATGAACAAAATCCTTTAAAGCCAACAAAAGACAAGCTTTTTGACCTGAAGAATGGTTTTGTTCCAAACCCAGCAAACCCAACCGCGATGGAAGCGTTTACGATGTTTGTGCATCATTGTCGCAAGGCGCCGGCCTCTAAGCTGCATCACGGTGTTGGAAAAGGCAAAGCTGAAGATTAACAGCATCGTGTTTGTCGGAAATAAAAAAAGTGGGGCTTGATGCGGGATCCAGGCTTTTTATGGCTTCCCGTTTTCACGGGAATGACGAGAAAAAGAGCACGAGGGTGATAGGTGGAGGAGCGGTGATGACAAGGCCCCCCTTCTGTCATTCCCACACACCCTCTTTGTCTTTCCCGCACTTGATGCGGGAACCCAGGATTTTTATGGCCTCCCGCTTTCGCGAGGGTGCTTCTATGAAGAGTGTCAAGCATAATT
>MKSY01000033.1 GCA_001897475.1 Alphaproteobacteria bacterium 43-37
ATTTTCTGCTTCAGATAGCTCTGAATATGTAGGAGACTTTGCTGTATTTGGAATCCCTGCTATAGTACCAACTCTTACCCCAACATTGGCTACGACTACACTATCAGCTTCTGAGGAAATGTCTTTAAGTGCTACACTTTCTGTCACTGAGACAGCTACACAGACGCTATCAGGTTCTATTTCCGCATCTCACACCTCTACATTATCCACAAGTAAGACCGCTACACAGACGTTATCAGATTCTGCATCATCAACAATAATTCAAACAGCAGCGTCTAGTTCCGACATAACTCCCCTCATTATTGGGCTTACTGTTGGAGGAATTCTGGTAGTGAGCATTTCTGCATTTGGAATTTATAAGTGTGTGAAAAAAGAAAAAAGAACAACCATTAATAAAGACCATGATGACAGACTACTTGGCGTAGCGTTAAAGGATATAAATTTATAGGATACTTTCCCCTGCATTTGGAGTGCACTCTGTTAAGACCGGACAGAAAGGGTAGCATCCGGGGTTACACTTCTTTCTTCTTCTATCTCACCAGGAGAGTAGTGTAGGTTGCTCCCGCTCCAACTAGGCCTGTGTGACAATCATGGGCCTGACCATCCCCTTGGGCAGCTATGGAGAATGGCCTTTAAAGAATTAAGATCATGATCTTTTGTTATACTTTGTTTCCCAATATCTTAGCGGCAAAGAGTGCATTAGTTGAGCATGATGCTATTAGTGCGGCTCTTAGCTTCCAAGGCTTTTAGTTCTTGGGCTTTTTCTTCGATAAACGCTTTAAAAACTTTGATCCTTTCAAAGTCTTTGAGATAGTCAGGATACAAAAGAAACTTGTTTGTTAAAATGGATTGCGAAAAATCGACGCCATCAATATGGATATGCACAACTGTTTGATCGTTTGAAACAAGATATAAAGGCATTGTCGATAGGCCAAGGTTGGATTGAGTCGCAACGAGTTTGCTGTGGATGTCATCCACTACAAAGTCATGCCGCCTTGGTTTGTGATGTGGGCGGCCGACATATAGAAGAGGATTCAGCAGCCGTTCGTCGATGCTCACTAAAAGAGCTTGATGGTTAAAGGCGATAAGGCTGTGATGGTCAATATCTGCAACCGATTTAGGTGTGCCGTATCTTTGTAGGTAATCTTTGCCAGCAAAAACGTATTGTGAATATTCGCATAAATGATAGGCTTCTAACTCGGCAAGGTCAGATGGTTTAAAGGAAGATATTTGAACATATACGCCTTCTCTCAAGGAATGGTTGAGAGAAATCATTTCGTCTGAAATTAGCGAAAGCTGAATATTTGGATATCTTTGTCTAAATTCAGCCAAATGGGGAATCAGCCAGAACGAGCCGAAAGAGCGAGGCGTGATAACTGTGAGGTTGCCCTCAGCCTTGTCTTGCTTTTCCGTTAGTGTGGCTTGCATTTTGACAAGCTCTTCGTATATTTGCTCAACGGTTGGAAAAAGAGATTTTCCAGCCTCTGTCAGCTTCAGCCCACGAGCATGCCGCTCAAAAAGCTTAGTCTTCATTTCGTGTTCCAGCTGACTGATTTGGCGGCTTAAGGCCGACTGGGTAATGTGTAAAATTTGCTCAGCTGCAGAAAGGCTTCCTAAAGAGGCCACAGTATAAAAGGTTTTGAGGCGGTCCCAATCCATCCTTACGATCCATCTTCCAATTGTCCATCTTCCAATGATAGCATAATTTGTCTAAGATTTAAACCATTAGTTTTGAATTGCAAAATAAATATCAGAGGCTCTCTGTTTGTCTTTTATTTGCTTCTCAGAGGTTTGAGTAGCGTTATCTGGATTCTAATGTATTGGGCTTAATAAGAAGTTAAGGCTGCCTATTTATTGGCCTCATAGAAGGTAATAGCGGCAGCGGTGGAGACATTTAATGTGCTAAAGTTTTCGCTGGTAGGAATTTTGGCGATGATATCGCAGTGGCTGGCCGTTAACCGTCTCATTCCTTGTCCTTCTGAGCCAAGAACGATGGCTTTCTTGTCGTATCCTTTTATATCTGTAATGAATTGTTTCCCGGTGCCATCCATGCCAATGCACCAAAACCCGCTTTTCTTAAGTGTTTCCATGGATCTAGCTAGATTGGTTACAAAAACCAAAGGAATCAGTTCAAATGCTCCTGAGGCTGCCTTGGCAATGGTGCCAAATTGCTGTGGTGAATGGTTGTGGGTGAGTACGAGGGCAGAAATATTGAATGCTGCCGCAGATCTAAGGATCGCGCCAATGTTATGTGGGTCGGTGACCTGATCAAGGACTGCTACAGTTTGCTTTGGTGTGGCCTTCATGCAAAGGTCCTCAAGATGCAAGGCTGGTAAAGGCTCAACCCATGCGGCGATGTTTTGGTGGACAATGTTTTGGCCAAATGTTTTTTGGAAAAATCCTTTGTCGACAACTTCAACTCTGGCTTTGAGTGTGCGGGATGTTGCGGGCAGAGCCTGTGGTAATAACTTATCGTCTAAGGTTACAATTCTTTGAATAACTCTTTTTGGATTTAGAGCGGCTGCTTTAACGGCGTGAATGCCGTATAGCCAATAACAGTTTGATTGTTTTTTTCCGTTTACCATTTGCATTAATCCGTTCCTATGACACCTAGCATAGGGCTGGCGTGTTAATCAACTTCAAATAGTTCTGGAGCTTTGATAAGTGCTTCAAGCAGGTGATCTTTGATTAATTTGATGCGCTGATAGTTTTTAAGGTAAGTGGGATACACAAGGTAAAGGTTGCGTTTAAACCCATGCTCTTTTGGGTCATAAGTGCCTTGGAGAACTTGAGTTCCTTCTTCGGCTGATAATAAGTGTCTTGGGAGCATTCCTATGCCAATGCCGGCTGAAACCAAAGATCTCATGGCAGTAGCCTCGTCAATGTGCATGGAAGGTTCGCGAGGGGCGGATTGGCGGCCAAGATACTGGAGGCAGTTTAGTTGTTTTTCGTTCTTAGCTGGCCAGTCAGCATAGTTTTCAAGCCTAAGAATGCGATGCTGGTCAAGGCTTTCAAAGTCATTTGGTGTGCCGTGTTCGTTAATGTAGTTTGGGTGTGCAAAAGGGTATTCATAAAATGAGCCTAATTTGCGCCATATATATTGAGAGTCACCCTCCGGCTCGCGGCACGTTAATCCAGTATAAACCCCAGAATGATGGCTGGATAAGGCAAAAGATCGAAGGTTGTCAAAAGATAATTTAAGATCAAGTTTTGGATTTTGGCGCTTGAAATCGCCTATTACGGATGAAAACCAAGGGCAGGAAAGCAAGTTGTGGACATAAACACGCAATTCACCAGATTGTGCTTCAATTGGGCCTTTTAAGACCCCTTGTAAGCTCTGAAAGCGGCTGAGAATATCTTCAGCATAAGGAAGTAGGGTTAAACCTTCCTCCGTTGGCTTTAATCCAGTTGGACAACGATGAAATAAACTAACGCCGCCCAAAGTATCTTCGAGGCATGAAAGTTTTTTGCTGACGGCAGATTGGCTTAGGTTTCGATACTCGGCTGCTTTCGTCATGCTTTCAAAGCGTGCGATTGCGCAAAAATTTTTTAGTAGTTCGATATCCATACGAAAGTTTTCCTTGTATACCGCGGTGTTTTTAGACAATTCCTACCTGTATACTCTTTAAATAAGGTGTCACTTAGGCTATTCAAGTTTGAAAACTAAAATAATTCTGATTGATTGGCTGAAAAAAATGTATTAAGCCATATGAGTGGTCTGGAGGGGTGGCCGAGCGGTCAAAGGCAACAGACTGTAAATCTGTCGACGTACGTCTACGAAGGTTCGAATCCTTCTCCCTCCACCACCACCCTTTAAGCGGGTGTAGCTCAATGGTAGAGCTCCAGCCTTCCAAGCTGGCTATGAGGGTTCGATTCCCTTCACCCGCTCCACTTTCAGGATATTATTGAATGCTCTAAATCATGTGCTGATCTGTTGCCCTTCTTTAGTCGGAAGGGTGGTGGTGATGGCAACGGTTGAAGGATGGCAAAAAGAAGTCTGCTAAACATAAAAGAATTTTCTTGCGTGAGTGGGAATGGCAGCGTATACCTTCTTCAGCTGGAGCAATAGGAGCGTAGCTCAATTGGTAGAGCACCGGTCTCCAAAACCGGGGGTTGGGGGTTCGATTCCCTTCGCTCCTGCCAGGGTTGACAAATTAGGTTGAAGTGAATAAAACCTTTTCATCAAGAAGAAGTTGAGATATGTCAAAATCAAAAACAAGTGCTGTTGAGTTTATAAAGCAAGTCAGGCAGGAAGTTGGCAAGGTAACCTGGCCTACCCGTCGTGAGACAACTGTGACCACCACTATGGTGTTTATTTTGGTTGGTGTTGCCGCCGTGTTTTTCTTTTTAGTAGACAGGGTCCTGGCATTTGGTGTAAAAACCTTCCTCGGGATTGGATGGTAATGACACAAAAAGCGCATTGGTATGTTGTGAATGTTTTCTCAGGCTTTGAGAAAAAAGTTGCTGAGACTATTCAGGAGCAAGTGGTAAAATTAAGCCTGGAAGATAAGTTTGAGAGCGTCTTGGTTCCGACTGAAGAAGTCGTGGAAATTAAGAGGGGCGCTAAGGTTAATGTTGAGCGCAAGTTCTTCCCGGGATACGTGTTGGTCAAAATGGTTCTTACCGATGAGACGTGGCATTTGGTACGTAATACGCCAAAGGTAGCTGGTTTCTTGGGTGGTAGGGGGAAGCCAACTCCCATCAGCGAAGCTGAAGTAAAGCGGATTTTGCGTCAGGTTGAAGAGGGTGCTGAGAAGCCTAAGGTTTCTATTCTCTTTGAGGTTGGCGAGCAAGTTCGTGTTTGCGATGGGCCGTTTACGTCATTTTCTGGCATTGTTGAAGAAGTTGAAAAAGATAAGTCGAGGCTTAAAGTTTCAGTCTCGATTTTTGGCAGGGCAACCCCTGTGGATTTAGAGTTCTCGCAAGTCGAGAAGATTGTTTAAAGGAGTATGTGTGGTAGACAAGCCATTGTCTGACCACGCGCCCATTTATGAAAGGGTGAAAAATGGCAAAGAAGATTATTGGTTATATTAAATTGCAGGTTCCTGCGGGAAAGGCAAATCCATCTCCGCCTATTGGTCCGGCTTTGGGTCAGCGCGGGTTGAATATTATGGAGTTTTGTAAGGCGTTTAACGCGCAGACTCAGTCCATGGAGTTGGGGATGCCTATTCCAGTGGTGATCACCGCATATGCGGACAGAACATTTACGTTCGTGACAAAGACGCCGCCAAATACATACTTCCTCAAGAAGGCTGCTGGTATTCAAAAGGGAATAACGACGCCAGGAAGAGGGACAATTGGTAAGGTTACCATGAAGCAGATTCATGAAATCGCGCAGCAAAAAATGGTTGATCTGAATGCAAATGATATTGAGTCCGCGGCGCAAATGATCATTGGGTCTGCGCGTTCAATGGGCTTAGAGGTAGTGGAGTAGGCAATGGCGAAGTTAACGAGGAAGCGTAAGCAAATCAACGAAATAACACGCCCTGGTGTCGCTTTGCCGCTGGCAGAAGCTTTGGCGCTTGTTAAAAAATGCGCAACAGCTAAGTTTGATGAAACGGTTGAATTGGCATTGGCCCTTAATGTAGACCCGCGGAAAGCCGATCAGGCGGTTCGTGGTGTTGTTACTTTGCCAAATGGTACAGGTAAGTCTGTCCGAGTGGCGGTTTTTGCCAGAGGGGCCAAGGCTGAAGAGGCTCAAAAGGCTGGGGCTGAGTTTGTCGGCGCAGATGACTTGGCCGATCGGATTTTAGCTGGTGAAATGAACTTTGAGCGGTGCATCGCAACTCCTGACATGATGGGTGTTGTGGGTAAGCTAGGTAAAGTTTTGGGCCCAAAGGGTTTGATGCCAAATCCAAAGCTTGGTACCGTTACAATGGATGTGGCTCAAGCTGTTGAAGCAGCAAAAGGCGGCCAGATCGAGTACCGTGTTGAAAAGGCTGGGATTGTTCACGCAGGGGTTGGTAAGGCCAGTTTTGGTGCGGATGCTTTGGCGGAAAACATCAGGGCTCTTGTTGGGACGGTTGTTAAGGCTCGCCCATCAGGCGTTAAGGGAACGTTCGTGAAGAAGGTTTCGGTGAGCTCGACAATGGGGCCTGGATTTATGGTTGATCAGGGCGCTCTTTTAGCGGAAGTGGCTGGCCCTAAGGTCTAAGAAGGAATTCTTGAGTGTTCGTTGAACGCTCAAGTTTGTCGGGTGCGTGAAAGCGTACCTTGGTCTGTGACTACAGGTGAGTCTAACTTCTAAGTCACGAAAGTGGGCCTGTATAGAAAGAGTGTCAAAGCTCTAACGGACTTGAGTTGGGGAGTTTTCTCCCTTTGGTTCAACCCTTGAGTTTAGCAAGCTCAAGATAGTTATAATGGAGACGATCTTATGGATCGATCGCAAAAAGAAAACCTCGTGCAATCGCTGAAGGCCTCGCTTTCGGACGCTGCCGTCGTGATCGTAACCCACCAGGTGGGCCTTACGGTTTCTGAAGTGACGGAATTGAGACGGAATGTTCGTGAGGTTGGCGCGTCATACAAGGTTGTGAAGAACAATCTTGCTCGTCTTGCTGTTAAAGGTACAAGGTTTGAGGACCTTTCTCAGTACTTAGCGGGTCCAACGGCCTTAGCTTTCTCTCAAGATCCGATTGCGGCTGCAAAAGCTGTGGTCAAGTATGCGGATTCAAACGAGAAGGTTAAAGTGATTGGCGGCATAATGGGGGAGAATGTTTTGACTTCTTCTGCTGTTAATGCGCTGGCAAAGCTCCCAAGCTTGGATGCTTTGCGTTCTCAGCTCATTGGATTGCTGTCAACGCCAGCTACAAATATTGCTCGTATTTTGGTTGAGCCAGGTTCACGTATTGCGCGTGTCTTGAATGCTCGTGCCTAAAGTTATGTTATTTTTTAAGGAGTTATTTTAATGTCTGCAAACTTAGAAAAAATTGTTGAGGATCTCTCAAAGCTCTCAGTTCTTGAAGCTTCAGAGCTTTCAAAAATGCTTGAAGAAAAGTGGGGCGTTTCTGCTGCTGCGCCTGTGGCTGTTGCTGCAGTTGCCGCTGGTGCGGCTGCTGAGCCTGCAGCTGAGAAAACCGAATTTGATGTTATCTTGGTTTCCGCTGGTGATAATAAGATCAATACCATTAAGGTTGTTCGTGAGCTCACAAGCTTAGGATTGAAAGAAGCTAAAGATTTGGTTGATGCCGCTCCAAAGCCAATTAAAGAAGGTGTGAGCAAGGCTGAGGCTGATCAAATTAAAGTTAAGCTCGAAGAAGCAGGAGCCAAAGCTGAGGTTAAATAACTTAAGTTTGTTCCAAAAATTAGGATGGGGGTTTTGGTTTTTTCCAAAGCCCTCATTCTAGTGTCTATTTTTGATGTGTGCTGCTTCACAAGGGCGGTGCCGGAAACAGAAAACTTGAAGAGGCCCTTTCATGCTAAAATCTCTTACTGAGCGCAAGCGTATTCGTAAAAATTTCGGCCGTATTACCGAAATTGCTGCGATGCCAAATCTGATCGATCTGCAAAAAAATTCTTATGAAGCCTTTCTGCAGATGGAAGGTGCGCCAGAAAAACGTTTGCCTTTTGGACTGCAGGAGGTATTTCGATCAACTTTTCCCATTAAGGATTTTTCTGGTCGGGCTCAAATTGAGTTTTTCAAATATGAATTTGAACAACCAAAATATGATGTGGATGAGTGCCGTCAACGCGGTATGACGTTTGCGGCCCCAATCAAAGTGACCTTCCGCCTGGTTGTCTGGGATATCGATGACGAGACTGGATCTCGCTCTATTCGGGATATTAAGGAGCAGGAAGTTTATATGGGCGATATGCCTTTGATGACTGATAGCGGTACGTTTATCATCAATGGTGTCGAGCGTGTGATCGTTTCTCAGATGCATCGTTCCCCAGGTGTTTTCTTTGATCATGATAAGGGTAAAACGCATTCATCTGGTAAATACCTTTTTGCGGCTCGCGTTATTCCTTACCGCGGTTCATGGCTTGATTTTGAATTTGATGCCAAAGATATGCTCTATGTGCGTATTGACCGTCGTCGTAAGTTGCCAATTACCACATTTTTGATGGCTCTCTACTCAGCTGAGACGGAAGCGCTGATTGAGAAAAAACAAAAGGCTGGCAAAGCGATCGAGCCATTTGAAATTAGTGGCATGACACGTGAAGAAATTTTGTCTTGTTTTTATGGAACCGTGGTTTACGCGAAGCATAAAAAGGGATGGAAGACCGCATTTGATCCGTCATTATGGCGCGGAGCGAAATTGGTTGATCCTCTTTATGATGCCGCAAATGGCGAAGTTGTTCTGGAGGCCGGAACAAAGCTTACCCCACGCTTAGGTAAGAAGCTTTTAGCGGATGGATTGCAAGAAGTTTTGGTTAAAAACGAAGATCTTTTTGGTCGCTTTATTGCTATTGATATCGTGAATCCAGAAACCGGTGAAATTTATGCTGAGGCGGGTGATGAAATCCATGAGGTTTTGCTCAAGCAGTTGGCTGCCGTTTCGATCAAAGAAATCCCAACATTGGCTATTGATCATATGAACGTAGGTGCTTACCTGCGCAATACTCTGGCTGCGGATCGTAATTACTCACGTGAAGAAGCGCTGATTGATATTTATCGTATTTTGCGCCCGGGCGAACCCCCAACATTGGAAGGCGCTGAAATTCTCTTTAATGGCCTCTTTTTTGATTCTGAACGCTATGATTTGTCAGCCGTTGGTCGCGTTAAAATGAATGCACGTCTGGGCCTTGATGCCCCAGATTCCATTCGTACCCTTCGCAAAGCAGATATCGTATCAATCGTCAAATGTTTGCTTGAATTGAAAGATGGTCGTGGTGAGGTTGACGATATTGATAACTTGGGTAATCGACGTGTTCGCTCAGTCGGTGAGTTGCTAGAAAATCAATACCGTGTTGGCTTGCTTAGAATGGAGCGTGCGATTCGTGAAAGAATGGGGTCAGTGGATATCGACACTGTTATGCCGCATGACCTGATTAACGCAAAGCCTGTAACCGCTGCAGTAAGAGAGTTCTTTAGCTCATCGCAGTTGTCACAGTTTATGGATCAAGCCAATCCGCTTTCCGAAATCACGCACAAGCGTCGTTTGTCTGCGTTGGGCCCGGGGGGATTGACAAGAGATCGTGCTGGTTTTGAGGTGCGTGACGTTCACCCCACCCATTATGGTCGTATCTGCCCTATTGAAACGCCAGAAGGTCCAAATATTGGATTGATTAACTCCTTGGCGACTTATGCGCGTGTTAACCAGTATGGCTTTATCGAAAGCCCTTACCGTATAGTCAAAGAAGGTAAGGTCACAGATGAAGTGATTTATTTGTCGGCAATGGAAGAGGGACGTTACACCATCGCTCAGGCAAACGCATCCATCGATAAAAAAGGCACCTTTATGGATGATTTCGTTAGCTGCCGTAGGGCTGGAGAGTTTGTGATTGCTCCGGCATCGGAAGTTAACCTGATCGACGTATCGCCAAGACAGATGGTGTCAGTGGCGGCTGCGCTTATCCCATTTCTTGAAAACGATGACGCGAACCGCGCGCTGATGGGCTCAAACATGCAACGTCAGGCTGTGCCTTTGATCCGTGTGGAAGCTCCATTAGTTGGAACGGGTATGGAGGCTGCGGTTGCACGTGACTCAGGTGTGACTATTGTGGCGCGCCGTTCGGGTGTAGTTGATCGCGTGGATGGAACACGTATTGTGGTTCGCGCAGCTGAGCGTGGAAATAATGAGTCAGCGGTTGATATTTATAACCTGATGAAATTCCAACGTTCAAACCAGAGCACATGTATCAACCAAAAGCCGTTGGTTAAGGTTGGTGATGTGGTAAGCGCTGGTGATATCGTTGCGGATGGCCCGTCTACCGATATGGGTGAGTTGGCGCTTGGCCGTAACGTGCTCGTCGCTTTCATGCCATGGAATGGTTACAACTTCGAAGACTCTATCATCATTTCTGAGAGAATTGTGAAGGACGACGTTTTCACGTCCATTCATATCGAGGAATTTGAGGTAATGGCGCGTGATACCAAGCTGGGTAACGAAGAAATCACGCGTGATGTCCCCAACGTTGGTGAAGAAGCGCTGCGCCATCTAGACGAAGCGGGAATTGTTTATGTCGGTGCTGAAGTTAAGCCGGGCGACATTCTTGTTGGTAAAGTGACCCCGAAAGGTGAGACACCTATGACACCGGAAGAAAAGTTGCTCCGAGCAATCTTTGGTGAAAAAGCTGCAGATGTTCGCGATACTTCCTTGAGATTGCCGCCAGGGGTTTCAGGAACGGTTGTTGAGGCTCGTGTTTTCTCACGTCGCGGTGTTGATAAAGATGAGCGTTCGCTAGCCATTGAGCGTGCTGAAGTTGATCGTTTAGCTAAGGATCGCGATACAGAGCGTGTTATTTTAGAAACATCATTCTACAGCGTGTTGCAAGATTTGTTGATGTCTAAGACTGTTTCTGGTTCAACGGGCAGCAAGACCCTTTTGAAGAAAGGTACTGTTGTTACAAAAGAGCATTTGGAATCACTATCGCGTTCTCAATGGCGTCATTTGATTGTGGATGATGAATCAGCTATGAAGGCAATTGAAGGGCTGATTTTGCAGCATGATGAAGCTGTAGATCGTCTGCAAAAGCGTTTTGAAGCGAAGGTTGAAAAGCTCAGAAGGGGCGATGAATTGGCTCCTGGTGTCATGAAGATGGTTAAAGTCTTCGTTGCCGTGAAGCGTAAATTGCAACCAGGGGATAAAATGGCAGGGCGTCACGGAAACAAAGGTGTTGTATCAACCATTGTTCCTGCTGAAGATATGCCGCACCTTGAAGATGGTACGCCAGTTGATATCGTATTGAACCCACTTGGTGTTCCATCGCGTATGAACGTGGGCCAAATTTTGGAGACCCATCTTGGTTGGGCTTCTGCAGGATTGGGTAAGCAGATTGGCGATATGTTGTCTAAAGTTAGGTTGGGCCAGGATAAGATTAAATCTTTGAGAGCTCACCTTGCAGATCTTTACCATAAGGAAGAAGACAAGACGCTTGTTCAAGGCATGCAAGAAGACGAATTGTTAGAGTTGGCCCAAAATCTGATCCCTGGTGTGCCGATGGCAACGCCAGTGTTCGATGGTGCGCATGAAGCAGACATTTTGGTTGAACTTGAGCGCGCTGGCCTTGATACCTCAGGGCAGGTCAACTTGATTGATGGTCGGACAGGTGAGACATTTGATCGGAAGATCACAGTCGGTTACATCTACATGCTTAAGCTTCACCACTTGGTTGATGACAAGATCCACGCTCGTTCTATTGGGCCTTACAGTCTGGTCACTCAGCAGCCATTGGGCGGAAAAGCACAGTTTGGTGGCCAAAGGTTTGGTGAAATGGAAGTCTGGGCACTGCAAGCCTATGGTGCAGCTTACACCCTCCAAGAGATGTTGACAGTGAAGTCAGACGATGTCTCTGGTAGAACAAAAGTGTATGAAGCCATTGTGCGGGGTGAAGATAACTTTGAGGCAGGTATTCCAGAGTCCTTCAACGTTTTGGTTAAAGAGTTAAAATCATTGGCGCTGAATGTTGAGTTCAGCTAGGAACTGTTAAACAAAGTTGAGCTGAATGTTTAAGCGTTTTATGCACGCAAGGAGTTGCAAATGAGTCAGGTAGCTGGATTTATGGGTCAATTATCAGATCCCCAAGCTTTTGAAAAAATTATGATTGGCATCGCAAGCCCTGAGCGTATTCGCTCATGGTCATATGGTGAAGTGAAAAAGCCTGAAACCATCAATTATCGTACCTTTAAACCTGAGAGGGACGGTCTTTTCTGTGGTCGGATTTTTGGCCCGATCAAGGATTACGAATGCTTGTGTGGCAAATACAAGCGTATGAAGTATCGCGGCATCATTTGTGAAAAATGTGGTGTGGAAGTAACCCTAGCGAAGGTTCGTCGTGAAAGGATGGGCCATATTGAGCTGGCTTCTCCTGTAGCGCATATCTGGTTCACAAAATCATTGCCAAGCCGTATTGGTTTGCTGTTAGACTTTTCGCTGAAAGATCTGGAGCGGGTTTTGTATTTTGAAAACTACGTGGTGATCGAGCCAGGTCTGACTCCTTTGAAATACCATCAGCTTTTGAGTGAAGAGGAATATCTCGATGCCCAAGATGAATATGGCGAAGATGCTTTTAGCGCTAATATTGGTGCAGAAGCACTCAAGATCATGTTGGCCTCTATTGACTTAAAAACAGAGCAAATCTCATTACGTGAAGAGTTAAAGACAACTAACTCTGAAATAAGGCGAAAGAAGCTAGTTAAGCGCTTATCGGTTGTGGATGCCTTTATTGATTCAAATAGTCGTCCTGAATGGATGATTCTGGATGTAATTCCAGTTATTCCACCAGAATTACGCCCATTGGTTCCATTAGATGGCGGTCGTTTTGCGACATCTGACTTAAACGATCTTTATCGTCGTGTGATCAATCGTAACAACCGTTTGAAGCGATTGATTGAACTGCGTGCGCCCGACATTATCGTGCGCAATGAAAAGCGTATGCTGCAAGAGTCTGTTGACGCTTTGTTTGATAACGGTCGCCGTGGCCGTGTGATTTCTGGTGCTAACAAGCGCCCGCTGAAGTCACTTTCCGATATGCTCAAAGGTAAGCAAGGTCGCTTCCGTCAAAACTTGCTTGGAAAGCGTGTGGACTACTCTGGTCGTTCTGTGATCGTTGTGGGGCCAACACTTAAGTTGCACCAATGTGGTTTGCCGAAGAAGATGGCTCTTGAGCTATTTAAGCCATTTATTTATTCAAGGTTAGAGCGGTATGGTTTGGCCACAACTGTTAAGGCTGCCAAAAGGATGGTCGATAAAGAAAGGCCAGAAGTTTGGGATATCCTTGAAGAGGTAATCCGTGAGCATCCAGTGCTTCTCAATCGTGCGCCGACACTTCACCGCTTGGGTATCCAAGCGTTTGAGCCTGTGTTGGTTGAAGGCAAGGCGATTCAATTGCATCCGTTGGTTTGTGCAGCGTTTAACGCTGACTTTGACGGTGACCAAATGGCTGTTCACGTTCCATTATCATTGGAAGCGCAGCTTGAAGCACGTGTTTTGATGATGTCTACAAACAATATCTTGAGCCCTGCCAATGGTAAGCCCATTATCGTTCCATCGAAGGATATTGTTCTGGGTATTTACTACATGACTTTGGCTCGTGATGGGGAAAAAGGTGAGGGGACACTCATCTCTTCATACGCAGAGCTGCATCAAGCTATTACGGCAGAGGAGGTTAGCCTTCATGCCAAAATTAAGGCTAGGGTTCCATATTATACCCAAGATGGAAAGATGTATGAGAAAACCGTTGAGACAACCCCAGGCCGTATGATTTTGGGCGAAATCCTGCCAAAGCATGATAAGATTTCATTTGATGTTGTTAACCATCTTTTGACGACCCGCGAAATCACAAACGTAATCGACACCGTTTACCGCCACTGTGGTCAAAAAGCGACGGTTATTTTTGCTGATAAAATTATGGGCCTTGGGTTTAAATACTCCACAAAAGCTGGCATCTCCTTTGGTAAGGATGATTTAATCATTCCGTTCGAAAAGGAAGAATTTGTAAACAAAACCAGAGAGTTGGTCAATGAATATGAACAGCAGTATCTCGATGGTTTGATCACACAAGGTGAAAAATACAACAAAGTTGTTGACGCCTGGACCCGTTGTGGTGACCAAGTAGCCGATGCCATGATGAAGGGGATTTCTTTCCAGGAGACAGGTAAGCCTGTTAACTCCGTTTTCATGATGGCTCATTCTGGTGCTAGAGGTTCAGCTGCGCAGATGCGTCAGTTGGCGGGTATGCGTGGCTTGATGGCTAAGCCTTCCGGTGAAATCATTGAAACGCCAATCATCTCTAACTTCAAAGAGGGTTTAAGTGTTCTCGAGTACTTCAATTCAACCCATGGTGCGCGTAAAGGTCTTGCGGATACAGCTCTCAGGACGGCAAACTCAGGTTACTTGACACGCCGTTTGGTTGACGTAGCCCAAGATTGCATCGTCACAGAGCATGATTGTGGTACGCAGCGTGGTTTAACGATTCAATCTGTTGTCGAGGGGGGCGAGTTGATCATTTCTCTGGCTGATCGAGCCTTAGGCCGGACAGTCGCTAGTGATGTTGTGGATGAGGCCACTGGAAAGGTTATCATTGCTGCGGGTGAAATGATTGATGAGAGCGCTCTGGAAAAAATTGATCAGGCTGGCATTGATACCATCATGATCCGTTCCGTTTTGACATGTGAAACAAAAGAAGGCATATGTGCAAAGTGCTATGGTCGTGATTTGGCTCGCGGTACGCTGGTGAATGTTGGCGAAGCTGTGGGTGTGATCGCCGCTCAGTCAATTGGTGAGCCGGGAACACAGCTGACCATGCGTACATTCCACATTGGTGGTGCGGCACAAAGAGGTTCAGAGCAATCCAGTATTGAAGCAACAGTGGCTGGTAAGGTTGCCATTAAAGGGGTCAACATTGTGACGCGTGCTGATGGCGATAAGATTGTCATGGGTCGTTATGGTGAGCTCCTTTTGTCTGACAGCAATGGTCGTGAAAAGGCTCGCTTCCGTCTGCCATTTGGTGCTAAGCTTTATGCCAATGATGGTGATACAGTTGAACAAGGTAAGCGCTTGGTTGAGTGGGATCCATTCACCATTCCTGTTATCACAGAGTGTGATGGTATTATCCATTATGTCGACCTGACAGAAGGCGTGTCGATGCGTGAAGTTGTCGATGAGGCGACAGGTATTTCCTCGCGCGTTGTGGTCGACTGGAGGCAACAATCACGTGGTGCGGAGTTGAAGCCGCGTATTATTTTGCGTGATGAGAAGGGCAATCCTATTAATCTTTCCAGCGGATTGGAAGCTCGATATTTCCTTTCTGTTGACTCGGTTTTGAACGTGGAAAATGGCGCTAAGGTAACCGCGGGTGAAGTGATTGCGCGTATCCCGCGTGAATCCACTAAGACACGCGATATTACAGGTGGTTTGCCACGCGTTGCTGAGTTGTTCGAAGCGCGTCGTCCAAAAGACTTTGCAATCATTAGTGAAGTAGATGGTCGTGTTGAATTCGGTAAAGATTATAAAACAAAACGCCGCATTATGGTTCTGCCATTGGATGAGTCGTTGCCGCCAATTGAATATCTCATTCCAAAGGGTAAGCATGTGGCTGTACAAGAGGGCGATTTTGTTAAAAAAGGTGATCTTTTGGTTGACGGGCATCCTGTTCCACATGATATCCTTAGAGTCCTTGGAGTTGAAGCGTTGGCGAACTACCTCATTAATGAGATCCAGGAAGTTTACCGCTTGCAGGGCGTGAAAATTAATGATAAGCACATTGAGCTTATTGTGCGCCAGATGCTTCAAAAGGTCGAAGTTACAGATCCAGGTGATACCATCTTCCTCACAGGAGAGCAGGTTGATCAGGAAGAATTTATCCTGCAAAATCAAAAAGTTGAGACATCCGGTGGGCGTCCGGCTAGATTCCAGCCAGTGCTTCAAGGTATTGCCAAGGCAGCGTTGCAAAGTCGCTCTTTCATTTCGGCAGCTGCATTCCAAGAAACAACGCGTGTTTTGACGGAAGCTGCGGTGTCTGGGCGTTCTGATTCGCTGATAGGTCTGAAAGAGAACGTCATTGTTGGGCGTCTCATTCCGGCAGGTACGGGAAGTGTTTTGCCGCGTCTTCGCAAGCAGGCATCGTCTGTTGGTGATGCGCAGCCTTCAGCTTTTGAGGGGGCATCAGCCGTTACGGTAGGATAGGTTAAGTTTACAATATGTAAAAAAAGATTTTTTTGCATATATGATTCTTGACTCTGGTTTAAAGCGAGACTAGTATTCGCCAACGAAAGCCTGTTTAAGGCATCGCTGGCGAGTTTAGTCAGGCGATAGTTTTAGCGCGTTCTTAAGAGCGATTGAGTGATTGAAAGGATAGTCAATGCCAACTGTGAATCAGTTGATTAGAAAACCACGCAAGCCACAGCTTGCGAGAAACAAGGTCCCAGCTCTGGAGGCGTGTCCTCAAAAGCGGGGTGTATGCACTCGTGTGAGCACGACCACTCCAAAGAAGCCAAATTCGGCTCTTCGTAAGGTTGCTCGTATACGTTTGACCAATGGTTTCGAAGTCACAGGGTATATTCCAGGTGAGGGGCATAACTTGCAAGAGCACTCTGTTGTCTTGATACGCGGTGGACGTGTGAAAGACTTGCCAGGTGTGCGTTATCACATTGTTCGTGGCGCTTTGGATACCCAAGGTGTTAAAGATCGCCGTCAAGGACGGTCCAAGTATGGCGCAAAGCGTCCAAAGTAAGAGGTTAAGGAATGTCACGTCGTCACGCAGCTGAAAAACGAGAAATCAACCCCGATGCTAAGTATGGGAACGTTGTTCTCGCAAAGTTTATGAATAGTTTGATGCTTGAGGGTAAAAAATCTGTGGCCGAAAGAATCGTTTATGGAGCGCTGGATCGCATCCAAAGCAAGACTGGCCGCAACCCTATTGAGGTTTTTGATGAAGCCATGGTGAACGTAAAGCCAAAGGTTGAAGTTCGCTCGCGTCGTGTGGGTGGTGCTACGTATCAGGTTCCGGTTGATGTTCGTCCAGATCGCTCTCAGGCTCTTGGGATTCGTTGGATTATTGCTGCTGCTCGTAAGCGTTCAGAAACGACCATGATGGAACGCCTTTCGGCAGAGCTTTTAGAAGCGTCCCAGAATCGTGGTGGGGCTGTGAAAACAACAGAGGATAAGAGGCGTATGGCGGAAGCTAACCGCGCGTTCTCGCATTATCGCTGGTAATTTAGTAAAGAGGAAAAAATGTCAAGGCAAACGCCCCTTAAAGACTACCGAAATATTGGGATTATGGCTCACATTGATGCCGGTAAAACGACAACAACTGAGCGCGTATTGTATTATACAGGTAAGTCTTATAAAATTGGTGAGGTCCATGAGGGGACTGCCACTATGGACTGGATGGAGCAAGAGCAAGAGCGTGGTATTACAATTACCTCTGCGGCAACAACTTGCTTCTGGCGCGATCACCGTATTAACATCATTGATACGCCGGGTCACGTTGACTTCACCATTGAAGTTGAGCGTTCGTTGAGGGTTTTGGATGGTGCTGTTGCGGTTTTTGATAGCGTAGCGGGCGTTGAGCCTCAGTCGGAAACGGTCTGGCGTCAGGCTAATAGATATAATGTTCCTCGTATCTGCTTTATTAACAAGATGGATCGTATTGGCGCGAATTTTTACCGTTGCGTTGACATGATTGTCGATCGTTTGGGTGCGCGTCCATTGGTTATTAACTTGCCTATTGGTTCAGAGTCTGAATTTGTTGGTATCGTTGACTTGGTCCGTATGAAGGCCGTTCGTTGGCTTGATGAATCTTTGGGGGCTAAGTTCGTCGTAGAGGATATTCCGGCTGATTTGAAGGATAAAGCTGCCCATTACCGTGCGCAGCTTGTTGATATGGCTGTCGAGCAAGACGATGCAGCGATGGAGGCCTATTTGGGTGGCCAAGAGCCAGATGAGGCGACGCTAAAAATTTGTATTCGCAAGGGTGCAATTAAGGGGGCCTTTGTTCCGGTTCTTTGTGGTAGCGCTTTTAAGAATAAGGGTGTTCAGACACTTTTAGACGGTGTTGTTGACTACTTGCCTTCGCCTTTGGATATTGGTGCGGTTAAGGGCACAAAAGTTGATGGCGATGAGGAAATCCTCCGTTCGCCAGATGATGCGCAACCATTCGCAGGTTTGGCGTTTAAGATTATGACGGACCCATTTGTTGGTTCTTTGACTTTCGTCCGTATTTATTCGGGTACAATTGAGAGTGGTTCTTATGTTATGAACTCCACAAAGGATCAGCGTGAGAGGTTAGGGCGTATGCTTCTTTTGCATGCGAACAGTCGCGAGGATATCAAAGAAGCTCGTGCTGGTGACATTGTTGCATTCTGTGGCCTTAAGGGGACAACCACGGGGGACACTCTTTGTGATCCAAACAATCCTGTTGTTTTGGAGCGTATGGAGTTTCCTAATCCTGTGATTGAAGTTGCGGTTGAGCCAAAAACAAAGGCTGACCAAGAAAAAATGTCCATGGCCTTGGCCCGTTTGGCTTCTGAGGATCCATCATTCCAGGTTAGCTCAGATCACGAAACAGGCCAGACTGTTATTAAGGGGATGGGAGAGTTGCATCTTGAAATCATTGTTGACCGTATGCGTCGTGAGTTTAAGGTTGATGCTAATGTGGGCGCCCCACAGGTTGCCTATCGTGAAACCATCACAAAAACGTGCGAAGTCGACTACACTCACAAAAAGCAGACTGGTGGTTCGGGTCAATTTGCTCGTATTAAGCTTAGGCTTGAGCCGTTGGAGCCAGGTAGCGGATTTTTGTTTGAGAGTGCAATCGTTGGTGGTGCTGTTCCAAGGGAATACATCCCCGGTGTTCAAAAGGGCTTGAGTGCTTCGTGTGAATCAGGCGTTTTGGCTGGATTCCCAATGATTGACTTTAAGGCTACATTGATCGATGGTGCTTATCATGATGTTGACTCAAGCGTCTTAGCGTTTGAAATTGCGGCAAGAGCAGCTTATCGCGAAGGCTTGCCAAAAGCTGGGCCAAAATTACTTGAACCAATTATGAAGGTTGAAGTTGTTACGCCTGAGGAGTATACAGGAGATGTCATTGGTGACTTGAATAGTCGCCGTGGCCAAGTGACAGGTATGGATCAGCAAGCAAACGCACGTGTGGTTGCTGCAATGGTCCCCTTGGCATCTATGTTTGGATATGTTAATGCCTTAAGGTCAATGTCGCAGGGTAGGGCGCAGTACACAATGCACTTCGATCATTATGAGCAAGTGCCGCAAGCTGTGGCTGATGAGATCAAGGCAAAGGGTAAAGTTGGTTAATTTTTTTAAAGTTGGAGACGAATAATGGCAAAGGCAAAGTTTGAGCGTAATAAACCTCACTGCAATATCGGTACGATTGGTCACGTTGACCATGGTAAGACTTCTCTTACGGCCGCAATCACAAAGATTCTAGCCGAGACAGGTCAAGCAGAGTTCAAAGCTTATGATCAAATTGATGCGGCCCCTGAGGAAAAGGCTCGTGGTATTACAATTTCTACGGCGCACGTTGAGTATGAGACAAATAATCGTCACTATGCCCACGTTGATTGCCCAGGCCACGCTGACTATGTGAAAAACATGATTACGGGTGCGGCTCAGATGGATGGCGCAATTCTTGTTGTTTCAGCTTCTGATGGCCCAATGCCACAAACACGTGAGCACATTCTTTTGGCTCGTCAGGTTGGCGTTCCTGCCATTGTTGTTTTTATGAACAAAGTTGATATGGTTGATGATCCTGATCTTCTTGATCTCGTTGAAATGGAAGTCAGGGATCTTTTGAACAGCTACAACTTTCCAGGAGATCAAATTCCAGTTATTCGTGGTTCTGCTCTTTGCGCTCTTGAGAGCCGCAACGATGAGATCGGTAAGCAGGCCATTTTGAAGTTGATGGAAGCTGTTGATAGTTACATTCCTCAGCCAGAGCGGGCTAAAGATCGCCCATTCTTGATGCCAATTGAAGATGTGTTTTCCATCTCAGGTCGTGGTACAGTTGTTACGGGCCGTGTTGAGCGTGGTGTGGTCAAGGTTGGTGAAGAAGCTGAAATTGTCGGCATCCGTCCAACAACAAAAACTGTTGTTACGGGCGTTGAAATGTTCCGTAAGCTCCTTGATCAAGGTGAAGCTGGTGACAACATTGGCGCTCTTCTTCGTGGAACAAAGCGTGAAGATGTTGAGCGTGGTCAGGTTTTGGCTGCGCCAGGTAGCATTACTCCTCACACAACCTTCAAGTGTGAAGCTTACATTTTGACAAAGGAAGAGGGTGGTCGTCACACGGCGTTCTTCTCAAACTATCGCCCGCAATTCTACTTCCGTACAACAGACGTGACGGGTTCAGTTAAGTTGCCAGATGGTGTTGAAATGGTTATGCCTGGCGATAACATCTCTATGGAAGTTGAACTCATCGTTCCAGTTGCTATGGATGAAGGTCTCCGTTTCGCGATTCGCGAGGGTGGGCGTACGGTTGGCGCGGGTGTTGTTGCGTCGATCGTTAAATAAGAAATTAAATCTGGGGGGCAGATTTTGCTCCCCTATTTTGTGTGGATAAGATAATGGAAAATCAAAATATACGAATCCGACTCAGGGCTTATGATCATCGCGTTCTTGATCAGTCAACGAGTGAGATTGTGAATACAGCAAAGAGGACGGGAGCGGATGTGCGTGGTCCTATACCCTTGCCCACACGAATTGAAAAATTTACAGTTCTGCGCTCTCCCCACATTGACAAAAAGTCACGTGAGCAATTTGAGCAAAGGACTCATCAAAGGCTTTTAGATATTATCAATTGGTCTCCCCAAACTGTCGATGCATTGATGAAGCTCGATTTGGCTGCGGGTGTTGATGTTGAGATTAAACTTTAATCGAGGACGAAGAGAATGCGTAGTGGAATTGTTGCTGAAAAAGTTGGGATGTCCCGGCAACTGTTAGCCAATGGTGAGAGTGTTCCTGTCACATTGATTAAGGTTTTTGAGTGCACAGTTGTTGAAAACAAGACCAATGACAATGGTGGGTATACTGCCGTTAAGCTGGCATATGGCTCTAAAAAGGCAAAGAATGTTACTAAGCCAATGCAGGGTGTCTATGCTAAATATAATCTTGAGCCGGCTCTGGGTTTGAAAGAGTTTCGTGTGGATGATGAAAACATCATTCCAGTTGGCGAAAAGATTGGTGCTGGCTTCTTTGAAGTGGGTGCTATTGTGGATGTTATTGGAACGTCGATTGGTAAGGGTTTTGCGGGTGGTATGAAGCGCCATAACTTTGGTGGATTGCGTGCAAGCCACGGTGTTTCTGTCTCTCACCGTAGTCATGGATCGACCGGTAACCGCCAAGATCCAGGAAAAGTGTTTAAAGGCAAAAAAATGGCTGGACATATGGGGCAGGTTCGGGTTACACAACAGAATCTCGAAGTTGTTTATATCAATCATGATAACAACACCTTAGCCGTTAAGGGTTCAGTCCCCGGCGCTGCTGGGAGCATCCTTTACGTAAAAGACGCCGTTAAGGTTAGAAAATAAAAGGCATATGGTTATAAAATGGAAGTGAATGTCATTAATGTTTCGGGTAAGAACGCTGGTAAGGTAACGTTATCCGATGATGTATTTGGGCTAAGTGTTCGCCCCGACATTATTGCACGTACGATTCGCTGGCAGCTTGCAAAGCGCAGGCAGGGTTCACATGCGACTAAGGGTATTAGCGATATTTCAGGTACGACAAGAAAGCCTTATAAACAAAAAGGTACTGGTCGTGCACGCCAAGGTAGTTTGCGCTCTCCTCAATTTAGAGGTGGTGCAACAATTTTTGGCCCTGTTGTTCGTTCTCATGAGCATGATTTGCCAAAAAAAGTCCGTAAGCTGGCGTTGAAAATTGCGCTTTCTGATAAGTTGCGTAACAATCAGCTGTTGGTTTGTGATTTTTCTGACTTTACCAGTGGTAAGGCGAAAGATATGAATGCAATTCTTTCTGCAATAAAGGCGGATTTTAAATCGGTGTTGATTATCGATGGTTTGGCTATTTCAAAGGCCTTGTCTCGCTCCGTTTCGAATGTGCAGTATGTGGATTGTCTTCCGCAAATTGGCTCAAATGTGTACGATATTGTTCGTCGTGATACGCTTATTTTGACGCCCGATGCTGTTAAGCTTTTGGAGGAGCGCTTGAAATGACAAAGCTATATAGGACGCCAGAGGCGCTTAAGACTATGCAGAATACGGCAGCAATGAAAGTAATTGTCAGCCCTGTTATTACTGAAAAATCAACGCGCCTAACTGAGCTTGGTCAATATGCATTCAAGGTTGATTTGAATGCAACTAAGTTTGAAATCAAAGCCGCTGTTGAGAAGCTGTTTGGGGTTAAGGTTGAAAAGGTTAACACAATCAATGTATTGGGTAAAACCAAGCGTTTTCGCGGCCGCATCGGCTATCGCTCAGATTTCAAAAAGGCCATTGTCACATTGGGCAAAGGTCAAACAATTGATTTGTCTGTGGGGATTTAACAATGGCGTTGAAAACATTTAATCCAGTCACGCCTTCGACAAGGCATCAGGTTGCGGTGAGCCGCCAAGGTCTGTGGAAAGGTAAGCCACATAAGCCGTTGACAGAAGGTTTGACGAAGTCAGGTGGCCGTAATGCTCATGGGCGTATCACTGTGCGCCACCGTGGTGGTGGTCATAAAAGGTTGTATCGACTTGTTGACTTTAAGCGTCGTAAGTTTGATGTTCCTGCTGAAGTGCTCCGAATTGAATATGATCCAAACCGTTCTGCGCACATTGCGTTAATTAAGTATACGGATGGGCAGCACTCTTACATCTTGGCACCGCAACGAATTGCTATCGGTGACACGGTAATGTCGGGCGAGCGTGTGGATATTAAGCCAGGCAATGCTTTGCTTTTGAAGAACATTCCTGTTGGTACTGTTGTTCACAATATTGAGCTTAAGCCTGGTAAAGGTGGTCAGATGGCTCGCTCCGCGGGAGCGGAAGCTCAGGTGATTGGTCGTGATGCGGGTTATGTTTTGTTGAGGTTAAACTCTGGTGAAATCCGGATGTTCCAAGGCAATGCTATGGCAACGGTTGGTTCTGTTTCCAACCCTGACCAGAAGAACATCTCTCTGGGTAAGGCTGGTCGTTCCCGTTGGTTGGGCCGCAAGCCGTCTGTTCGTGGTGTTGCGATGAACCCAATTGATCACCCACATGGTGGTGGTGAAGGTAAGACATCTGGTGGTAGACACCCAGTCACGCCATGGGGTAAGCCAACAAAAGGTTATAAGACACGATCAAAGCGGAAGAAGAATTCGCTGATTGTTCGTCGTCGGTCGTAGGTTTAGGAGGAAGTTGTTGTGACGCGTTCTGTTTGGAAAGGGCCATTTGTTGATGGTTATTTGCTTAAAAAGGCAAATGCTACTCGTGAATCTGGCAAAAGAGAAGTGATCAAGTCTTGGTCTCGTAGGTCCACTATTTTGCCTCAGTTTGTTGGCCTAACCTTTGGGGTTCACAATGGCAAAAAATTCGTCCCAGTTTTGGTGATTGAAGATATGGTTGGCCATAAATTTGGTGAGTTTGCTGCGACTCGTACGTTCTACGGTCATGGTGCTGATAAGAAAGCAAAGAGGTCCTAAGATGGCGCAGGATTTAAATCAGGATCGATCTGCTTTAGCGCAAGGTACGCTTATTCGTTCAAGTACGCGTAAGTTAAACCTAGTGGCTGAGCAAATCCGTGGTATGCATGTGACTCGTGCGCTGGATGTTCTTGCAAATAGCAAGCGTCGTGTTGCAAAGGAAGTGCGGAAAGTATTAATGTCTGCTATTGCAAATGCTGAAAACAACCATAATTTGGATGTGGATAGGTTGAGTGTTGCAGAAGCTTGCGTAGGTCGCGCGTTCGTAATGAAGCGCTTTCATGCAAGGGGGCGGAGCCGCTCTGGTAAAATTTGGAAAGAGTTCAGCAAGTTGCGTCTTGTTGTTACCGAAAAAGAGGGTGCGTAGTTATGGGTCAGAAGATTAACCCCGTTGGTTTGCGAATTGGTATCAACAGAACTTGGAATTCAAGATGGTACGCAGGCAGAGATTTTGCTGAGATGCTCCATCAAGATTTTGAGCTTCGCAAATATGTTTATGAAAAGCTTGAGGCGGCAGGTATTGCGAATGTTGTTGTTGAGCGTCCTGCGAAGAAGCCAAGGTTGACAATTTACTCATCCAGGCCGGGTATCATTATTGGTAAAAAGGGTTCTGACATTGATAAATTGAAGGGTGAACTGTCTAAGCTTGCAGGCGCAGAGGTTACCTTAAATATCGTTGAAGTTAGGAAGCCTGAGATTGAGGCAAAGTTGGTTGCAGAAAGCATTGCGCAGATGTTAGAAAAGCGCGTATCTTTCAGGCGCGCAATGAAACGAGCTGTTCAGTCTGCTATGCGTATGGGGGCGTTGGGTATTCGTGTGCACTGCTCCGGCCGCTTAGGTGGTGCTGAAATTGCCCGTGTTGAAAAGGCCCATGAGGGTAAAGTTCCGCTTCATACCTTGCGAGCTGATATCGATTTTGCACGTGGTACAGCCAAAACAACGTATGGTACATGTGGTGTAAAGGTTTGGATTTACAAGGGCGAGATTTTGGGGCATGATCCTCAGGCTCACGACCGTAAGTCCTCAGAGAACTTTAAAGTTCGTTCATAAAAGGTGTAATGATGTTAGCTCCTAAGCGTACAAAATTTAGAAAAGCACACAAAGGCCGGATTCACGGTCAGGCGAAAGGTGCCACTAAGCTTGACTTTGGCAGCTTTGGGCTAAAGGCTCTAGAACCAGGTCGTATTACAGCAAGGCAAATTGAAGCTGCTCGCCGTGCTATGACTCGCCATTTTCGCCGTGTTGGTAAAGTTTGGATTCGCATTTTCCCGGATGTTCCTGTTTCAACAAAGCCTGCTGAAGTTCGTATGGGTAGCGGTAAAGGTTCACCTGAATATTGGGCTTGCCGCGTTAAGCCAGGTCGTGTGATGTTTGAGTTGGATGGAATGCCAGCTTTATTGGCTCGTGAGGCCTGTGAATTAGCCGCAGCTAAATTGCCAATCAAAACAAAGTTTATTGTGCGCTTAGGTAAGGAGGTAGCAGCATGAAGGAAAATTTTGCTTCCCTTTCTGTTGACCAGTTGAAAGAGAAATTATCTGACTTGAGTCGCGAAAGGTTTAACTTTGCTTTTCAAAAAGCTACCGGTCAGCTTGAAAATGTTGCCCGCATTCGTATGGTTAGGCGCGAGATTGCTCGTGTTTTAACGTTCCTAAAACAAAAAGAAAAGAAATAGGTTTCAAATGCCCCGTCGTGTTCTGCAAGGTATAGTTGTGAGTGACAAGTGTGACAAAACCATTACGGTGAAAGTCATGAAACGAGTTCAGCATCCGCTGTATGGTAAGTTTATTAAGCGCAGTTCAAAGTATGCCGCTCATGATGAGGCCAATCAGTTTAAGACGGGTGATGTTGTTCGTATTCGTGAATGCAGGCCTATTTCCAAGTCCAAGCGCTGGGAAGTGCTTGTTGACGAAACTCAATAACGGAGGGCCGCTGCAATGATACAGATGCAAACAAGGTTAGATGTAGCAGATAATTCTGGCGCTCGCGAGGTCCAGTGTGTTAAGGTTTTGGGTGGCTCCAAGAGGAAGGTTGCCAGTATCGGTGATATCATTGTCGTGTCCGTCAAAGACGCTATTCCTAAGGGGCGTGTGAAAAAGGGTGACGTTCATCGTGCGGTTATCGTTCGCACGTCATCTGATATTCGTCGTCCAGATGGTTCAGTCATCCGTTTCGATCGTAATGCTGCTGTTATCATTAACAAGCAGAATGAGCCTATCGGTACCCGTATCTTTGGCCCTGTTACTCGTGAGTTGCGTGCTAAAAACTTTATGAAAATTATTTCGTTGGCCCCGGAGGTCCTTTAAGATGGCTGAATCATGGAAAATAAAAAAAGGCGATAAGGTAACTGTGATTGCCGGTAAAGATAAAGGCAAATCAGGTGAAATCTTGAAAGTTATTCGCTCTGAGCGCCGTGTTTTAGTGGCTGGTGTTAATATGGTTAAGCGCCATCAGGCGGTAAAGCCTGGTCAGCCTGGCGGTGTTATTTCCAAAGAGGCGCCATTGCATGTGTCAAATGTTATGCATTTGGACCCTGTTTCAGGTAAGCCAACCCGAGTTGGTTATAAAATGTTAGATGACGGTCGCAAGGTGCGTTTTGCCAAGGCGTCCGGTGAATTGATTGATCGCTAGGAATGAACCAATGTCACGTTTGAGAGAGTTGTATAAAACCAAAATTCAGACTGAGCTTCAAGGTACGCTTGAGCTCACGAATAAGCACGCTGTTCCTAAGATTGAAAAGATCATATTGAACATGGGTGTTGGTGAAGCTGTCCAGGACAGTAAATATATTACAAAAGCTGTTGAAGAGCTTGCGGCTATTAGCGGGCAAAAACCATGCGTTACCAAGGCGAAGAAGTCTATCGCCGGATTTAAGGTGCGTGAAGGGATGAATTTGGGCGTTAAAGTAACGCTTAGAAAAGCAAAAATGTTTGAGTTTTTGGATCGCTTGGTTAATATCGCGCTTCCACGCATCAAAGATTTCAGAGGTTTGTCATCAAAAAGCTTTGACGGGCGTGGTAATTTTACCTTTGGTGTAAAAGAGCAAATTATTTTTCCGGAAATTGACTATGATAAGGTAGACAAAATCCGAGGAATGGATATAACCATTGTGACGTCGGCAACACAAGACGATCAGGCTTTGGCATTGCTCAAAGCTTTTAATATGCCGTTTAATAAGTAGGGACTGTAGAATGTCGAAGTTAAGTTCAATTGAAACCAATAATCGCCGCGAAAGGCTAGGCAAGCGCTATCGGAATAAGCGCGTTGCTTTGAAAGCTATCGTGATGGATAAGCAGAAGACTTTCGAAGAACGTTTTACAGCCACATTGGAATTGGCAAAGTTGCCACGTAACAGTGCCGCTAATCGTTATCGTAAACGTTGCTTGCTCACAGGGCGTGCACGTGGTAACTATGCAAAGTTTAAACTATCTAGGATCATGTTCAGGAATTTAGCTTCTGAAGGAATGATTCCTGGTGTTACGAAGTCAAGCTGGTAGGTTTATATGTCATTTTCAGATTCTATTGGTGATCTTTTAACGCGAATCCGTAACGCCCATATGGCTAAGAAAACGGTTGTGCGCTCTCCAGCTTCTAAGCTTCGTGCGCGCCTCCTTGAGGTTTTGATTGAAGAAGGTTACATTCGAGGCTATAAAGTTGAGGAAATTCGTGCTGGTATTAAGGAGCTCGTTATTGAGCTGAAATATTACGAGCAACAGCCTGTTATTCAAGGTATTTCTCGTGTTTCAAAACCTGGGCGCCGAATTTACAAAGATGTTGATAACCTTCCTCGGGTTTTCAATGGTATGGGGATCGCCATTTTATCAACCTCAAAAGGCGTCATCTCTGATGCTAAAGCTCGTGAGCTTGGCGTTGGTGGTGAAGTCCTCTGTCATGTTTATTAAGGGTCAAGTAAGATGTCTCGCGTAGGAAACTCAGTTATACAGGTACCCTCGGGTGTTAATATTTCGATTCAGGACAAGTTGTTTTCCGCTAAAGGTAAACTTGGCGAGCTCTCATTGTCGATTCCATCTTACTTGGAATTGAAGCATGAAGGGCAGGAGCTTAGGGTTGCTTTGTTAACAAAGAGCAAAGAGTCTAGGATGATGTGGGGAACCACACAACGTAACTTGGCGAACATTGTCAAAGGTGTGAGCGAAGGGTTTACCCTTGATATGGAAATTGTCGGCGTCGGTTATCGTGCTGCTGTTCAAGGAAGTGAATTGGTTTTGCAGCTTGGTTTTAGTCACGAAGTTCGTTATAAGATTCCAGCAGGAATTTCTGTTAAATGCGAAAAGCCAACCAGCATTCAATTGCAAGGGGCTGACAAGCAAAAAATTGGTCAGATGGCAGCTGAAGTTCGTTCTTATAGACCTCCTGAGCCATATAAAGGCAAGGGTGTGATCCGTGCGGGTGAATATGTTCTGCGTAAAGTTGGTAAGAAGAAGTAAAAACAATGGATGAAAAATTATTTCTATTTAATCGTCGCAAATCTAGGGTTAGGGGTAAGATTCGGTCAGTCTCATTACCTGAGCGGCCACGGTTGTCTGTTTTTAGGTCAAATGCGCATATTTACGCGCAGGTTATTGATGACCAAGAAGGGAAAACCCTTGTTGCAGCTTCAACTTTAGATAAGGATTTGCGCAACAAAGTAAAAAATAGTGGCAACAAAGATGCTTCCGTACACGTGGGGAAGCTAATTGCTGAAAGAGCTTTGAAAAAAGGGATTAAGGCTGTTGTATTTGATCGAGGTGGATACCTCTTTCATGGCAGAGTGATGGAACTTGCAAACGCAGCTCGCGAAGCTGGTCTTGAATTTTAATAGGTAGAAACATGGCACGACAAGCGGTAAATGAACGTAGTCCTCGCGAGGAAGTTGAAAACTTAGAAAAGCTCGTTAGTATCAATCGAGTTGCTAAAGTTGTTAAAGGTGGTAAGAAGTTTAAGTTTGCCGCATTGGTTGTTGTTGGCGATGGTAAGGGTCGCGTTGGTTATGGTTCTGGTAAGGCCAGAGAGGTTACCGATGCTATTCGTAAGGCTACAGACCAGGCTAAAAGAGGTATGGTACGCATTCCCTTGCGAGAGGGGCGGACTCTCCATCACGATGTTAAAGGTGGATTTGGTGCAGGGTCTGTCGTAATCCGTTCAGCTGTTCCAGGTACGGGCATCATTGCTGGTGGTCCTATGCGCTCAATTTTTGAAGCTTTAGGCATTCATGATGTTGTTGGTAAGTCTATTGGTTCATCCAACCCACACAACATGGTTAAGGCAACTTTTGATGCCTTGAAAAAGCTAAGTTCTCCTCGTGTTATTGCAGCAAAGCGGGGCAAAAGAGTTGGCGAAATTGTTGGCCGCCGTGATCACCAGGAAGGGCGTGAGCAAAATGTCTAAGAAAACACTTATTGTTGAACAATACGGAAGCCCCATCCGTCGCAATGCGAAGCAGAGACTTATTTTGCGCGGCTTAGGTTTGGGTAAGATGAATCGTCGTCGTGAACTTGAAGATAGTCCCTCCATTCGTGGGATGGTCACAAAATTACAACACATGGTAAGAATTATTGAAAAGGCCTAAAAATGTCCGCACTTAAGCTTAATGATATTCGTGATAATCCAGGCTCCCGCTTTACGCGCAAAAGAGTTGGTCGTGGCTTAGGGTCAGGATTGGGCAAAACATCTGGCAAAGGCCAAAAAGGTCAAAAGGCAAGAAGCGGTATCGCTGTTAGGGCTTTTGAAGGTGGTCAGATGCCTATTCACAGAAGGTTGCCTAAGCGTGGTTTCAAGAGTCATAACTCTATCGTTACCGCTGTTGTGAATACAGGCCAACTTCAAAGCCTCAAAGAAGCGGGCCTTTTGGATGAGAAAAAGATGTTGGACCAAGTCATGCTCTGTGAGCTTGGCCTTGTCAAAAAGGGTGCTCATCGTATCAAATTGCTTGCAAAAGGTGACATTAAGTTCGCTGCACAGCTTGAAGTTGATGCCGCATCAGCTAAAGCTGTTTCTGCGGTTCAATCAGCTGGTGGAAGTGTTAAAGTAACAAATTAGGGTGGCAAAAATCCATGAGTTCAGCAGCCGAACAACTCGCCTCAAGCATTAATTTAAGCGCCTTTTCTAAAGCGGAAGATCTCAAAAAGCGCCTTTGGTTTACTTTGGGCGCACTCATCGTCTTTAGGTTGGGAACTTATATACCTCTTCCTGGCATTGATCCTTCTATAATGCAAGAAATCGCGCGTAGCAATTCAGGCGGTATCTTGGGGATGTTTGATATGTTCTCAGGTGGTGCTTTAAGCCGCATGACCATTTTTGCTCTAAACATTATGCCGTATATCTCAGCAAGCATTATTATGCAGCTGTTGTCATCTATTGTCCCATCTTTGGAGGCAATTAAGAAAGAGGGTGAGTTAGGCCGCAAGAAAATTAACCAATACACACGGTATGGTACCGTCTTGTTAGCGACGGCTCAAGCATATGCAATCGCCGTCGGGCTTCCTATGATGATAGGTGCCGGTGGGCATTCGGCCGTTTTAACACCCGGGTTTTTCTTTATCATAACGACAATTGTTACTTTGGTTGGTGGGACGCTGTTTCTCCTTTGGCTGGGTGAACAAATTACCTCTCGCGGTATTGGTAATGGCGTTTCGTTGATTATCTTTGCTGGCATCGTTGCTAACCTGCCATTTGCATTGGTGAGTACACTTGAACTTGGCCGTTCAGGCGCAATATCTGTGGTGATGATTCTCTTTTTGATGATTTTAGTTGTTGCCGTTATTGGGTTCATTGTTTTCATGGAGCGTGCGCATCGGCGTGTTCCTGTTCAATATCCAAAGCGGCAGATATCTGGTGGGCGTTTGGTTTCCGGAGATGTTTCCCATATGCCATTGAAGCTTAATGCGTCTGGTGTGATTCCGCCAATCTTTGCTTCTTCTTTGCTGTTGTTGCCTGTGACTATCTCAAGCTTTTTATCGCCACAAAGAGTTCTTGATACATCTGGGACATTCTGGGGAACTATTAAAAATTTCTTCTCCACGCTCCCGGATCATATGTCACATGGTAAGCCCTTATTTATCTTCTTTTATGTGGCTTTGATTATTTTCTTCTGCTTTTTTTACACAGCCATAGTCTTTAATCCTGAGGAAACAGCTGAAAACCTTCGTAAGAATGGTGGTTTTGTGCCAGGTATTCGTCCAGGAAAGAGCACCTCAGAATATTTTGACTTTGTCCTTACTCGGTTAACGGTGATTGGTGCAGCATATATATCGTTTATTTGTATCTTGCCTGAAATTATGATGAGCCAAATGTCTGTTCCATTTTATTTTGGTGGCACCAGTCTTTTGATCGTTGTGAGTGTTACTATGGATACCGTTGCACAAGTCCATTCTCATTTGATTGCCCATCAGTATGAAGGTTTGATCAAGAAGGGCCAACTAAGAGGCCGGACTCGATGAATATCATTTTGCTTGGAGCTCCAGGGGCCGGCAAAGGGACCCAGGCCAGCCGTCTTAAAAGGAAGCATCACTTCGTGCATTTAGCTACGGGTGATGTGCTGCGTCTCGAAGTTTCTCGCAATACAGAGATTGGCAAGCGTGTAAAATCTGTAATGGAACGTGGTTTGCTTGTTTCTGATGATTTGATTTTAGAAATGATTGAACAACAAGTTCAACAGGCCGCAAGTCGCATTGCTTTTGATGGTTACCCTCGGAATATTAGTCAGGCTGAGTCTTTAGATAAGCTTATGAGTGCTCATGATCGACGCATAGATAAGGTTATTTTGATTGATGTTGGCGAATCAGAGCTAATTGAACGTATTTGCGGACGATTTACTTGCAGCCAATGCTTGACAGGATATCATACACAGTTTAAACCAACTAAGGTTGACGGCGTATGTGATGTTTGCGGTTCAACAGATTTTTCTAAGCGGTCTGATGATGATGTGGAAACCATCAAGTCACGCTTAGAGATTTTTCGTCGCGATACAGAAACTGTGTTGCCTTACTATGATCAAAAAGGCCTTCTCTATAAAGTGGAAGGTAGGTCTAATATTGATGAGGTAACAGATCAGATTGAAAAAGTTTTGGGAATCGTGTAGGTATTGTTAAGTTTTGAAAAAGGAGATGCACCGTGGCGCGTATAGCTGGCGTCAATATACCGACTAAGAAGAGAGTTGTTATTGCTCTCCAGAGTATTTTTGGCATTGGACCTGCTAAAGCCGGTCTTATCTGTTCAAAAGTATCAATACCAAGCGAGCGGCGTGTAAATGAGCTTACTGATGATGAGGTTCTCAAAATTCGTGAGACCATCGATAGCGAATATCGCGTTGAAGGTGACTTGCGTCGAGATATTGCAATGAACATCAAGCGTCTTGTTGACTTGGGCTGCTATCGTGGCATTCGCCATCGTAAAGGTTTGCCAGTACACGGACAAAGGACACACACAAATGCCCGTACCCGTAAGGGGAAGGCGAAACCAATTGCTGGTAAGAAAAAGTAACATTTTTATAGGTTGATCAATGGCTCAGAAACCAACTGCCCGTTTGCGTCGTCGCGAAAGAAAAAATATCACACATGCCTTTGCGCATGTTAATTCAAACTTTAACAACACCATGATTACCATCACGGATGAACAGGGCAACACAATTGCCTGGTCATCGGCTGGCACCATGGGTTTTAAGGGATCGCGGAAATCGACGCCTTACGCTGCACAAATAGCTGCTGAGGATGCTGGACGTAAAGCTAAAGAGCATGGCGTTCAAACATTGGTCGTTGAAGTTCAAGGTCCAGGCTCAGGTAGAGAGTCTGCTCTAAGGTCACTTCAAGCAATTGGCTTTGTTGTAACATCCATTCGTGACGTTACACCTATACCGCATAACGGGACCCGCGCGAAAAAGCGCCGTCGTGTTTAATTATTAATTTCAGCATTCTTGAGTTTGGGGTTCACTGTGATTCAAAAAAATTGGCAGACATTAATTAAGCCAGGAAAGCTTAATGCATCGTCGGAAATGGATGTTCGGAAATCAGCCACTCTTGTTGCTGAGCCTCTGGAGCGTGGTTTTGGTTTGACATTGGGTAACGCCTTGCGTCGAATCTTGCTGTCCTCCTTGCAAGGTGCAGCTGTGGTATCCGTTCAAATTGAAGGTGTGCTTCATGAGTTTTCATCTATTCCTGGGGTGATGGAAGATATCACAGATATCATCATGAATATTAAGCGTTTGGCTTTATCCTATAGTGGTGAGGGAACTCGCAAAATTCGTTTGAAGTCTGAAAAGCCAGGCCCTGTTTATGCGAGTTCAATCGATGGCGGAGCTGACGTACAAGTTTTAAATCCAGAACTGTTGATTTGCAATTTAGATCAGGATGCAAAGCTGAATATCGAGATGATTGTTGAAACAGGCCGTGGTTATGTTTCCGCAGCAAATAATCGTCGTGATGATATGCCCATTGGTATGATGCCAATTGATGCATTGTTTAGCCCAGTAACTAAAGTTGCGTATCGTGTGGAAAATACCCGCGTTGGGCAAGTTACCAACTATGATAAGTTGATTTTGGATGTGGTAACCAATGGTGCCATTTCTCCTGAGGATGCTGTTGCGATGGCCGCACGTATTCTACAAGATCAATTGCAGCCATTCATTAACTTTGAAGAGCCTAAAGAGGTTCTTGAGAGTGAAAAGGATAGTGGCTTGCCATTTAATCGCCATCTTTTGCGCAAGGTGGATGAGCTTGAACTTTCTGTTCGCTCTGCTAATTGCCTTAAAAATGACAACATTGTCTATATTGGTGATCTGGTTCAAAAGACTGAAGCTGAGATGCTTCGGACGCCAAACTTTGGTCGTAAGTCATTGAACGAGATTAAGGAAACACTTGGCACCATGGGGTTGACATTAGGCATGTCAGTGACCAATTGGCCGCCAGAGAATATTGAAGAGCTTGCCAAGAAGCTCGAAGAACCATTTTAAGAAATAGGAGAAGACTTCCATGCGTCACTCACTTGCAGGGCGTAAGCTCAACCGAACATCCAGCCATCGTAAGGCTCTGTTCAAGAATTTGTCTCAGGCGTTGATTCGCAATGAGCAAATCATCACAACGCTTCCCAAGGCGAAAGACTTGAGACCCATCGTAGAGAAGATGGTGACATTGGCTAAGCAAGGTGGGCTCCACGCTCGCCGTCAGCTGGTCAGCAAGTTGCAAGATCAAGAAATTGCTGAGAAGCTTATGTCTGTTTTAGGTCCACGTTATAAGGCGCGTGCAGGTGGATACCTGCGTATTATCCGTGCTGGTTTCCGTTATGGTGATATGGCTCCAATGGCCGTAATAGAATTTGTTGATCGAGATGTTGAGGCGCGCGGTGCGCGTGATCGTAAGGCTGCGGCTTCAGGTGAAGTTGAGCTAAAAATTTAGTTTTTCTAAAATTTTAATTGGTGACGAAATGGGGAGTATTTGCTCCCCATTTTGCTGTATAATGAAAAATTTCCACCTGTGGTGGAGGAGAGTGACTTCTTCTTTGTCTTCCCGGATGTGGATCCCCGCTTTCGCGGATAACGTACGATAAGTTTCGCTAAATTGGAAAGGTGAGTGCTACCTTTAATAAAGATTAGAGAAGAGGA
>MKSY01000034.1 GCA_001897475.1 Alphaproteobacteria bacterium 43-37
CTTATTAATGCCGCTTAAGCACTCTCTTCCTCTCTCAACTATCTGCCCTATCGCACACCATGCAACAAGGCCCCTTTTGAGCCGCTGTCCCCAGCTTCATGATGGCTTTACGCAACAGACCATGATCCGTGGGATAAGCCACATTCTTCTCTTGAACCGTTGTATCCACAGCAACGCACCTCAAGTCTTTCAGCTTCAAGGCACCTAGCCCACAGGCAATGGCAAGACTTTCTTGCAACACGGCATCCAGAGCTGAAGGATCAATCCGATTGCGAAAGTGCGTCAGGCTAGAGCGCTCAAGAGGAAAACGATGTTGGAAAAAAATCTCTCCGCAGAAGTATTGGAGATAAGGATTCTCTTCCCATCGGGCACAAACCTCTTCGTCTGAAAGCGCGTAAATGTGCTTGAGCAAATGTAACCCAACCATCAAGCGAATGGGCAGCGCTTTCCGGCCTACCTCAGCATAATAGGGAGAAAAGGTATCATGCAGCCGATCCCAATCCACAAGCTTGGCTAACGTCGTCAAGGGATGAGACATATTGATGATTTGATCTAATCGGCTGCGATAGAAGTCCTGTTGTCCTTCGTCGCTTCTCTGTTTGGGTCGCATTTTTCTTCCATAAATTTGCAAGATTCTACCCAGAATCCTACCAACTTCTGGCGTTTTAACATAGCCTTTTCTGCTAAAAATTATAGACCTTCTCTAATACTCCGAGCTTTTTAACAGGAGACTATGCAAACATAAGCAAGGTTTTCAAATCTGATAAAAAATTTATTTTTGAGGAAGCCACGCCTTTTTACTGGATTGCTTGGCATTTATACCAAAAAGGCGAAAAAATTGAAGAGAGTAAGTTTTGCTCTGTGACAGATGGCGAAAGAGGCGGGGAAGAAGACTCACATCATGATGGTGAGTTAAAGTTTTCGGATAATAGTGTTGTTAAAATTCAGATAACGAGGGCACTGACAGAAAATGATGATTCGAAAGCTTTAAAAACTCAAGCATCTAAGGAAAATAAAACTCCTAACGCCATTTTAAGAGAAGAATTGCTTGAAAGAGAGGGTTTTGCTCCAGGCCTGAAACAAAAGATAAATGCTGCAGGAAAGAAAGGCAATAGAAGGTTTGGTAACAATATTCCGCAGGTGCAATGTTTAGTGGATGTGCCACTTTCAGAAGCCCTTAACAAGGCTTTTCAAAAAAAGAACAAAGAGAAAATTGACCGTCAAAATAAAAATTCTTCTGAGAATATAGGTGACTATCTGCTAATTGCCCTTCCATTTGATAGTTATCCAAAAGAGTTTTTACATTCTATGTGTACTCAATTCTGGGTTGCTAATCAAAGTCTTTGCGCCTTTTCAAGGGTTATAATCATCAACGAAGATTTTTATGAATTAAGACTACCTAACGAAAAAATTCTAGAAGCGTTCAAAAAAGCTGCTGCACAAACTGGGTTTTTCTGTTCAAATGATAATCCAAAGGAAAATCCTAGCCAATATATATGGGATTCAGCAGGGAAATTCGAAAAAATATTATTGTTAATTGCTAAGGGGCTCAATGAGTATTGTTGGGCTCCATAGGCTTTGCACGTCATAATAAGGCCTGTTATCAAAAAGAGAGTAGCGCTGTTCATAATGGCTCTCCTGCTTTAAATGAAGCGATTGACAGAAAGCCATTTTGAAAGGTGTAACCTATGCAATAGGTCTGTTTGACAGATGTCACCTTGATGCTTGCCACAAAACTATTCATTTCTCCCGTAATGGTCACCAGAAGATTTGGCACATCCACTTTCATTTCAGTGGGCCTAAAGTGGGTGGTGAGACCTTCATTCTTATAACGCTCCTGTGCATCTAAGAGTTCTTTTTTGAGCAAGTTGTAATATTCTGGGCTGGTATAGCGTAAAATCAAATGGCTTTTAAAAGGGAAGCTTGCCTCACTGTTATCTAAAATCAATGAGATAAAAAATAAGGACATCTCCTCCAAGTAAGATTCTGAAGGGCTGCTACCCCGAAAACTCAATTCTTTGGTAATAGACGGTGGGACTAACACAATGGTCTTATTAGACTTAACGAGAGCGACCACAAGCACAAGGTTTGCAATAGCCAAACAGGCGACTACAGCTAACAAGCTGTTGCGTTGCTTAAAGAGGTTTTTCAATGTTATGAGTGTGTAAACGTGTTTCAACCAATGTACTCCCTGATATAAGAAGGGGGTGTTATCTTCAACACACGCTTATTATGAGGAAAATACCAATATATGACCGCTGATATAGTAACCTTGCCCACGCGGCGTTTCCATTCTTTGATGCTCCAATACCCAAAACCGCTTAAAAGCACACCCATAAGGGCCAATCCGGTTCCAATCCCTATAAACAACGGCACAATGAGGACAGAGGCTTCAGGCAGCGTCCAAAAGAGAAATCGAGTAGGATTATCCAGGTTGTTAAAGAGTTTGTGTCTCAACTCATAGGACATGGTCAGCTCTCCATCGTTACGAGAGAAGGTCGATGGTGGCTGTAAAAGCGGTTTTGACCCAATCTGTGAAGAAAACAGCGCCAAGACCTGTTCCAGCCGAAGCAACTAAGCCGATCGGGCTCTGTTTGATGAACGATGTCACGGTACCAATAAAGCCACCCACAATAAGCCCCAACCTCATCCAGCTTCCGGTCAGGCTGTTTTCTAAAGTTGTTAGGCCTTTTTTCATGCTGTCATCCGTCATGGCCAAAGCATCCACTGAAGCTAACAAACAAATGATGGTTACAAGCCCAACCCCTAAGAGGGTAAGAGAAGAGGCACTATTTAAGAAAGATTTGTTGCATGCATTAGAAGGAATATGTGGGCAGACAACTTCATTTTTTCCTAGCTTTGATGAGAATCTTTTAAGGTTTACCATTAAACACCTTTAACACGTTTGCTGTATTTATGTATATTATTAGTATACTTATATACTATTGCTGTCAACACAAAATTCCATAAATTTTTGGCTTATGCCAACCAATGCCCTGCATTAAAATTCAATTTTAGGAATTCTTAAGTTATATCAATGTACGTTTTTCATATGTGTTATTTGATTTTTTTACTTCTTACGGTTGGGTTAATGTGTATAAATGCATTGATGTTCTTAGAAAAAACCCTTATATTTATAAGAAAGCTATATAGGTATCTTCATATAACAATCGCTAGTCAACAAGGATACAGGCAGCCAGATGAGCTCCCAATTAGGTAAATTTTTACAAAAACGGATCGAAGAGAAGGGCTTAACAGTCTATTCTCTTGAGAAAAAAGCTAAACTTAAACCTAATGCTGTCCGCAATATTATAGAAGAAAAGTCCAAAAATCCAAGCGCTCAAGTGATTAATGCTATCGCCAGAACTTTAGAGTGTCCTTTAGAAGAGATCATCTCCAAACTTTCCGTTAGCTCTGATAAAATGGAACGTACCACCCATCCTTGGGACAAAGATCTCTACACAGCTATTGTGCTCGCAACGGAAGATCGAGCCAGTTTAGCTCAAATTGCACTAACATTAGAGGACGCCCTTTCATTAATTAAAGAGGCTTATCTTTATGCCATAACAAAAAATCCACCTGCGGTTGATTTAGAATTTATAAATTGGTTGATTCACAAAAAGAAAGAAACAATCTAAGAAATTTGATGTATGAACTCTAAAGGTGCGTATTTTGTCAACCCAACCCTCTCAATTGTGGCCTGCATCATCTAACTTGCTCTTCGAGCAATTTTGTAAAGAATATGGATCCTATTACCCAGAAGAATTATCCTCATATGGTCTAGGCCAGTTTGACAACAGAACTTTGTACTTAGACGTTGATCAAGAAGAAGTCGAAAAGAGCCTTATAAATCGTTGGAAGAAAATTATCAAAAAGCACCAGGAAATTTCAGAAGAGCCAGAGCTTATTATCGATCTTAACGCATTTTTATCCTTCCTATCGCGTAAAGAAGCTCATATTAGAGCAACTCAAGACCATCAAATTATCCCTTTTTTTCAACCCTCCGCCTTTATTCATGATAGCGTCATCCCGCTTCTTGGTGAGAATAAGCTGATAACAGCACGATCACGCTTGGCAAGTTATTTAATCGGTAATTGCGATGAGCCAAATCTCTTTGAAATGCACAAACAAAGAGTTCTGTCCCTTATAGGAAAATATAAAAACCCCCTATATCCCTACCACCGTCAGGTCAAAAAATATATAGAAACCAGCCCCTATTATCTTGAGAATATTAAACGACATTTTATAGCAACTGGCTTTCAAGGATGGGAAGAAGTCTTTAAAAGACTCACAGAGGCAATAGCCGATTATCAGGATTTTATTGAAAAACATATTCTTCCCTCTTCCCGCATGGATACACAGCTCAACCCATTGGACTGGTACATAAGTGCACTTGCCACTCATGGGATTGGCGATGATCCTAAGATTCTTGTTGACACAGCCGCATCAGACTTTGACCCGTTGCTTACAAGATGGCGTAGACTCAGCTCAAACATTGCATCTAAATATAATTTATCGGATCAAGATCCTGTTTCGGTTTTTAGTTACTTTCGTAACCTTGCCTCCAAAGATCCAAAAGAAATTTGCCGCATTTATGAAAAGGCTCGCAAGGAAGTTGATAGCATTCTACAGTCTACTCATTTTTATCACCTACCATCAAACTCTCGGTTTGTTGTACGCATAGGCTCCACTCTCGAAAGCCTGACTATCCCCTACCCTGATCTTAGAGTCCCAAAACTTTTAAATAAGAACCCTCAAGAAATTGAATTTGTCCTACCTGACCCACGCTTAGATGATGTGGGAGACGAAGATTATTGCTTACCTGCAGCGCTGAGTCTGCTCGTGCATGAGGGGTGGCCAGGGCATGCCTATCACATCCAATGGTTTCAAGAGCATACGTTTTCAGATATAAGGAAATCTTTTCTCTTCTCATCCGCATTAGCCGAAGGTTGGGCTGTCTATGGCGAATGGACATTGTTGGAGTATCTACCCATTGAGGCCCAGTTCATTACCCTACAAACTCTCATCTGGCGGTGTTGCCGTATGATAATTGAGCCGCAGCTCTATATGAGAAAAATATCTCCGGGACAGGCTATGGAATTTCTTCAACAAACCGTCGGCTTATCTGCTGCTACAGCTGCGACAGAAATCGATCGCTACACCTTTATTATGCCTGGACAAGCCCCCTGTTACTATTATGGTTATAAAAAAATTTCTGATTTTCAGGGTCAAAGAAAAGCACTTATGCAAGAAGAATTTTCTGCGCCTTCTTTTCACAAAGAGCTCATCGAGCAAGAGCTCTACAGGTTATTCTTCTAAATTTCGCTCAGAGCAGCTTTTAATGAGAGTCATATAGTTATCAAATACAAAATCATCTCTCATCAATCGAGCATTGTCTGCAAGCTTTTTATAGATTGTTTTTAGGCTTGCAAAACATGTCGTTATTGAAATTTTTTCGTATATTCTTCTAGCCATATTAAAGGCCTCGTGAGCCTCAACATGCCTGCCAGAACTTTCTAATGATTCTCCTAATACAAGGTAAGCTTCTGCCTGTTGAGGGCGCTTTTGTTCCCCTCCATAAAAATCCTGGTAATCTTCGAGTGACTGGCGAGTTAACTTCTCTGCTGTAGAATTTTGCCCAATGAATACTAAACTTCTAGCGTATAGCGTTCTCATATCAGCAACAATGCTTTTATTTTCTTTACTTAAACGCTTATGGCAAAGTTCATATTGCTCTTTTAATGATGCACTTAAGTTTAAGGTGTCGGTCTGTGAGAGAAAAATTTTGTAAAACAGTATACGAGAATGCATTTGCTCTGCCAGATTGGCATGGTCTTTCATGTTTTCTAAAGAAGACTCTGCGTATTTTAGAGCATTTGTGTTATCTCCATTTTCGGCAAGAGCTACTGCCATAAAGTAATCAAAAGTCCCCCTAAGGTAAGATTCGGCTTGGTTAATATCTTTTTGAGCTAATGTTAGATAAGTAAATGCACTGCTAGGGTCTCCTTGCAGCAAGGAGATTTGGCTAAGAACTAAGTATATAAGGCACCTTTCTTGGGAGTACTCTGGCTCCTTTATTAGCTCAAATAAGCTCGTTATGTTCTCAATCGTTTTTTTCATTGCCTCAGGGTTATCAAGTTCAAAAGAAAAGGTTAGAAATGCATTATTGATATGATATGGTACAAAAATTTTTGGATCTACTGCCTTAGGATGCATCCGAATGTATGAATTGATGCTTTCTATAGTGCCAGGTGAAATGCTCTTATAGCGTTGAGCATCCATAAGGTAATGCACTAAAAACATTCTTAGCTCAGTGAGCACTGCATGCTCAAATTTTAACTTTTCTCCACATTCTGTTAATTGCTCAACATGAACATATGCAAATGGATTGCGCTCCATATAGTGAAGAATATTGTTCCTATCCTTCATTAGTTCTTTTTTGTAGTATTCTGCTAGTGAGGTTAACAAGCTAGTTTTAGCCGCCTCAGCTTCGTCACCTAAGAAGAGAAGTTGGTACAATTCCTTTATGTGGAATAATGGACCATTAGATCCTTCCGAAGCTTCAAGGATCCGATATTGCAATAAAGATGATATGGCTTCGTTGAGTTCAAGTTCTGAGATTCCCGCTTTTACACAAAATACATATTTCAAAAGATCAAATGGTATCTCCCTATTATAAAGCATCGAAAGTGCTGAAAGAATTTGTAAAGTCAGCGGTCTTTTTTTGGATAGGTCTTCTATGAAGAAGCTAAGAGTTATATCAAATGATTCCTTATCTCTATCCCAACCCGATAAACTGTCACCATAGTTTCCAATAAACCTTCGCTCATTTTTCCATATTTCTCTGTGTTTATGCTTATATAGCTTTATGTATTCACTCATTTTAAGGGTGGGTAAGGATTTTAAATAGTAGGCCGCTTGAATTAAAGCTAAAGGATAATCATTGAGTAATTCTGCAAGAGCATCTAATTCAGCGGCAGAATGGTCTAAGATTTTTGTAAGCAGAATGATGGATTCATTGCGTTTTAAGCTTGAAAGGAAAATGCTCTTTGGCCACCCTACTGAGTTGGAAGTTGTTATAATGATATGACTTTTCTTTTCCTGGAAGTTGGGCAAAAACATTTCAATGTCCGCAAAAGATCGAGCATTATCAAAAACTATCAGGTACTTTTTTTTACTATCTTTCAGGTATAAAAAAAGCTGCGAAACGGCCACCCTTGCAGCGATCCCTTTATTCTCAAATCTATCTTTACTTGGAAGCATTGCATTAAGCTCTTCAATAGCTTTTAACCATTGTTCTGATAGGTTGCCTTTAGCGTCAAACCATAAAATGCAATCGTATTCTGTACCGTAACACTCGATGTATTTTTTGACTAACTGAGTCTTACCAATGCCAGGAATACCTAAGATGGCCAGAGGAACCGGACCATTCGACAAATATTGCTTTATTTGGGTGATATATTGTTTTCTGCCTATGAAATGTTCGTTTCCGGCGGTTCTTACATTCCACACAAATTGCTCAGGAGAATTACGTAAGGCGAAAGCCACATTGCTAACCACTAACATAACGAAGATGATAAAGATCCATTCGCGGTGGTTAGAAAATTTTTTGAACATAGTTTCCCAAGATATCATGCTGTTTTTCAGGTATGAAGGTCAGAGGAAGGAACAGGGTGACAAGCCTTCCTTTTCCAGGTGTACTTTTCTGAGTTACGTTGCCTTGAAGAAGCCGTGCCAGGTATTCGATCTTTTCCCATGGTAAAATGAAAGGATCTCCTTCAATTATATCGGTAGGCTCAGCATTTTCTGGATCAATCCCAAAACCGTCGTCCTCTATTTCAATTCTAAAACCATTTTTTCCTCCCCAATTCGACGAAGACCATGCAAAAGAAATATTTTTATTTAATCCAAGTGTGAGGAAGGAATGAGATATAATACATACAAGCAAATGACTAATAAGAAATGAATCTCCCTTCAAGGCTTGTCCGGCTTCATCCCCATTAATCTTAAACTGAGCTCCAACTTTAATAAATTGCAACATGAAGAGCTTCTCAATTTCTTTAGCAATTGACATGAGATTTAAGGTGGCAATCTTGAAGAATGGTATAAGACCAAGAGCTTGTAGGAGAAAGCGGTCTTTCAGTTGTATAAACTGGTTTCTAGCCGAGGCTCTTAGCACTATTTAATTTGCCTGAAAGATCTTTTACCTCAATACTGGTTTCCTTGTTTAAGTACAGGGTCGCTTTTCTAAAGAGAAAACTAAAAAGCAATAAACATAACAATAGTGTCAAAACAAAGAATTGAAAAACAATAGTGTTTGATGGAAAACCTGAAGATGCGTACATTACTAATTTATAAGGATAGGAACCTATAGAGCGTAATTGGCTAATATATCCTTCCATAACCCTTTTAGAAGGGCTTAGTTCAAGGCTAACTATTTTTCTCAGTAAATGAAGATCCAATTCATTAGATAAAATGACTTCGTCAGAAACATCATTAATCAGAGCAAATTTAATTCCATCATTGATAGGCATAACCTTATTTTTAAACTCCTCTTGAGCTATGAGAAGCGCAACAATTTCTTTGCTCTTCCCTAAGCTTGCGCCAATAATGAGCTCAATTCCGTCAAAATTATCTGATTTTTCCGTTTTATGAATGAGTAGGTCTTGCGTATAAGTGGTTAGTGTGTTTTTTCTTAAGCTATGGTCAATAGGTGGATTTCTTAATTTCCCGAAACGCGTGATCTCTATCCCGGTTTGAACATTTTTCCATCTTAAGCCTGCCGTGTTCATTTGCAGTGTCGAGGCCAAAGCATTCTTCTTGAGTGCTAAATATTTAGATATTTCTTCTTCCTTGTTTTGGAGGTTATTTTTCGATCGAACGACTTCCTCTGCTTCACTTAGGATTGTCTTAGCTGTATCAAGGAATTCTTTAAGTTTGTAGCTTGATTCATTAATCTCTATCCCGAGTCTTACCGTATGCTCTTGGTAAAAAGATTTATAATAAAGCCATATAGATACCGTAAAAGTAGAGGCCGTAAAAATGCTAAACACTACAACAATGAGCGTGTAATGTTTAATTTCTTTTAGCCTAGAAAACATGTTTACTAGAATCCATTTTTACTTTTTAAAATCTATACTATCTTTCACTCATTATTGTAAACGACATAAAAATAGCATCAGATTATCGTGCTTTTTTATCCTGCAGCCCAGATTTCATGATAGGATTAGCGAGCCTTTGAATTTCACAATAGTCAAGATTTTTCCCCTGCTCCTTGTCTTCTATGGAAGTGCTTGTCAGCACTCCCATAGCCCAAGTCCATTTTGCCCTAAGGGGCTGTGGTATACAGACACATTTTATTTTATAAAATTGATCAGATTATGTGCCTGATGTGAGCATAGTGATAGCATTCAAATTAAGCATTTGTAAAGCTTTGAATGGTATTATTATGTGTTTTTTAGACTGGACGTAAGTTTTTTTAAATAATAGAATTTACCACATTAACAAATAAAATTTACACCTTATATAGCATAAAAATCCGCAAAAAACTCTTTAATATTATACGATAAACACGCACTAACTGTGAGGCGCTACAATGGGTAGAAAACCAAAGAATGAAGCAAAGAATACTAAAAGAAAAAAGGTCAAAACCGTATCGGAAATTGTTCGGAAGAAATTTCAAAAGATAGATTATCTTGCAGGTGAATTGAATAAAGTCAGCATGGGTCAGCTCCAAGCTTTCCATGCTTGCGCCTATTTTGGAACAAGAACCCTTGCCGCCTATAACCTAGGCATCACAGAAGCTGCCATTAGCGTTCGCCTGTTTGAGCTAGAGACAAGCCTAAAAATGAAGCTTTTTAACCGAGAACCAACAGGTTTTACTTTAACTTATGAAGGCAGCATCTTGTATCCTGTCCTCACCAACATCTTTACCCAATTGACCCTAACCAACAGTGAAATGAAGGGCAAGCGAATCTTAGACAAAATCACAGTTTATACCACCATTCCTCTTGGGTTGTTTGTGTTAACGGAAGCATTCTTGGAGTTTAGGGAAAAATACCCCACAGTTGATTTATCCATCAATGTGGACTCCACCCCACCTGATGTTAAACTTGGTGGTGCAGATGTTCTCATATGGACAGTTGAATTGGATGACGACAACTTTACCTCTGAGCCAGTTGGAACGTTTATAGGAAAGTTATATGCAAGCGAAGATTACCTTAAAAAACACGGCACTCCTACTTGTGTCGAAGACTTGCGCAAGCACAAATTTATCTCGTTTGATTTGGGAAAAGTAAATTATGATCCAAATTGGCACTTAAGATTGACAAAAATCCCCGCCGTGAATATTACCAAAACTAACAGTTCAGTACTGGCTATTAAAATGTGTGAGCGTGGCGGAGGGATTACACCGTATTCACCCAATATGGCTACGCGGGTTGGAGTGAATTTAAGAAATATCTTACCAGAAATAAGCCACGACCTAGGCGCAGCTTACTTCATTCACCACAAGAGCCTTAAAGAAAATGAACAAATTAAATTTTTAATGGGAGCTGTTCGCCGTGCTATCCAAAAATTAGCGAAAAAATAGTTTAGTGTTTTTAACGAAGAAATATGTCCAGCTTTAAGCTAAACCTAAGTAAACACATTGATACCCACTTATAAAGCAGGCTGAAATATATTTAGGATGGGTAAAACATTTCATTAACCTTTTCAAATAACTCAACTTTATGAAGCTGACATGTATATTTAACTTGGAAGTTTTATCTAAATGCTATCCTCAACTAAGACATTGTAATGTGAAGTATTCCTGCTAAACATAATCATCCACATGGGGCTAGCCTTGAGTTTTAGAGGTTATTTTAAGCAATAACCAAGACTCATCACAATTTTAAACTAACTTATATTGTGTATTTGTCAATGTCCAAGCAGGGCTTAAGAGCCGTGCTCTAAGCATACGTCAATTGCATGAAAGGTATTTTCGGTATGATGGTAAAAATCAAACCGCCTGCCCGACCAAGTCTTGCTAAACATTCGCTGACAAAGCGGTTTTAAGTTTATATATATGTTTACATATTAAGTTTTTAGTTTATAAATATATAAACAACATGCGAATAAATGGTGATATATATGCCAACTAAAATCTCATATGAACATTGGCAGCTTTTATGGCAAAAGCTGGATAAGTCGGCTGCCATTTCTCGTCAAATCATTGTACCACCTAAGGGCTGGATTAAATATGTGAGGAACACTCTTCAAATGAAAGCGGAGCAACTGGCTAGAAGACTCGGTCTATCTAAAAGCAGAGTCCATCAAATGGAGAAGATGGAGATTGATGGTCGCATCACACTCCAAGCTTTGGAAAAAGCAGCAGAAGCCATGCATTGCAGACTCGTTTATGCGTTTGTTCCTCAAAATGAGATACAGTCCATTATTGTTAAGCAAACACAGTTGTATTCTAAGGAACAAGCTTTAAACGTTAACCATTCTATGAAGTTGGAAGGCCAGGCCCCTTCCTTGGAAGCTTATGAGTTAAGTCTTAAAGTCTTAAATGACTCTATTTTAAGAACTTCTCCTTCAAAAATCTGGGATACGGATTCATGAAGTTTACATATGCAGAAGGGGCGACACCCCTTACTAATGATGAGATTTTTAATCTTATTCCAAAACATCTATCGCTTCAAAAAGAACTGGATGAATGGGAGTATATTAATATATTGCAAGCTGAACAATGGGCGTTTCGCAAACCTTATAAAGGGTTACTTACCGTGCCATTTATACAAAAGCTTCACAAAAAAATGTTTGATAAAACCTGGAAATGGGCGGGACAATTTAGAAAACATCAAACAAACGTTGGTATCGAGTGGGCTTTAATTCCAATAGAGCTTCAAAAGCTTGCGGACGATGTTGCTTTTCAACTTAAGAACAAGTCTTTGCCGATTCGTGAAATTGCCGTAAGATTACACCATCGCCTTGTTTTCATTCATCCATTTCCAAATGGTAATGGGGGGCTCTCTCGCTTAATGGCAGATCTTTTCTTAGAATCATTGAATGAACCCCGGTTTTTATGGGGCAGAGAACCCCTTGTTTCAGATAGCATTACCCGAAAAAAATACATTTCAGTCCTTAAAGAAGCAGATAAGGGAAACTTCATAAATTTAATCAATTTTGCTGAGGGCTCCTCAGATGAGAAATAAAGGTAAAATATAGCCCTGATAAGGTTTTTGCTCGCCCGACTCGTACATATTTTATAGGTTTTCTCCACATTCCTAAGTCGAAAAACATTCTGAATGTTTGCGTGCAAGCGCGCATTGCTTTAAAATTTATTATGTGGGCAAAACGAGCGGTAGTGAAGTGTTCTCCCTTTGGGAGATTGTCCACATATACTTCCTAATATTTATATAACTATATCCCGCGGCTTGTCCGCGGGTTTGATGATGTTGGCACTGTGGGTATGTGTGATAAAACTTTAGCTTTCCACATATCCGGTGATGTGACCTATCCTCTTCTCATACTTTTCCAGGGTATGTGGAAAGATAAGGTGGTCCTCCCGAAGGGAGGTTATCCACATATCCACAGATTTAAGTTTAAGTGTTAATATAAGTGTTAATATAAGTGTTAAGCACTTAAAATTTCTCTTGAATCGATTGATTTAATTGGGTTTTATAAGTCGCTCGGTTTCTGATACCCCGATAAAAGGTTTCTGATACCCCGAAACTTGGTTTCTGATACCCCGAAACTCAGTAAAAGTTTCTAATACCCCGAAACTTGGCAAAAGTTTCTAATACCCCAATAAAAGGTTCTTGATACCTTGACGCTTGACAAAAGTTACTGATATCCCGATACTTGGTAAAGGTTTCTAATACCCCGATGGTGCAAAATGAATGACAAACCTATATCTACGCTAACAAATGAAAGTCTTTTGCCATGTCGGCACCAAAATTATGATTTATTTTTATGTGATGTGGCTGATGCTGTTTTAAAAAGTGATATGGCCTCAATGGAACATCCCTTTTTCTCTCTTTCCAAAAAGCCAGAAACTGCTGTGAGGCGCTATGAAAACGGTGACAAGTGGGTTGAAGTCGTCCCAAGCGTTAAGGGTTTAGCGACGATATACGATAAAGATATTCTGATTTATTGCATTAGTCAGCTTATTTCTAAAATGAACGATGGTAATAAACCCTCACCTTATGTAAAAATTATCGCAAAAGATTTGCTTATTTTTATTAATAGATCTATTGGTGGAAAAGATTACGAAGCCCTAGGTGATGCTTTACAACGGCTTGATGGCACAAGAATTAGGACCAATGTAAAGACTGGTGATGAAGAGACGTTGGAAGGGTTCGGTCTAATAGAAAATTTTAAAATACGTCGCTCCGAAAAGACGGGTCGTATCCTTGAAATCTCTGTGAAACTTTCAGATTGGGTATTTAGGTCTATTGAATCAAAAGAAGTTTTAACGTTGCATAGGGATTACTTTCGATTACGCAAGCCGATTGAGAAGCGTGTGTATGAAATCGCAAGGAAGCATTGCGGCAGCCAAGATAGTTGGAAAATATCAGTCGAGAGATTGAAATTAAAGTGTGGGTCAAAATCTCCTCTTAAGAGTTTCCGTCACGATATTAAACAACTGGCCACCGGCAAACATTTGCCGGATTACGAAGTTGAGATAGACGCATCAGACAATGTTGTCTTTACTAATAGATCGGCTGCAAAGCCTTCTATAGCTAACCATTCTCTAGGTTCTCAATTAAAGCTTGATGAAGAGACTTTTCATGATGCCAGGATTGTTGCTCCTGGATACGATGTTTATTATTTATTAAGAGAATGGCAAAACTGGTGGGCTGAGAGCGGATGTCCAACGTTGCACAGCCCTGACAAGGCCTTTATAAGCTTTTGTAAAGCCCGCTATGAAAGGAACCCAAACCCTTAAACTCTAGATTCAACTTTACGATCACTTTTACGTCCGTGCTTCGATCACCAGGTTATGCTGTTAATTACCAAATGAAGGAAGTTTGAACTCCTATGCAAGCCGACTCAATCCATTCTTAGTGAAAAAGTCATTGATTGCTTCAACCAATAAGTCTTGAGTAGTCCTATCAGTCTGTATAGCAAGCATTCTAAACTGTTTGGCTGCCTCTGGTGGAACATGAGCGGCTATAAATTGACGGCCAGCGCGTCCCTTGTTTGTTTGCACGTTTACTTGTTTGTCTGTTTGCGTGTTTGCTTGTTTTGATATGTCTTCCAATTGAGTTTTTGTAGCGGGTGAGATTTTTTCTACGTTAAAAGTAAGAGGGGTGCGTTTCATTTTGCTCATGGTCAACCCTCCATAGTACGTTTGCGTGTTTGCGTGTTTGCGCGTTTTCGTATCTTAATTTCTAGCATGTTGACTAGCCACTCCAATAACGCATTTATCTCACCTGCGGCTTTCCCTTTTGGGTCAAACTCTTGGGCAGTTCGACCGTCATTGACGCTATGAGAGAAAGCCACCAGATGATGTATTATTGGCTCGGCTACTGATACACCTCCAGAAATAAGCGCTTGACGGGCTTCGTGCCCCACACGTCCTTGTGTAGGTACGGCGTTTAATAAAACAAAAGCTGGCTTATTCGCTAAGGCTGCAAGGGAAAGCGTAGTACTTATAGCCTGTAAGTCAAAAGCAGCTGGGCGGCACGGGATCAGAATCATATCAGAGCTTCTTGCCGCCTCTAAAGAAGCTGAATCCGCATTAGGAGCGCTATCAATAATAATGAGGTCGGCTTCCTGCTGTTCTGCTTGTTTGAGTAAAATAGGTAGCCTTGCGGCTTGTGTTGAAACGACAACGGGTGTCTTGGCTAAGCGTTTATCCGACCACCCTGACGCGCTTGCTTGGGGGTCCAAGTCAAAAAGAGCTGTGTGCAAACCTCTTAATTCGGCGGCAACTGCTAAGTGGGTTGATATAGTTGTTTTTCCGGCTCCGCCTTTTTGACTTATAATTGCGATTGTTTTCATGTTTGCACCTATGCGTGTTTGTGTGTTTGTGGTTATAATCACAAACACATCCCATAGCAAGTTAAGTATGCGCTTTATTGTAATAGAGATGTGTATGTGAGTTTGCGAAAAAACACGCAAACACACATACACTTCTGGGAAACAGAACGCTATTTGTAATAAAGATGGAAAAGAAAGGCCATTTCAACCTGCCAATGACTCTAAAAATGATCATTCATCGCAATAATATTGCCTATTTTTATAACTATATCTGTATTTAGGCTCAAGGCGCAAGCGCTCCAATCCACGATGCGTTTTGGCTGAAGGTAACGATCATTAACGCAATATTGTTTGCGTGCAAACACGCAAGATAACAAACACCATAACAAAAATGGGGCTGGCAGCCCCCAGTCTGTCAAGAACTGGACGCAAGCGGGCCGAAACCTGCGTCCCCAATCTTCCGCGCTTCGCTTGTGCAGATCGGGTGATATCCCTCACATTTCGGTCGTTCTTGACAACCGACCCCCCGCTCATTGGCGCACGCCTAGTCAAGGGTTAATGCGAACCGAATTAAACCTTGAAAAGGAAACTGGAAAATGAGTGAATCAAAGACCGACATTTATACTACCGTCACGAATAAGATTTTATCCGACATGGAAAGCGGCCTTTTGCCGTGGAATCGTTCGTGGAATAGAAGCGCCGGCTTGCCCCTGCGTTGGACTGGTGAGAGCTACAGCGGCATTAACATTCTGATGCTTTGGGCAACTTCAATGACCAAGGGGTACAGTGCTCCCACTTGGATGACATTTAACCAAGCCCTTGAGCTTGGTGCAGCCGTGCGCAAGGGTGAGAAGGGAACAACTGTTGTTTATGCTGGCACCCTGCTGAAATCCGAGGACGCCGGCCAGGGCGATGAAGATGCCCGCGCGATCCACTACCTAAAAAGTTATACTGTTTTTAACGTGGCACAGATTGAGGGATTGCCCGACTGTTTTTACCAAGCCGGAACCGTGCAGGAATTCAGCAACCCCGACGAGCGCAACGCCGCCGCCGATGAATTCTTCACGGCGACCGGCGCGCAGATCGAGACCAAAGGGCATCAGCCTGCCTATTTCCCTTGTCCGACAAGATCGAAATGCCGGCCTTTGCCGACTTCAAAACCGCCGAAGATTATTATAGCACCTTATCGCACGAGCTGGCTCACTGGACAGGCCATGCAACCCGCCTTGATCGCACCCAACATAGCCGCCGCAACAGCCTTCAGGATTATGCGAAAGAAGAGCTTGGAGCAGCCTTCCTTTGCGCCGAGTTTGGACTTTCCAGCGAACCGCGCGCCGACCATGCTGCCTATCTGCAAAGCTGGATTCAGGCCTTAAAAAACGACAAGAAATTCATCTTCTCTGCCGCGTCACAGGCATCGCGCGCCGTGGACTACCTGAAAAACAGCACCGGCCGCAAGACCAGAACCAACCAGGAGGTCGAGGGTGATACGAGAATGCTTGACGTGTCTCCACCAGGTTAAAATACCAAAAGGCCCCCACGGGGCCACGGATGCAAAGAAACATTATGGCCGAATATGGGTATAAATAAGGGTGGCAAGGACTGAGGATATGTTAACAACCGACACCATTCAGATCACTCCGGAGCTGTTTACGCTGATTGCTGAAGTTGATGAGTTAAAAGGCGCATGGCGCGCTCTTGGCACCCTTGCGCCTGAGCGCCTGAAAGCGTTGCGTCATGTTGCGACGATTGAAAGCATCGGTTCCTCCACCCGTGAAGGCAGCAAACTGTCCGACCGCGAGGTAGAGCGCCTACTTGGCAATCTGGAAATCAAACGCTTCAGCACATACACCTGTTTTCGGTCTTTTAAAACGAGGCGGACGTGTTTATACAAAAATTATTCCTGATGCATCTGCTCAAACATTGATGCCAATTATTGCACATAAAATTGTTCCAGACAGTATTGTCTATTCAGATTCTTGGAAAGGTTGGTTTTTGAGCCATTGCCTAAATATGTTGTCATAAATGCTGCTCGGATGTATATTCCTAATATATCCGATATTTATGGGGTTTGTTCGCAATAATGTATATAAAACGATTTCTTGAATTCACTTTGCCGCCTGGCCAATCTTGCTTTTTGTGGGGCGCACGACAAACAGGAAAGTCGACTTATTTAAAGAGTTGTTTTCCTAATGCAACTTATGTCGATCTTCTTCAAGCGGATGTTTATCAATCTTACCTAAAGAACCCTTCCCGTTTAAGAGAAGAGATCCTTGCACAAGATAACCCCTCTCTTATCGTTTTGGATGAAGTGCAAAAGGTACCCCTTATTCTTGACGAGGTTCACAGCCTGATCGAATCGCAGAAAAACCTGCAATTTATTTTGTGTGGTTCGAGCGCAAGGCGCCTTAAATCGACCGGAGCTAATTTGCTTGGGGGACGGGCATGGCGCTATCATTTTCTTCCTCTTTGTTATCCAGAACTGAAAACACTTGAATGGGTGAGAATTTTTAATCATGGTTTGCTTCCCAGCCACTATGTGAAGGATAACCCTCAAAAGAGTCTTGCTGCCTATTTATTTGACTATCTCCTGACAGAAGTCCAGTTTGAGGCCAACTTAAGAAAACGAGATCATTTTGCTAAATTCCTAGAAGCACTAGGGTTTTGTCATGGTGAGCTTATTAACTATTCAAATATTGCTAGAGATTGCGGCATCGATAGCAAAACAGTTCGAACGTATTTTGAAATTTTAGAAGATATGTATTTAGGCTATTTTCTCACTCCTTATCGCTCGCGGATCAACCGTCAAACAATCCAAGAAACGCCCAAATTTTACTTATTTGATACAGGCGTTGCCAACTACCTAAAACGGTACGAGTTTAAAGAGTTTCGAGGAAGTGAAGCGGGAAAATCCTTCGAACATTATATTTTTTTAGAGCTTATGGCCTACAAACAGCTTAATGATAAACGAGAGGCCCTTCATTTTTGGAGGACCAAAGAGGGATATGAGGTTGATTTTATTGTTGCCGATCAAGCTATTGAAGTCAAAATTGTGCCGGCTATTGAAAAAAGAGATTTAAAAGGACTGCTGCTTTTTGGTGAGCAGCACGCCGTAAAACTAAACGTTGTCTGCCTGGAGTCAAAAAAACGTGTGATGTCCTTCAACGGGCAAGAAGTAACCATTTGGCCAGTTCAAAATTTTCTTGATACACTCTGGGGCGGTGATTTTTGGGTATAGGCCAAGTAAAGCGCCTATGTAACGACCGTTTGTGACGAAATAACTTTATGGACAAATTGAAACTACAAGTTATAATATGTCCAGAAGAGGCAATGACTATGATTTACCGAGATCTATCACAAAAATTGTTAGAGCTTTTTGGCCAATTTCCAGTCTTGGGGGTTATGGGGCCGCGTCAGTCGGGAAAAACAACTCTCGTTAAGCAAACATTCCCTTTCCTCCCTTATTGTAATTTAGAAAATTTAGATACAAGGGATTTTGCCAGATCAGATCCTCACGCCTTCCTAAACATGTATCCTGAGGGCGCGATTATCGATGAAGCGCAACATGTGCCTGAGCTATTTTCTTATATCCAAACCATTTGTGATCAAAAAAACAAGTCAGGACTTTATGTTTTAACGGGTTCACAAAATTTTTTGCTTCATGAAAAAGTTTCTCAATCCCTCGCCGGTAGGATCGCCTTGACAACGCTCCTTCCTCTTAGCCTTAAAGAGCTTAAAAACCATAAAAATTATAAAGATGATTCTCATGCAATGATCTTCCAAGGATTTTACCCTCGCGTCTTAGAGCATCATATTCAGCCTACGGATTGGTATCCCAACTACATTGCCACTTATATAGAAAAAGACGTTCGACAAATCAAAAATATAAGTGATTTAAGCCTCTTTCAAAAATTCCTGAAACTTTGCGCAGGAAGGACAGGGCAACTTTTAAACCTTTCATCTCTGGCACAAGATTGTGGAATTTCCCATGTAACCGCCAGGCAATGGCTATCCCTTCTTGAAGCAAGCTACATTATCTTCCTGATTAAGCCTCATCATCTAAATTTTAACAAAAGGCTCGTCAAAACACCCAAATTATACTTCTGTGACCCTGGATTGGCCTGTAGTCTTTTGGATATTCATGACCCTAAACAGCTTCAAACGCATTACTTAAGAGGCGCACTCTTTGAAAACCTTATCATTCTAGAAATGATGAAAAAAGCATATAACATGGGAAGAAAACCAAACCTATATTTCTGGCGTGACAAGATAGGCCATGAAGTTGATTGTCTGCTTGAGGAAAATGGCCAATTCGTTCCCATCGAAATTAAATCAGGTCAAACTATAAACTCTGATTACTTTGAAGGCTTAAAATATTGGAATAAACTTTCTGGCCAGACTAATGGTTACCTTATATATGGGGGTAGGGAAAACCAGCAACGTTCAGCGTATACAATTCTAAGCTGGCAAGCTATTGACCAATTTAGAGGAGAAGACACTTAATAGTGGAGACATATTCTCAAAAACGACCGTTTATGAGCCCAGTTGCTTGAGACAAATTTTTTTGATCTAAAGTCTCAGTTTTAGGTATCAAAACTTATCTCACAACCAAAGTCTCATAATCAAATTATTTGTTGAGTTTTAAGACTTCTGTGTCATAATCCGTCTTATGAAAATAGGATACGCACGTATATCAACCCACGATCAAAACCTCGACCTTCAAGAAGATGCCCTGAAGGCGGCTGGGTGTGGCAAGATATTTATGGATCGGCAGAGCGGGGCCACATTGGATCGGCCTGGCTTGAAAGATGCCCTCGATTATGTGAGGGCAGGGGACACATTGGTCGTTTGGCGGTTTGATCGCCTGGCGCGCTCCCTCAAGGACTTGGTGCAGCTGATTGCTTCACTGGAAGAAAGAGGAGTCGCGTTTACAAGCCTGACGGAAAGCATCGATACAGCTTCTCCGGGCGGAAAGCTTGTGTTTCATATTTTTGGAGCGCTGGCAGAATTTGAACGAAATTTGATTCGGGAGCGAACCAAAGCGGGCCTTAATGCTGCGCGTGCCCGGGGCAGGGAAGGGGGCAGGCCTCCTTCTTTAAAGCCAAATGATCAGGAGCTGCTCAAGAAGCTCGCGCGGGACTCGATGCTGACGCCCAAAGAAATTCAAAAAATGTTTGGTATCTCAAAGGCCACCCTTTACCGCTATGCCAAACTCAATCGCACTCAAAATGAAAAGGAGGAATGAGATGAGCACAAAAATTGTATACCAACAAAACTCTTTGGAAAAAGAGGCATTGTTTCGAGTTGTCGTTAACCCTGATGAGCAAACGAAAGAATTAAAGTATTTTAATTCCATCACGGATGCTTTCGCATGGCTCCAAGCGCAGGGCAGGGAAGGGATTATACATCAAAGGCACGTGACCGAATGGGCTCTGCCCATAGACCGCAAAATACCCGTGATCAGCTGGGTGAGTGTTTGACGAAAGCGGAATAGCTTTTTTATATCTTGTCGCTGAGTTAAGATTTAGTGGGTTACCGGTAGAAAGAATATGAAATGGAAAAAAATGTGCCTGGGCACTTAACTAAGGAATATGCGAATCTTCTTATTGAACTCAAAAAGCAGATAACAGCATCCCGCTATAAGGCGGCTCGTGCGATTAATAAGGAGCTCATCTATTTATACCATGGTATTGGAAAAAGTATTCTTGAAAACCAGATCAAATTTGGTTGGGGTTCAAAAGTAATATCAAAGCTTAGTCAGGATCTGATGAGTTCCTTTCCCGGAATGAAAGGATTTAGTCCTGCCAACCTTCATAATATGCGCCGCTTTGCTGAGTGCTACCCGGATGAGGCAATTTTCCAGACGGTGTCTGGAGAATTACCTTGGTCACATCACGTTGCTTTAATGGAAAAAGTCAAGGATCCAGATGAGCGGCAATTTTATATGAAAAACGCTATCGAGCAAGGATGGTCTCACAGCAACCTGGTGATGTAAATTGAGAGCAAGCTTTATCATCGACAAGGTAAAGCCGTTTCCAATTTTAAAGAAAAGTTGCCATCTTCACACTCAGACCTTGCTCAAAACACGTTGAAAGATCCTTCTTTGCAGAGCTTCAAGGGGCAAGCCTGTGAGCTCAGATACCATTTGAGGATCCATGCCCTTAACAAGCATAGCTTTGGCAATTTCCAAGGCCTTAGAATGATTGCCTTCTTCTCGGCCCTTTTCGAGGCCAATGGCTTCGCCTTCTTCCCGCCCTTCTTCTTTTCCTAAGAGGTATTTGGTCTCCAGGGCTCCTTCTTGATCGCGCAACCATTTGAGGTGGTTTTCATAAAAATCTCTTTCTTGATCCGAAAGGTTCATCTTCTCCAACACATCCAAAGCCTTCTTCACATCCTTATCCATCACCAATGAGGCTGAACAGTCTTGCAATAGATGAAACCGAGTGAGAAAAGCTACCCACTTGTCCAACGCCGTTTTAGCAATAGATAAAAGCCCATCCAAAGGCGTGGGAGCCTCCACATGGGCCAGCTGCTCTTCAAACTTAGATAGCTCAATGGTATGAATTTCCATATCCTCAAAATAAGGCAAATAGGTTTCTTTCTCCAAAACCTTAAAGATGTTGTGATATTTCTGACTTTGGGGAACAGATGTGAAGTTCAAAATATGAATGCCGATGGCTTTGTTCAAGGTTCGGTAATGATCAGCTGGCTCCAATTGCTCTGTGTAAAGCTTGGCCCAATAATAGAGAGCTCGCTTGTCGTAATCTTTATCATGGGCAATCTGAATCTCAATGTTGTAACGCTTGCCGGTGATCCCTTTGGCTTTGACATCCAAGATGGAGAGCTTCTCTTTGGCAAAGTTTTGAGGGTTGTATGGATTGAGTAAAGTCACATCGGCCACTTGATCTTCCTGAGAAACAATTGAGTTAATGAGGGAGATCAGAAGATCTTTATTCTCTTCCACCCCAAACAGCTTTTTAAAAGCAACATCCACTCTCGGCGTCAGTTTGATGCTCATCTTCTTTGCAACCCATCCTCGTTTCCTTGCTTGCCATTATATCACAGTTAAGGTCACCAAAGGGAGGGAAATTAACTTGAAAACGAAAGTTGACGGAAGTTTATCAAATTGTGCCCGCATAATAAACGAAAGGGATAAACATTCAGTAAACCTGCCACAGAAAAAATTGAAATACCCCATATTTCCATAAGTTATCCACATTTTTTGTGGGTAACTTAAGCCTGTTATCGATCAAGGTATGTAATTCTTCGGCAGAATAGCCCCTAGACTCGCAAACGATCTCATTAAAAAATAGGCATAATGTCTTTTAAGTAGGCATCCAGCCTGTCAAAAGCCTTGATCAAGATCAACCTGTTTGACAATATAAAATGCACTTTGAAAACAAACACCTGTCATATTTGGTAATGGTATCTGCACGATAAAATATGAACTGAGTCTGCTGTTACACGGTAAACAAGCCTGTGCACCTGATCTATACGCCGTGACCAGCATCCAGATAAGTCCCATTTCAAGGGTTCAGGTTTACCAATTCCAGATGTTGGATGACGGCATATATCATCAATAAGCTTATTAATTTGCCTAAGTGTTTTTTTATCCTGGGTTTGCCAGTATGTATAATCTTCCCAGGCAATTGGAGTAAAAAGGATATTCATTCCTTAAACAATTCTTTCGGCTTATCAGACACGTTTCCTTGTAAGGATTGTTCGAGTGATTGAAAAAGCCTCATGGCATTGGCTGGAGACCTGAGCAGATAACCCGTCTCTTCAATAGCCTGATAATCTTGAAGAGACATGAGCACCATGTTTTCACCATTTTGACGTTTGACCACAACAGGTTCGTGCCTATTTGCAGCCTGATCCATCACACTTTTTAAATTTTGGCGTAATTCGCTAAAGGTAACAGCATCCATAGCCAACTCCTCTTTTTAAACACATTGTACCTTATCACGTACAGCAGAAATTGTCAAATCTCGCTTAAACCACGATATGACTCAAGATATGCCATAAGGTGGAAAAACTTAATTGCTCCTTATTTTTTCTCGCACTTGCACATAGTCACGTTTTGGATCGTCCTTAATGTTTAAGGCTTAAGGAATGGGGTGGCTTAAGCGTTGATCAAGTTAAAGCCTTAACTCACATAACACACCCTGGGCAGTTGTCATGCATCATTGGTTATGCTGGTGCTGGAAAAACAACGGTTTTAGAGGCAGCACGAGAAGCTTGGGAAGCTTTCAGGCTACCTGGTCATTGGGTTAGCCCCAACCGGTAGAGCCGCGCAAAACTTATCGCAAAGTGGCATTAACAAGTTCGTTCGCCACAATTGGAGAGATAAAAGAAAACTTTAAAAAACAAATCAATCTTAGGGATAAATAAATCTACCAATTTATGTGATATTGCGTAGCACGCCCTAATACAAACATAATACGAGGTGGCTTCCATGTCTTTAACTTTGGTGTAACCCCCTATCAAAATTATCATGTTACGTATGAAAACATACTTGTTCATAACATACGTTGTGCACCATGGTTGATAGCAAGGCATGGAGACATAGAGTTTCCTCGAGGAACTCTAGCAGCTGGAGCTCCTGGATATTTTGACTTTGGGTTGGGCGACTACGGTCAGGGCTTGGAATCTCATCATATCATATCAGCTGCTACGCTTGCTACTCCTGCTGCAGCGAGTAGAGGTGTAGCTATTGCCATCCCACGTGCAATTCATTATCTTACTCTGAATTGGGGAGCTGGTGGCGCTGCCGAAAGAGCCATAGAATTAGGTATATTGCGTAACGGTCTCGGCGGAGCGCCAGTTGTTACTGCCGCCGTAAATCCAGCCCTTTGGCACAGAGAATTAACTGGCTTAGCTGGTGCATTTGCACGGGGACTTGATGGGCTTATTGCAGCAAGTGCTGCTGCTATAGGTGTATATCCTGGATATATAGGAATGCCGAATTTGATGTTAGCAGCAGCTGGAGGAATAATCTGGGACCTTATAACTGAGCTGGGAACCACAAATCCGGCGGAAGCAGTGGCTGTGAGAGCTGTCTTTTTTCCAGGTGCTGCAGTTGGAGGAGCTGGAGGTGCTGCTGGAGGTGCTGGTGGCGGTGGAGGAGGTTGGGTTAGAGGTGCTGATGGTCGTTTGGACAGAGGCTGAAAAAGGGTACCTCTCGCATTATGGTAAATTTAGTAGATAATAGGGTTAGTGATATGCATACAAAAAGCTTCTTTATTTTACTCATGATTTTTTTAATAGCATGTTTAAGAAACACAACTGCAGGTTCAATAGACGATGCTTTCTTTGAAAGCACCGGCCGTAATACGCATTCTTTTTTTAGCCGAGTAAATCCAGAAGGAATTGTATCCACAGAAAATGAAGTAATCATCGAAGAGTTGCTTATGGAGAGAATAATGCTTGATAATGAAATTTTAAAGTCAAAAAGCAACCAATTAGGCCTTCATTTTCAAGAGGAAGATACAAATAACTTTAACTTAAGTAGTATACATAAAATTACTACCAATCTAATGAGCTCATTCATGAACGCTTTAAGCGAATATTTAATTGATTGGACAAAATTAATTGCATCAGCATCAGGAAAAGGAAGCACCAAGAAGGGCAGCAGGAAGACCGCTGATGGTGCAGGGGGTGGCGGATCTGACGGTGGAAGTGCTTCTGGAGGCGCCGCCGGCGGATCTGGCGGCAGTGGAGGAGGAGGTTCGGGTAAGAAGAAGGGTAATTCTGGCAGCGGCAGCGGTGGTGCCGGAGGCGGATCTGGCGGCGGTGGAGGGGGGGGGGCACACGGAACTGCTACTGCTGAAGGGGAACGATTACCCTCCACTCGTTATGATGTTGAGTTAAATATCGGCGTTAATATTGTGACCCCTACAATCACTCAGCACCTTAGATTTGGTCAAACAGTTGCCGAAATAAGAGGTGTGTTAGGTGAGCCACGCTTACATACCCCACCTAGAATTGAGCATGAGACGCTTTTAGCTCCTGCCCGGGATCATTACGGTTTTTTTACCATTGATTATGATAGGGCGACTGGAAATAACGTTGAAGGAATTGCTATTTTCCCGGTAAAGCCAATTTATTTTAATGGTCGTGATTTATTTTCAATGAGATTCGTAGAGTTAATTGGTTTTTTGCGGTCCTTGGACTCTGAGCTTTTGTTAGAAGGAGGAAGGATTATATCAAAAAAATTAGGGATTGAAGCATTAGCTGAAGACGAAAGAGAAGATGTTCGTAAAACACAACTTATTGTACTGTTCCCTTTTAGTTATTGGGGGTGATTTTAATTACCCCGAAATTTTTCGAAAAAAATAAGTATGCAAACAGCCAAGTTTAATGGTGCCCCGTTAGGTTTAGCTGTATATATCCGGATTGCTTACAGAACAGTCGACAATGTATTTCATCAGCATAATATCAGCCGATTTTTGTTTTTTAAGTGTGTAGTCTCGATATTAAGAAGAGGTATTAGTAGGAGCGAGCATAAACTGCTTTTAGAGCGTGTAAAGCGGCTTGAGCGGATTTTAGGCCAGAAGACTGAGGAGATGGAAATCCTCAAAGAAGTTATCAAAATAAAGATATAGACTTAGAGTGCTATTGAAAGTTTTTGTGAGAATCAGCTTGTCTTAAATACTCGGCTAAATCTTTTTCATCCATTTCTCCAGCAGCCAATTGTTTCATAAGAAGGGCTGCTACGGATTCAGGGAGGGTAAAGGCTTTTCCATTACGCTCTAAGAAAATGTACATGGCCATGAATGCAATACGCTTGTTTCCATCGAGAAAAGGATGATTTTTTGCAAGAGAGTAAGCATATGAGGCAGCAAGGTCGTATAAATCAGGTTTATCATAGTGATAAAGATTGATGGGCCGTGAGAGAGCAGAGCTTAAAGCAGCCTCGTCTCTTAATCCGCCTAACCCTCCATGTTCTTTGATCAGCATCTTCTGAACAAGCAAGATGAGAGAAGACTGAAGCCAGAAAGGTTCTTTCACTGGGCCAATTCACGTAAAGTATTGCGATACCGACGCATTCCCTTTTCTGCAGCTTTCATTTGCTCAGCAAATTCTGCATTATAAGGCGTAAGTTCATAGCCATTAGGCGTTTCCACAAGAAAAAGCTCATCTCCTTCTTGCAGATGGAGACGGTTTAATAAGTCCCGTGGAAGAATAACACCTGCAGAAGATCCTACGGCTCTAATTTTAAGAGAAATCATTTTTGTCCCTTTCATATTATAATTTATATTATAACGGCCACGGGCTTTTGTCAACTGTTTCAAAAACGGTCGTTTTTGACATGCCCAATAATGGGTTCAATGACAGAACGTCGTTTAATATCCCGCTTGATGGCATCTGTTACCCCCCGTTTTTGCCTGGACAAAAAGACACGTGTTTTAGGTTCATTCAGCTTGTGACCTTTATATCCCTCGTCCGCAACAAAGCGTTCGGGCACTTTGCCGATGATTTGTTTGATATGAGCAACAGCCTGTTCAAGGGTATGGCCATCATAGGGCCGGCCATGAAGAGCAGCCGCATGAAGCACAAAATGCTTGCCCTTGTGGCCAGAAGCTCTAAGGTTCGTGGCGATAGAGACTTTAACCCCAAATTCGTAAGGATGACGGGCTTTGCCTTTTCCAATGCACTCTACCTCAGGGGCATGCCATGAATAAAGATAATCCGGATCTTTGCGTTTCTGTTTCCAGATCTGTCTGGCTTTCCGAATGGTTTTCTTGAGATGCTCACAAGCTGTCTCTGCTGTTTTTTCCAGCTTACGCTCCACATCTCTAATGAGCCTGCCTAAACGTACACGCATAAATTTTAGCTCCCGATTGGCCCGCCGTTTCTGATTCGCATGAAGATAGCGGCCCACTTTTATGGAAGCCTTTTGGGCAACCCGCTTGTAGCTTTGACGCAGCTTAATCCCCACCTTTTGAGGGCCTTGTTGCATGGATGAGGGAGGGTATTGGCAAGAGAGAAGAGTTGCGCTACTAAGCGAGAATG
>MKSY01000035.1 GCA_001897475.1 Alphaproteobacteria bacterium 43-37
TATGGCAGAACATCCCAAATTATGCTTGACACTCTTCATAGAAGCACCCTCGCGAAAGCGGGAGGCCAGGCCTTTTTTATGGATCCCCGCATACGCGAGGAAGACCCTGGAAGAGGCGCGAGGAGGACGAGCGGAAGATGGAGGACCATGGAAGAAGCGAGTGGATGGCAGGTGGAAAAACGTGGAGGGCTGTGACTTTATACCAACCTTGCAACCAAGACCTTCACTCGATAAATGTTTCCGTTAAGAAACTTTCTGGAATAAAAACTCCTCCCTCCTCTTGAAACGTCAAAACAACGCATTACATCACTATCAAAGGCAGACGATCCCCCAAATCCAAACCTTGAAACTCAACCAAACATTAGGAGATTACTCATGAAAATTCGCACACTCATTCTCACAACAGTTATTTCAGCTTCCATTCTCTCAAGCCAAGCTCAGGCTTCAGGTTTCGGTGACATCTTTAGTGGTATTGGCACCTTGGTTAGCGGCGCAACCTCTGTAGCAATCGGCGCAGCCAAACTACCAGTTAACGCTGTACAATTGGCATACAATCATCCAAAGATAACCGCAGCCCTTGCTGTCGCAACCATCTCAACCGCCTACGTTTGCCACCTCGATCCAACATTTGCACCAGCTGTATGTACCACTGTAATGGGTAGCATCAGCGCAGCAGGTACAGAAATTTCGACGAAAGCGACACTGTTAGCTTCACACGCTTCAGCGCTGGTTCAGCCTTACATGTCATACGTAACAACAGCACAAGCTCAAGCAACATCAGCCTTTGGTACGGTTTCCAGCTTCGTAAAAAGCATCCCAGGCAATGTTGAGGCCGGGTTCACAGCTTTTGACACAGCAATGATCGCAGCAAAAGATGCCGTGGTTGGCGCAGCAACAACAGCTAGCAACTTCATAGGAGCACAATACGCTGTAGCTGATGCAGCAGCACGCACTAGTGCAACCGTAGCAAGCAGCACGCTCTCAAGTGTAGCAAACCAAACAGCCACAATGGCAGCTGAAGTTGCAAGTGACCCACGCGCTCAAGCAGGCTTCACAGGCCTCTTGGGTGGAGTGATTAGCAGCGCCTTCAACATCTTCCACGCAAAAAAGCCTGCTTCAAAGTAAAATAATGCGAACAAAATAAACAATAACTCACTCAAACAAAAGCCTCCTCACAAGGGGGCTTTTCATTTGCATATGAATTAGCTAAGCTGCCCTAATCTTAAAGTTAAAAGCACGTTGAAATTCATGAAACACCCTGACTAAAGCACTTTAATGAAGCTTGCTACTTGTTTTAATCAAATTTTACTAAAAACTTAGCTTTTCATAGCTAAGTCAATAGTTTATTTTTATAAAAAACAACTTCAGGGAAGCAAGCATGTTAAATAACCCAATTCTTGTTCTTCATATATTGATTTCAACGGCGTTGGCTGCATTTATATGCCCCAATCTAACCAGGGTCATTATCCCTCTTGTTGGGAATACCCCCATCATTCAATCAGCCGCTTACTGTGTATTTTATGCAAGCCTTGCTTTATCCTGCTTGGCTCTTATTATACAAAGAAAATTGCCATCATTTATGGCGCGATCAGCGGTCTATTTCTCCCTACTCCTTGTTGGATTTGGTTTGACCTTTTTTTCAATTAGCTCCCCCTCAGATCTTTCAAGCTCACAATTTGGCTATACATTTTGCTCCCTTTTTGCGAGTTACGGTTTGATGCTCACGGGATTATTACTCTCAGCTTTCAGCCACATATGTGAACCGACACCCCTGACCACTCAAAATTGCCAGGTGAAAATCATTGGCCTTGCAGCACTAGGGCTAAGCTTGGGGTATTTGCTCTTTATGGTTGTTGAGCCATATATTGGCATGACAGTATTCAAGCGAATTTGGCAAATAGCTATAGCTGGACACATTCTCTTTTCAGGCGCATTGTGGTTTCATATTTATCAATATTCAACATCACCACTCATCACCCAAAGCCCCCAGGAAAAGCCACTTTCATCTATTTCGTATTTCTGGTTTTTGGTTCCTCTCGCTACATCCGCTTTAACAACCCATACAGCAGGACAGCTATCTTCAGAGCTTTCAGCATTTGGGGTTTTTACAATTATTCCCTCTATTCTATTTTGGGTCAGCTTTGGCGCAGCCTTTTTGGTGTCTTCAGAAAAGTGGAAAGATGCAAAATGGCCTGAAATTGGCTTTTACGTTTTTCTCGTTCCAACCCTTGGCTGCTATATCTTTGATCTACATTCTGAACATGCCGTTGTAAACATCATCTCTATTACATTTTTATTTTTTGCCTGCCTTTCACTGCACCTTAATCTTGTAGAAAAAATCCAAGAAATCACACTCCTACCCTATAAACTCGGATTGTTTGGGCTTGGCATGCTCGCCGGTGGCCTGAGTGTACAACTACTTGGACCGGTTATTTTCCCTTCGGTAATCGAATACACATTGGTCTTTTTGGGTGTATGTTTACTTGCAAAACCCAACGAAACACGCAAGATCCATTGGTGTGACTTTATCATCCCTGGATTAATGGTTGCCATATTTATTGGGCTCAAGTTTGTTCCGCAAGAGCAAGAGGCTTTCACCATTCTTTTGATGACAACGTTGATCGCCGCTGTAGCATTAATGAACCACCACAAAATTGCCTTTAGTCTCTCGATTTTCGCTCTTTTACTGACAGCTCATATGCACTCAAGGGATCATAAATTAATCTACAAAGAAAGAAGCTTATTTGGGCTTTCTGAAGTTCGAGATTATAGCGACGGAGTCAGAAGGTACATGAATGGCAATACCGTTCACGGCGCGCAGCTCATTGATCTTGATGCTAAGCATCATAAGCTCAGCTACTATTATATGGGCAGCCCGGCGGCAGATGCCTTTGCTGCTTATCAAGAAACACTTCCAGGGAAACCCATTTGCGATATTGGCTTAGGAATTGGTATTCTGGCATCGTACGCTGAAAAGGATCAACCTATGGACTTTATCGAAATTGATCCTGTTGTTCAAAAAATTGCCGAGCAACACTTTACGTACCTAAAAGACTCAAAGGGAAAAATTGGCGTTAAAATTGGCGACGGGCGTATTGTCCTAAGCCAAAGCAAACCAAACTATTACGGCCTAATATTTATTGATGCGTTCACATCAGATGCCATCCCTTCTCACTTGCTCACCAAAGAAGCCTTTGCAATGTATCTCAGTAAACTTGAAAAAGATGGTTGTATCGTTATCCATGTCACAAACCGACATTATGACTTTGAGCCTGTTGCTATTGGCTTGGCAAAGCAGTTTGGACTATTGCTTGCGGAAGGATCTGATGAAGAATATGAAACAGAAGAGCACGACGAAGAAATATTCTATTATTCTAAGCTTTATACTTTAACGTATAACAAGAAGCTTATGGAAAACCTTCTTAAAAGCAAAATGTGGCATGAACATAACCTCACAGGCCCGCAGATACTTTGGACTGATGATTATACTGATGTCATGCCATTACTGAAAAAAACTAGCGAAGAAGAAGAATAAGTAACATTTATCATACACGATGATACGGGTGGCCACTCAAAATCATGGCCACCCGGTAAATCTGCTCAGCGATCAACCCTCTTACCATCATATGCGGCCATGTCAGCCTACCAAGAGACAGACGAAAAGTATCCTTTGGCAAACATTGAATATCAATCCCATCCGCTCCGCCGATCAGGAAGGCAAAATGTGGGCCAAATGTTTTTTGCTTAGCTTCAATAAAATGAGATAACTCAAGGGTAGATAGCTCTTTTCCCTTTTCATCCAAAACAATACAAAAAGCATCTGCCGGCAATGCTTTTAACAGAGCCATGGTTTCCATCTTTTTGCTTTGAGTTGCATTTAAGCTAGCCTGAACTTCTTTGAGAAATAATTGCTGAGGCAGCCGTTTGCGATATTTATCAAACAAATCCTTTTCTGGACCCGCCTTCATTTGGCCAACAGCAATTATGGTCGCCCTATACATTGGCAGCAAAAAAAGCCCTTATGCAAAAACTTCTAAAGAGTTTCATCTACGACCTTGGCTTCATCAAATGTGAACATCCACATTTTCTCTAAATTATAAAATGCCCTTACTTCTGGGCGGAAAAGATGGATGATGACTTCCTGGGCATCAATTAAGACCCAGTCAGACTGAGGCAAACCCTCAATAACAACTTTATAGCCCGCCTTAGATTTAATTAATTGCGCCAAATCTTCAGCCATCGAGCTGATATGCCGCTGAGAGTTACCGCTTGCGATAAACAAATAATCCGCAATAGAAGATTTTCCTTCCAGCGGCAAAAATAAAATGTCTATTGCCTTGCGATCATCCAAAAATTTACTAATTAATTCGACAAGCTGCTGAGACGTCAATGATGGCCTAGCTTTAGCCTTACGGCCTATTTTAGCTTCAGTAATTGATTCCATGTTTACCTGGGAGATTTGTTAAAAGCAGATAAGTATTTATAAACATTACCTAGATGATCAATTAGTTATCTAGTAACATTTTAACTGTTTAGAGGATCATAAGCAAGCGCTTTTAAGCCGTCAGACATTATATTTGCCTCTCTTGTCATTTTTACAAAAAGGTTTGCTTCACGCAAAAGCGCTTGTAAGCCTTGCTTAGATATGCACGAAATTACGAAAATTTTTCGGCCTTTAATTTTTTTTGAGATACCCTTCACAACTTCATCACACGCCTCTTGCGTCAAAGCATCTGCCTTATTCAAAATAATGAGCCGAGGTTTATCTAACAGCTGATGACCGTAACATTGCAGCTCTTTTTCAATAACATGTATATCTTCCACAACTGTATCAGATGTAATATCAACCAAATGCAGCAAAACAGCGCACCTTTCGATGTGCCCTAAAAAGCGATCACCAAGTCCATGCCCCTCATGGGCGCCCTCAATAAGGCCAGGGATGTCAGCAATCACAAACTCTTCATCATCAATGCGCACCACCCCAAGCTGAGGATGAAGCGTGGTAAATGGATAATCCGCAATTTTTGGTTTGGCATGGGTCATCACAGACAAAAAGGTTGATTTCCCTGCATTAGGAAGGCCTACCAAACCAACATCAGCAATCAGCTTCAACTGTAGCCAAACCCAAAACTCTTCTCCAGGCCATCCTGGCTCAGCTCGACGAGGCGCTTGATTGGTCGACGACTTAAAGTGACTATTGCCCCTTCCACCATCACCCCCCTTGGCTAATAGGAACCGTTGACCTGCCTCTTTTAAGTCCACAATGAGTGTTTCTTTATCTTCACGGAAAACCTGGGTTCCAATTGGTACCTTAATAATGATGTCTTCAGATCCAGGCCCTGAACGATTCCGCCCCATACCATGGTGTCCACGGGGCGCTTTAAAATGCTGGTGATAACGAAAATCAATCAATGTATTAAGGTTGTCAACTGCCTCAAGATAGACATGACCACCTCTTCCCCCATCACCACCATCAGGGCCACCAAATTCGATGAATTTTTCCCGGCGGAAACTTACACAGCCCGCGCCTCCATCACCGCTTTTAATAAAAATTTTAACCTGATCTAAAAATTTCATTTATCTACAAAAAATCATAAAAAAGCGGCCTGATGCATATCTTCAGACCGCGGTATATTTACCCTGAGGAAAATTAGGAGGCCGAAGCCAAAATGGAAACCAGTTTTCTACCCTTAGATATATGAAACTTCACATGGCCATCTGCCAAGGCAAAGAGCGTATGATCTTTTCCAACACCAACATTACTGCCTGGATGAAACTTTGTACCACGCTGGCGAACGATGATGTTACCAGCCAAAATAGCCTCACCACCAAATTTCTTCACACCTAAACGACGACCAGCTGAATCGCGACCGTTACGGGAACTACCACCTGCTTTTTTCTGGGCCATGGACTGTTACTCCTATTTCTTACCTTTTGGCGCGGGCTTTTCACCCTTGCTATCATCTTTCTTTGCATTACCACGAACGGCTGGCTTCTTAGCCTCAACAGCCTTTTCAGTGGTCTTCTTCTCTGCAACAGCGCTTTGAACGGCTGCCTTTAAAGGCTTCTTCTCCGCCGTTTCAACATTCGCTTCCACAGCAGCTGCCTTAGCAGGCTTTATTGCAACCCTCGGCGTAACTGGCTTAATCGACTCGCCTGGCTTTGCAATTTGCTCAATCCTAAGAACCGTAAGAGGCTGACGGTGACCATTCTTACGACGATAAGTATGACGACGCGTCTTCTTAAAGATGATAATTTTATCACCCTTTGTCTGCTCAACAATTGATGCCACCACCTTAGCACCAGCAACCATTGGCTTACCAACAGTTACCTGTGAACCATCCTCAAGCATCAAAACGTTATCGAAGGTGTAGGTTGAGCCCTCATCACCTAAGATTTTCTCTACAATAACTATCTGGTTTTCCGAAACACGGTATTGTTTACCACCGGTTTTTAAAACTGCAAACATGCCAACATATCCCTGACAAAAAATCACAGCCCAAAGGCCAACTCTTATTCGAATTTTTCAGCCATTGGCGACCAAATTCAGCTGTGAAAAATCGATTCAACGCTTCTTACTAATCGGTTATCCCATGCCTGTCAAGGATTATCTCTTATTAAACTTTTGAAATTTGTTTTGATTAAGGGGGAAGAAACGCAGATGAGCATATTGAGATGCGTTTGTTTCCTGTTTACTGACGTCCTTGTTTGTTTTTTTAGCAATTGGTGGGTGATCCAAATCAATAGGCTTAGCCTTATTACTTGAAGCAGAAGCCTTTTTGGCTTCATGCCGTAACCAGTCTCGTTGTTGAAACAAACTGCTCCCTTTCATACCAGCAAAAGGCGCCTTCGTTAATCGCTGAAATGGTGATTTTGCAAGCTTCCACCATCGAAACTGTGCCACTGTCTCAGCTTGTTTCATAACATCAATGTCGTCCAATCCATTGCGTTGCAAGGCATGCCAAAGATCATATATCCTTTGCTGGTAGGGCCCGCCTAAATCCTCGTCCGCTGAATGGTAGTGAGCCACGGCTTGAGTCCATGATCCAGTCTGCTTGTGAAGGCCTTTAAGAAACTTACCTGCATATTCAACATTCTTTTCCGGCTCAAATGCATCCTCAATAGAGCGAAAAGCATCTGGATGATGCATAAGATTTACCTGCATACATCCAATATCAATGCTCCGAACGCCTTCGGCCTTAAGTCTGTAGACTTCTTCAACTGCTTCCCGCCTCGTTGAAAAATACTTCCCCTCTCCTTTAGCATGGATGGTCCAAGGCCAAGCACGAAACTTGCCCGCATCATTACGACGACCTGATTCACCTAATGCAACAGCTTGTAGAAGGTTTTTGGGCAATGACTCTTGCGTTTCCATTCGTGCAATCACCATATGGCACCGCTTTTCATCTTGCCCAAACGTAAGCTTACATCCGATCACTAGGCTTAAGATAATTAATGCAATACGAAACGTCATGTTCTTTCTCTAATGCAGCGCTCCACCATCATTACGCCACTTAGTGTCATTCCAGCCTCCATATGGCTTTGTACCTAAAATCCAGGATGGCAAAAAGGCGCTATCAACGGCAAGTTAGCAGTCACCATTCAACTAAAAGCAACACATAACTCATTTATGCATTATTCCACGGGAATGTTAATGCATTACTAACAGACAATCGGCTCTAAAACTCCCACTCTTAAACCCTTTTACAAAAATCAATATAATGTTCTTGCCTGCTTCAAGGAATTCACATAGCGGATAACTTCCGCTACAGCTTTATAATGATCCGCATGAATTTCACTATCTAAATCCACATCTTTATATAAAGTTTGGGCTAAGGGTGGGTTTTGCACAATTGGTACCCAATTTTCAGTGGCAATTTCACGAATCTTAAGCGCCACAAGATCGCTCCCCTTAGCCACGACAACTGGCGCATCCATTTCATCTTCATTGTACTTTAAGGCGACAGCATAATGCGTTGGGTTCGTGATAACCACTGCGGCTTGCGGGACAGCAGCCATCATGCGCTTGCGACCACGATCCATACGAATTTGCTTTAACTTGGCCTTAATTTGTGGGTCACCCTCCATTTCTTTGTGTTCTTGCATAATTTCAAAACGGCTCATCCGTAACTGCTTAAGGAACTCTCTTTTCTGAAAAAGATAATCCAAAATAGCCACAACAATCATAATTGAAATAACAGCAACAAATAGCTGCACCGAGAGCTTATAAATTTGGCCCAAAATTTGATCTTGAGAAAAAAACAAATACCGATCCACATGATTCAACGATGGCTTTAGAATATAAAAAAGCGTCACGCCAACCACGAGGATTTTTATAATCCCCTTGACAAACTCAACCATACTTTTAGCCGAGAACAATCTTTTAAATCCCTGCAACACAGAAATTTTTTTCAAAGCTGGCTTGAGACTTTCGGCAGATGTGGCAAAACGTGTCTGTAAACTGGTACCAAATATTCCAATAGCCATAACAAGGGTGAAGGGCACAAACATATATTTTATTATTGAAGAAAGCCAATCGATGGACATAAGCTTCAAGCTTTCAGGCGTAATATGAATTTGCTCTGTTTTGGCCAAGAACTGAGACAAATAGACTAACAACGATCGCGCAGTCATAGGAAAAATATACGCAATATTAAGAGCTGCCGCCGATAAAACAAACCACGTGACAACTTCTCGCGATAAAACAACCTGACCTTTTTTTCGGGCTTCTTCAAGTCGATGCGCTGTCGGCTCTTCAGTTTTTAATGATTCATCTTGATTGTCTTCAGCCATGGCTTACCCCGAAAACATCGATAAATCGAGCCACATATCTTTGTACTTATCCAAAAATAAACTCATACTCGCCTTGAAAGACAAGAATAAAACCAATAATCCTACCAAAATTTGTGCCGGCTGAGCGACAAAGAAGATAGGCATCTGTGGCATGAGACGATTCAATACCCCCAAGGCTACATAAAAAACTGTACCCAATATAAGGATTGGAGCTGAGATTTTTATTGCCAATTGAAATGATGTAGCCAGAACTTTTACAAACCCCAAATAAAAGCTTTCGACCTGCCAAGGGCCCTCTGTTTGCAAAGGGAGGATCTTATAACTTTCAGCTATACCTTCAAAAATATAGTGATGCAAATCTGTGGTAAACACGACTAACGTAGCACTCATAATCATCAATGTTCCAATAGGCGATGCTTCATGGCCTAAAAATGGATTAAATAAAACAGCATTGGAGAAACCAATTTGCTGAGCATAGATTGTTCCGATAAGTTCAAGAGCTAAAAACAAAACACGAGAACATAACCCAATAAATGTACCGATCATAATTTCTCTTACCAGGCATGACAGTAAGGATTCCATACCACTTGGTATAGCCATAGGCGTCGTCACCACATGTGCTGAAATGGCTAAGGTAAGAAAAAGAGAGAAAGCAACTTTAATAGGAGTAGAAATACTCGGATCACTTAAACCTGGCATGGCTACAACGATAGCAGCAATGCGACAAAATATAAGAGCTTGAGTAAATAGAAGCGTCTGAGAAAGAAAGCTCAAGTCTTCAATCATGTAAGGCTAACAATTTTATCAAAAATTTTCAGAACAAAGCTATTTAGCATTTCAGACATAAGCGGGAGAAATAATATTAACCCAAAAAGAATGGCTATAATTTTTGGCACGAATGTCAAAGTCATTTCTTGTATTTGCGTCAATGCCTGGAATAAGGAAACCACAAGCCCAATAATGAGGGCAATAAGCAACAACGGTAGCGATATCTTCAGTAGCAGCCACACACCTTCCTGGGAAATATCCAATACTTCTTGGCCTGTCATTTGTGTTCCTTCTAAAATGCGACCATATTGATGATGTCAACCTATGTTTGGCTTTCGTATGGAACAACTCTCCAATCATCTTCATCCAGCATAACCATGATATTTCTTTGTTCACCAATGCGAATTCTATGATCGCCTGGTGTGCGATAACTCGCAAAAAGGAAGCCTGCCACCGGCGAGTCTGCATATTCAACTTTTCTGGCTTCAATGCGGCTACCAGGTGTGACTTGGTATTTATAAATCTTAATAGTACTTGTATGATCTTTCTGGAGCTGCTCGTAATTCTTATCCGAAAAATAATCATCGGCCGACATTTTCAAAAATTCGGAAATTAAATGTGGATCATAGAGCAAGACAAGATGGATTTCTGTTGGGTAGTTTTGGTTTGCCTGATTTGATGCTGAAAAAGTAACAGTCTTAATCTTAACCTTCGTTTTAGAACCAAGATGCCCCAGGATAAAACGCTCATTAGATTGACCAACAAAAGGCAAAACTCCCAACCCCATCATGGGAGAACACCCTTGAAGAAAACTGCACAGCATAAGCAGAAAAAGAAGATTGCAAAATAGCTTTGTTTTCGGCACTAGAAGATAACCCTCTCAGCATTATTTCTTGCGACAGCCATCACTTTAAAACGCTCTTTTTGCGTTAAGTGTTGCGCAGCATTGGAAGCAGCCGCTTGAGTAAAATAACCCCCCATTCGCACAGCATACACTTCGTCCTGGCCTTGCATTTGCACAGCCACAACATAAGCATGATACCCTCTACGTTGGAGAGTATTAACAATTTGTTGAGCGCCTTGACGCTGAGTATAAATCCCTACTTGCAGTGCATATGGCCTTGTCAACTCACTCGCATCAATCACAGCCCCACCCCCTTGTGCTGAGACCTGCGCTGACGCTTGCAAAACCTGGGGAGAAGCTGCATAGCCATAATTGTCAGCCTTTTTAGCCGCTCCAACCGGTGCTAGCGCTGGTGCCGCTGCTGCTGGAGCCGGTGCCGCTGCTGCTGGAGCCGGTGCCGCTGCTGCTGGAGCTGGTGCCGCTGCTGCTGGAGCCGGTGCCGCTGCTGCTGGAGCTGGTGCCGCCGCTGCTGGAGCTGGTGCCGCCGCTGCTGGAGCTGGTACGATTCGAGCAACATCCGAGGCAATCGGAGCATATTTACCAACTGGAGTATGTTGGATGAGCTGGCCTGCCAAAGGATTTTGTCCATGATGAGCTTGTTGGTGCACAGGAGGACTTTGAGGTGCTTCATCACCAAAGAAATTTATAGCCAGCATAAACCCACCAACAAAAAATAACAGACCAAGCAGTAAGAGACCAAAGATAAGAGAAATGAGTGATAATTTATTCATATTTAAAATAAAACCTTGCTGTGTATTTGGTACAATAGAGTTGTATTCTCCAGCTTCCTGCATCTGGGCATGCCTATAACGCGGAACAACAGGAACAGTATCTATTTCTTCACGCTCTTGAACAGTAATTGCGCGCATAAACTCTTTTGAAAAACGCTTTTGAAAATTTGAATCGCTTGAGATGGCATAACTCTTGGCATATAAATCTTGCTCAATGCCATGTTGTTGGGAAACTGGCTCTGGGTTAGATGTCTGGAAAGCCGGCTCTTCTCTACCATGGAAAAATGTTGGGATTGGTTCTTGAACAAATGGTTTGCTTTTCTGCCGCCTTAAAGAAGCTGACCTGAGGGTTTGCCCCCATGCTGCGCTGTAATGTAAGCTCATCTGCGCCTCCTAATTTCCCTGTTTTATATTTTTTCTACTGTCATGCTACCACAACATATTGTGGTACATCAAGATACTATCCTAAAGACCACCATTCTTTTTATGGGACTTGAACCATTGGTTGGCCAGCAAATTTAATAGAAATTACCCCGCCAAAAGCACACATGAGGGTTGAAGAATTATTAAGCGTTGGTTTTTTATCTAACATCACCGTTGGACATCCAGGCGCCCATGGAGCAACTGTCATAGGGATGCATGGACCTGGCGTGTAAACACCCAGTTTAGCAGCTGTTAATGCGGCTGTTGTAGGACACGCCATGCTTTTACAAGTTCCAAAAGGAAGGATATTTAAAAATGGAATATGATCATCGATATTTGCAGCAGGCATACTCATAGCCATAGTTTTATGAAGCGGCAAAACCATCAATACAGACGGTACAAGCCCCATTGTACACTGGCATGGAGCGGCCATAACTGTTTGCATACCCATTTAAAAACTCCCTTTCTTAAGTTAACTGTGATTTTCTTTAATCAACTTTCCTTTGTCATTATAGACTTTTTCTAACTTCAGCTTCCCACCATCATAGATCGCTTCACGATTTAAAACGGGTTCGTGACTTTCTTTTATGGGTGGGAAATAAGTTAGCTGCTTGCCATGAAGTTTACCCGACTTATAAACTTGATGAGATAGCACCTTTCCATGTTGATCATATTGAAAAGCATCTCCTTCATTCACCCCATCTTTATAATAAGAAAGCATAGAAGGTTGCTTTGAACCTGGAAAATAGGTAGCTACTTCTCCATCGTATTTTCCCATACGATATTTTGCTTTATGAAGGATTTTTTCATCCTCATCATAAAGGATATAGTCACCATTCATTTGCCCTTGAACATACTCAACAACAGACTGAACCCTTTCATTGCTATGGTATGTTTTCATAACACCATGCTGAATACCATTTTGATAGGTCATTTCCATTGAAATCCGCCCATCGTGATAAAACTCTGACTTCCCATTAAGCTTACCTTTTTGGTACGAAATTTTGCTTTCAAGATGTCCTTCTGCTACGCTGTAAGTTTCAACCACACCGTCAAGCTTTCCAGCTTTAAATGAAGAGCGATGGATAAGCTTTTGTTGATGAAAATCTTCAACGACCCCTTCTGGCTTTCCCTTAACAAGCGTGCATGTTCGAACAACCCAGCCTTTTTCATTATGAAATTCTTTGTAGCCATTAAGCGGATCATCACCTTGCTGCTTATCAACGATATCATCGTCGTCTAACTCTTCCTTTTCCTCTGGTTCTTCTGGTGGATCTTCCTCATCGTCAAAACCAAAATCGCCCATAAAATTGTCATTAGTTTCATCGGCATCATCATCTTCATGGCTATCTTCAACAACCACCACAACATTAGCTTTTTCAGTTAAATTTTCTGAAGGATCAATTTTATCTTTATTTTCTACCATAAGATAATCCTAGTTAATTTTAACCATGGCGCCTTTGACGATCTGAACTGCGCCAGCCTCAACTTTACCCATGGCACCAGCTTTAAAGGTTGCATTTGCTGTACCTTGAGCTGTCAAGTTTGCTCCAGATTTGATTGTCGTATCAGCACCAGATTTGATCGTAAGACCTGTTCCAGACTTATGAGCCATATCCGTGCCTGATTTTAAATTCATTTCAGTTCCAGACTTAGCCGTCAGGCCTTTACTCGATTTAAGTGTCATATCATCGCCTGATTTAGCTGTAAGCGCCTTACCTGCATTTATCATTGTCTCTTTACTCGATTTAATCGTGATACTATCGCTTGCTTTTAACGAGTATGTTTTTTTGCCTTTAATGATTATATCACCCTTAACGGTAATGGTCATATCTCCACCCACCTCAAGTGTATAATCCCCTTTAACTTTACGGGTATAGTTTCCCTTTTTAATCAGCTTTGTCTCATCACCTTTTTTTAAGGTAATAGTACGATCACCTTTTTTGAGGGTTTTTTCTTCATCCCCCTTATCCAGAGTTACGCTTCTTGAGCCTTTCTTCAGAAGAATCGTTTCATCTCCGTCTATAAGAGTTCGATCATAGTCTTTCTTAATGGTGGTAGTACGGCTCCCCTTTTGTATATCGAGGGTATCATCACCCTTCTCGATTGTCACTGTTCGATCATGAATAATGTCGATATTCACATCTTTTTGTGCGTGGACCCAAATTTCTTCTTCACCCTTTTTATCTTCGAAGCGAATTTCATTATACCCACTCCCACCTTTTGTTGTGTTGGTATAAATGGTGCTTTTGGTTGGCTCATTGGGTAAATAAGGCGGCGTGTTATCAGCATTATAAACAGTACCTGTAACCAAAGGACGATCAGGATCTCCACAGATAAAGCTGACTATAACCTCCATACCAATTCTTGGGATAAACACCATACCCCAACCACTGCTAGCCCAACCTTGGGCCACGCGTATCCAACAAGAGCTCTTTTCATCATCTGAACCAAGTTGATCCCAATGGAACTTAACCTTGATCCTGCCATATTGATCCGTCCAAATTTCTTCCCCGTTTTTACCTGTCACCATGGCCGTTTGCGTTCCATGTATCTTAGGTTTTGGTGTCATACGAGGAGCACGAAATGTTATATCAGCTGGAAAGGAACTGAAATGATTTATATAGGAAGAGGCGGCTAAATTCCTTGAAACTTCTGCAATAATCGTGTGTGTAACGCTATGAAGGATATAGGTTGCATTCAAGTCATCACGCGGATGCTTTTTCATTGTAAATTTATAACCAGCGGAAAAAAATGGTGCTGTTGATTTGCCAGAAAAAGTCACTCTCAACGCCTCTACTTCTTGCAAATGAATGTTAGCTAATGCATCACCGCTATCATTCACAAGAAAATCACCTGGAAATTCATATACCTGTCCAAATGCTCCATCAGCCGAGCCTGATGCCGTACTGAGCAGCTGGGTACTTGGTTTTTTGTAATCAAAATCCACATGCTGAAAATCAGATGTGACCATTTTTGCTTGATAGGTCGCTTGAAGAACTTTATGAATTGGCGCACTTTCCTGTGCTGACTTCTCAAAGTCAACGGAGGACTTATTTGGACAAGGCTTATGAGCGGTATTTGAATCGGCCAAAATCATGGTATGGGAGCCATCAGCAAACTCAAAATAGTAGAAAAGCCCTTCTGCTTCCATAAGCCTTGAAATAAAGTCAAAATCACTTTCATTGTACTGCACACAATAGGCACGCTTACTTGCACCAGCTCCCTGTGTTTTATCTTTGATGGTAACGTTACTATCTGATAGGACAGATTTAATGATATCCAGCGCCGATTTTTTTTGAAAAATCCGACAATTTGATGCAAATTTTAGCTTCCATAAAGCAGGATACAACGTTGCCTGATAGTTCGTTAGATCGACCTCTGACTCTGCATCAGCCGTATCTAGTTGTTCAAACTGACCACAAACCCCATGAAAATAGCGAGAGCCTTCATCAAACTTTATTTCAATTGTCATGCCTTGCCCAATAAGCGATGCTACATCAATGGATGCATTTGAAGACTGAAAGAGCGCTTTAAAAACAAATGGCTTAGATAGCTCTTCATGCCCCTCAAATTTTTGCAAAATGAGATCGCCTGGCGATAAGGTATCGGCGCTGACAATAAAATCGATTTCTTCCTGCGAAGTAAGAAAATAAGACATGCGACCCTGCGTTTATCATTTTCAGGCGTCTACGTCTTTGGTATGCGACAGGCGCCCTTTCTTTAATGTGTACTTTAAACTTGAGCCAGCGCCAATAGAAATATGAACTCCACCTAAAGGTAAATGGTCAACCAAATGCATAAGGAGCCTATTTGATAACTCTGGCAAAAGGTATTGAGAAAGAAAATGATCAATGGACCGAGCACCAACGTCCACATGCCCATCATCTTTTAAGATAAGGTCAAGCACAGCCTCATCATAGGTCATAGGAACATTATAAGCTTGCTCAATACGATGAGAGATTTCCGCTAATTTTAGAGCCGCAATATCTTTAAGCTCATTATTTCCTAAAGGTAAATAGGGAACAACTGTTAGCCTTGCTAAAAATGCAGGGGGGAATCGATTCAACAAATGCCGAAAAGTTAATTCGCGCAAAATAGCATAATGCTCACTTTTGTGTTTTGAAATGAGAGTGTCGCCAAGATTGGTGGTTAAAATAAAAATGGTGTTTTTGAAGTCAACTTCTATTCCCTCACCATCTTCCATAACACCTTTATCAAACACTTGATAAAACAATTCAACCACATCCGAATGTGCTTTTTCGATTTCATCTAATAGAACGACCGAATACGGGTTGCGTCGGATTGCTTCTGTCAAAACACCACCTTTGCCATAACCGACATAGCCTGGCGGCGCCCCCCTTAACGAAGCTAATGAGTGAGATTCTTGATACTCCGACATATTAATAGCAATCAGATTTTTAGAACTACCAGTCATCACCTCAGCCAAAACATGAGCTGTTTGTGTTTTTCCCACTCCACTTGGTCCAGCCAAAAGAAATACACCAATTGGTTTATCCGGAGTATCCAGATGAGCACGATATGTCTTAAGGCGGTTAGCAATCATATCAATGGCTAAATCCTGTCCTTTGACAAATTGTATCAACGTATCTTTAAGCTTGAGGATTGTGTTCAACTCATCTTTCATCATTTTGCCAACGGGAATTCCTGTCCAATCAGCAATCACTTGTGCCACCGTTTGAGCATCCACATGAAGCGGGATAAGATCCATTTTATCTGACAACTTTAAAAACTCTTTTTGCTTAGCTTGCAATGAACGAAGAGCTTTTTCATTACTTGGCTTTTGATCTAAGGATTCATATAGATCATCCAAATGCGTTACCAACTCCTTTTGTGCCTGCCACTCTTTCTCTTTTTTAGCAACAAATTGGCTTAATTCCTTGAGTTTCGCATTGATCAAAGCAACTCGCTCAGCATGCTTTTGCTCAACAGCATTCTCTCGACTTAATGTTTCTTGCTCAAGGCTTAGAGCTTGTGCTTGCGCCTTCAACTCAACCACCTCATTAGGCTGAGCAGTATGCGCAATATGCACACGAGCACACGCTGTATCTAAGACTCCAATAGCTTTATCCGGCAAGCGTCGCCCTGTCATATAGCGATGAGAGAGGCGGACAGCTGTTTGCACAGCCTCATCTTGGATACGAACGTTATGATGCACTTCAAGCTTCTTAACCAAACCTCGAAGCATAGCCATAGCTCCTCCCTCATCAGGCTCGTCAATTTTGACAACCTGAAAGCGTCTTGCCAGTGCCGCATCTTTTTCAAAGTATTTTTTGTACTCAGCCCATGTTGTTGCCGCAATAGTGCGCATCTCTCCCCTAGCCAAAGCTGGTTTTAAAAGGTTAGCGGCATCATTTTGACCAGCTCCACCACCCGCACCAATGAGGGTATGCGCTTCATCAATAAATAAAATAACAGGTTCTGGAGATTTTTGAATTTCTGCAATCAGCCCTTTCAGACGGTTCTCAAACTCCCCCTTCACCCCAGCCCCGGCTTCCAATAAACCAAGGTCAAGTGATTTAAGTTGAGCTCGCTTTAATAAAGGCGGCACATCACCTGATGCAATCTTTAGAGCTAACCCTTCAACAACTGCTGTTTTACCAACGCCAGGCTCGCCTGTTAAGATGGGATTATTTTGACGCCTACGCACCAAAATATCGACTAATTGCTTAATTTCATTATCACGACCAGCAATTGGGTCAATTTTTCCATCACGCGCCATTTGTGTTAGATCAAGACAATATTGATCCTGAAACGGTGTCTCTGTAGGCCCATTTCCCGCTGAAATGTTCTGACCAACCTCACCCGCGTCATCATCCGTTGGCTGGGTGGCTAGGTAAGCTTGCACCACTTGCTTTAGCTCATGCCTTTGAATAACAAGTAATCCTGGGCAAACGTTTTCAACTTCCTGCCTTAAAATTGGATTTTCAAACAATGCCATAAATAAAGCTGAGGTTCGAATAAATGAAGCATTAAGATGTAGGGAAGATTGCAACCATGCTTCCTGCAACCAAACTAAAATACTTTCAGATAATGCGGGTGTGACTGCGTTGCCTGTTTTAAGAAGCGATAAGTGCTTTTGAATAGCATTTTGCAATTGCGCAACATCCAAGGCATAATATGATAAAATTGCTTGCGTTTCTTTGACCTGCCCCTCAAGCAAAACAGAAAGCAAGTGTGGTAATTCAATCACAAAATGTGTTTTTGATATGCACAATGCAGCGGATTTTTCCAAAGCTCTTCGCCCCGAACGACCGAGTTTGCTGACCAAAATTTTTGCATCACTCATTTAAAAACCCACCTATTGAATCTTGAAACTAGCATCAATGTTGTTCATCACTGCGCTACTTTTACCTTTTAATGCCGACAGCTGCCCCAATATGGCCTGAGAGCCCAATACAGTTTTTGGAACTTCCTTTCCAACAAGCTCAATATTAACCCATATATCCATTTCAGGTGTGGTTAAAAAGCGAACTAAATCAACTAACTGGTGATAAGCAGTCATTGGGGGCATAAAGGCTTTGTACCTGTCTAAGGTAACGGGTCCAATGTGAACAATCATTCCCGATCCTTGATCCCACATTCTTCCACCAACAATACTGGATTTTCCTAAGGTTCGGTAACGCCCCCTACTGCCCAAGCTTGTACGATCACTCACAACAGCTAGCTTCCATTGGGGAATAAAAGGCTTGATTTGTACTGACACATTAAAAAAATGCGCAATGATATGGGCTAATTTAGCCGATGAAACGGGCCTTTGCCAGATAAGCCCAGCAACATTCATCAATGCTGTATCATCAAAGGCATTTCTTTGAGATAAAGTATCGAGACTAACACCAGCAAAGGATTTTACAGCTTTTCCAATTACCGTTTTTTCAGGCATTTCATCCTGTGCAGTAATGGACATTTTCTTGTAAATTGTGCGATGCATAGATGTTAAGCGATGATTAAATATCTGGAAGAAATCATCAAGAGCATAGTCCTTAGCCTTAATCCTCTCCAAAAGAAGCTCAGTAAATGGTATAGGCAGTGGCCCTTGGAGACCTGCAATTCCTAAAAAGTTTACCTCCAAAACAGGTTTTCCCCAAATGCCGCCTTTACCTTCATTGTTGAATGAATATAGATCTCCAGGAGGAGCACTTAAGAAAACTCTGGATTTAAATTGCAGCATTTCTTGATGGATAGATTTAGCAGTTCCAGGCGGAGAAAAACTAGCATAATAGCGTTCCAAAATCCGCATAGCCTGCTGAAATTCAAAACGATAGGTATGCTTTTGGAGTTTGACAACTAGAGTGTCACGCTCGCTCCCATTTTCATTGGCCATCTACGCCAATCCCCTTCACGTGTTGTACTTGTGAGAACAAGCTCGGTAAACGAATTTGAAGCAACATATAAATCAAAAAACTCATTTAAAATAGACATCAAGATAAGCGGGCTTCGATATGTGAAATTGCGTTCATCAACCTCCACACTAACTTCGATCCCTTGCGCAAAACCACGCCATGCCTCAGGCCTGAGCCTGCAAAATACCTTATTATATTGCAATTTTTTGATGCCATCAATTTCTTGGGCTGCCCATGCTTGATTTTTGCCCGATAGCAACATCACAATCTCTTTGAGTGTTTGAGCAGTATTTTCAGTAGAATCTAAGGATAAATGGTTTAAACACAAACAGGTAATTAGTTTCCACTGGGTTTCTCCATCTTGAATTGGCTCCACTTGAGGGGTTGGGCGCTCAAGACAAACAATTTTTGCTGTCGGTGTTGCGGCCTCTACTTGTAAAACTGATCCAGGTGGGATTTGTTCAGCCAAACCACGATTCATGCAAGTTATGTGAGCAAATACTGTTTCATCTTGCATGCGAACAGGATCTGAGTCGACATTCACGAATGATAAGTAAATATCACTTCCAGACATTTGAGGATGAATAGTTGATTTTCTTTTGGCAAACCAAAATGCTTCCTGTTTTTGAATGTGATCTTTATGGGACAAAGAAAAATATGGCGCATAATTCTTTGTTTCAGTTTCGCCATCAACACTCGCACTTACCTTTCGGATATCATAAATCTCTGTCGTTCTTTCCCGCCTTAAATCTGGTATCAAACGATATTCAGAAGAAAAATGATTCAGCCGAAGCGGTTCTGAAATGCGGTCAAAAAGATTGATGATCGGAGTGCAACCTAAGAGGAAATTATCCTTAGCAAATGAATCCATCTCAGCAACCAAAACGGGGTTTGAAAGACCAACGCATATACTGACTTCATCTGTGTCAATTTGGGAAAAGTCAATTTCTTTAATTTTCATAAAATTAAATTTATTTGGAAAAGAAAAATACTCTTGCAACAACCTATACGCTGGATGCCCTCGAGAAGACAAAGGCAACACAGCTTCATTTTCTTCCAGCCCACAAAATTGAAACGCATCAGGGCCTAATTCCACAATCTTGTGTCCATTATTAGAAACAAGAAATACAGCAGGTGATGCATGGCCAAGTAAATCAAATATCCGTTTAATGATAAATGAATCTCCAGAAAGATAAAACTGGAGTTCCTTCATGGATAACGAAGAAAACGCACCTGATAATGATTTAAAATTAAATTTGATTAGATGATTACATACTAATCTCTTCTGCGGAAAATCATAATCATCAGCTTTGAGAAACTCGATATCATCAAGAACAACAGGCCACAAGGTCACATCAAAGCATGTCCGAAAACGACATCCAACGCCGCCCTCTCCCATGCTTTGCAGTTGCATACCACGTGATAACAGATAACCGTCCGTAAGTTTTCCCTTTGTCGGATCAATCTGAAATTGCGCAATCGACATTGACGGAACCGGATGAACCAGATGCGGATATAATATTGATAAAAGAGCTGAGGTAACCTTTGGGAATTTTTCATCAATTTCCCATTGCAACCGGCCTGTCAGAAAAGCAAAGGACTCCAATAACCTCTCAGTATGTGGGTCTGAAGACTCTCCTTGATGAAAATCAAGCCTTTTGGCAAGTTTAGGGTGCTTTCTAGCAAACAGCCCACCTGCTTGCCTTAGATATTGGAGCTCTTGTTGGTAATAAAGATAAAGCTTATCTTCAATGGACCCTGGCATTTAACCATCCTTTTAAACCACCCAATACCACTACCTAGCCCTAATTATACTCAACAAAACACACACATTAGCCGGTAGTTTTGTTGATTGAGAAATCATAACCAAAAGCAACCGTACCAGCATTTGTAAGATCAGTTTGGCTGTAGTTATTGCAAGTCACTTCAACAATCTTGTAGCGAATAAGAACTCTAAAAAATGGGAAAAACTCGGTAGACAAGCCCACACTTTCAACAACAGCTGAGGTTAACTTAATCCGCATCAACTCTTGGTTGACACCTGCTGCACTGCCGATCATAACAAGAGATGTGCCATCATCTGCTATTGGCTCTTGATTGACCACCATCGTTAGAAGTTTTGGGATATAATCCCCATGAAGCAAATAAACTTCCAAAGGAGTTGCTGACGTTGGCCGCCTGGGTTTCACTTGGTCAGATATATATCCTTGAAGATAGTGTTCCATACCAAATGACCACTTTTGAACCACAGCGAAATCATTAAACCCATCAACGGTGGATGCTAACTTATCGCCAATTTTTAGCATAAACATTGCTGTTTGGAGGTTATTATTGATCAAATCACCTGAAATATTCGTAAAACCCCTGAGTGCTTCGTCGGCCATTTTGCGTCCCTATTAGCTTTGTTAACCTTTGTTAAAAATGCTCTTACATCAACAATGCAGACAAAATGGTTAACAAAAGTTTTAAATTTTTATTTTGTTAGGATGATTTTATCGATTTCATTAAAAAAAACAATGTATTTATAACTCAATGCGCATTTAATCGTCCGTTTATCGATTACAATATGTAGTTATGCATAAAATTTACCATACAAAATACAGAACAATCATCTCTTAATTTGACGTTAGATTTTTACGTCGCAACTTTCTCAGCTTTTGGTGATGAAGCGCATGCTGCTGCAAAGTATCACTAAAAACATGCCCGCCATATCCGGTTGCCCCAAAATATAAAGCCTTTGTTTTAGCTGGACGCGCGGCCGCCATGAGTGAGCGGAGGCTTGGGATCGCAATGGGCGTAGGCGGCAAGCCTTTATAGACATATGTATTATGAGGCAGTTGAACTTGCAGATCTCGTCTCGTCAATTCACGCCCCAATGGCCCCACACCTTGGCTCAAGGCATAAATGACCGTAGGATCAGATTGGAGCATAATGTTGCTCTTTAAACGGTTGATGAACACACCTGCTATCATAGGCCGCTCATGATCAACATCAGTCTCTTTTTCAACAATGGAAGCCAAGGTCAAAAGTTCCTCAGGCGAATTGAGTGGGATGCTTTCATCTCTTTCTTGCCAAATATGTTGCAAAACCTTCTGCATTTTTTGGCTCATTGTATTAAGCAAAACCTGCCGATGATCACCTTTATAAACAGAGTATGTATCGGGAAATAGAAACCCTTCATAAGGGACAGATGTTACCTGGCCACTTAATTGTTTTTGTTCCATGAGTTTTTGAGTGACCTGTGCAACCGTCATTCCTTCAATCACAGCAAATTTATAGGCCACGCGAAACTGGGCTTTTGTAATAGCCTCAATCATTTCTTCTATGGAAAATCCTTGTGGAAATTGATATTCACCCGTTTTTAAATATTTGTATGACCCATTAATTAACATGGCCGACAAAGCCACCCCAAAATGGACCGACCTTTCACCCACAAGCTTACGTACTACAACACGTGCACTATCACCTGGCTCAATTTCCATATACGTTTGACCCGACAAAGGCGAAACATACACAGACCTCAAATACACCACCATAATTACCGTTAGTATAAAAGCCATAATGAGATAGGATATAACCCGACGCATGACGCTCCTCTGTTGCTTGATTATTTCATTGTCCAGAAATCCCGATAAATCGGTTGAAAGAAAATGAAATTTCGAGCATGATATCTTAAATTTTAACGAAACATAAGGGGATTTTAGCCCTATGCCATTATCAACAGATTCAGCAAGTTTAGCTTCTGACGAAATCCTTACCCTTATTGCTGAAGAACTTCATCGGCAACAAAATCAAATTGAGCTGATTGCATCTGAAAACTTCACATCTGAAGCTGTTATGTTAGCTCAAGGGTCTATCTTGACCAATAAATATGCTGAAGGATACCCCGGGCGCCGCTATTATGGCGGGTGCGAGGTGGTTGATAAAATTGAACAGCTAGCAATTGATCGAGCCAAACATTTGTTTGGATGCGGATTTGCCAATGTTCAACCCAACTCTGGCTCTCAGGCAAATCAGGCTGTTTTCTTTGCAACTTTGTCACCGGGTGATAAAATCCTAGGGATGTCATTAGCCGCAGGCGGACACCTCACGCATGGCGCTCCACCCAATCAATCCGGCAAATGGTTTCAGGCTGAATCTTATGGCGTCAAAGCGGATGGCTGGATTGATTATGATGAAGTTGAGCAATTAGCCAAGCACCATCAGCCAAAGCTGCTCATCGCAGGTGGATCCGCCTATCCAAGGATCATTAACTTTGCTCGCATGCGTGAAATTGCCGATTCCTGTAAAGCGCTATTGCTGGTTGACATGGCACATTTTGCAGGCCTTGTTGCTGGAAAAGTTTATCCAAACCCGTTTGAATATGCTCATATCGTCACAACCACAACGCATAAAACTCTGCGTGGCCCTCGCGGTGGCATGATCATGACAAATGACGCCGACCTTTCGAAAAAAATTAACAGTGCTATTTTCCCCGGGATACAAGGTGGCCCATTGATGCATGTCATTGCCGGCAAAGCTGTTGCATTAAAGGAAGCCTCCCAGAAGAGTTTTCAACTTTACGCAACGAATGTTGTTGCCAACGCAAAATCTTTAGCAAATGCCCTTATAGACCGAGGTTATCATCTGGTCAGCAATGGAACGGATTCACACCTCATTCTGGTTAACCTTACAAAACCCAATGGTGAACCTGGCATTACAGGAAAAATTGCGGAAAAATCTCTCGAATTAGCTGGTTTAACCTGCAATAAAAACGGCGTCCCCAATGATCCTTTAACTCCAATGATCACCTCCGGTATTCGCTTAGGAACTCCAGCAGGAACCACAAGAGGTTTTAGAGAAGAAGAATTTAGTATCATTGGCCATTGTATTGCCGATGTTTTAGATACACTTAATAATAATGCTGACGAAGCCGATCCAAAAGTTCTAAACGCTGTGCGTGAAAAAGTCCAAAAACTTTGCCACGCCTTTCCTTTGTATAACGCTCTAAACCAGTAAAGATTTTTATTATGCGATGCCCATTTTGCTCCAGTGAAGACACCGCCGTAAAAGACTCCAGACCAACAGAGGATGGCTCGGCTATACGCAGAAGGCGTATTTGCCAGGCATGCGGGTCAAGATTTACAACGTTCGAAAGGGTACAACTTCGAGAATTGATTGTAATCAAAAGGAACAGCAGCCGTGAAGCTTTTGATCGAGACAAATTAGCACGCGCAGTTTTTACTGCTTTGCGCAAGCGCCCTATTGAAAGCGAGAGAGCCGAGAGAATGATCACGGGCATTATCCGCCGTTTAGAAGCGACAGGCGACACCGAAATTGCCTCCAAAACAATTGGCGAAATGGTGATGGAATCTCTTATTACCCTTGATCCAGTGGCTTATGTTCGATTTGCTTCTGTATATAAAGATTTTAAAAATGTTCAAGATTTTGAAAAATTTCTTACTTCGATTGAAGAGCAACCCAAGGGGAATTGAAGCATTGCTCCCATTCACCCTTGTATTGCATCGTGTCCATTATCGCTTAAAGTTCCCCTTTGTCATATATGGACAAGCCAAGACTTTATCTTAAAAAGAACATGAAACTTGATGATTTTTAGACCTCTTTATGCGCCATATCACCTTGAACTCTAATCTTTTTTAGCAACTCTCGCGTTTTTTCCGAGTCTTGAGTAACACCTTCGCTAGCTTGACGCATCGCACCCAAAACATACCGTGCATCAGCATGCCCCTGGCTAGCCGCTTTCTCCCACAACCTTCGGGCTCTTACATAATCTTGCGCAACACCATAGCCCTTGGCATACATCAATCCTAAATTGTACTGCGCAGGAGCATGCTTCTGGCTAGCCGCTTTCTCCCACAACCTTCGGGCTCTTACATAATCTTGCGCAACACCTTGAGCATTAAAATACAACGTGCCCAAATTGTGCTGCGCATGACGATGCCCCTGGCTAGCCGCTTTCTCCCACAACTTTCGGGCTCTTACATAATCTCGCTCAACGCTTTGGCCATCAAAATACAACGTGCCCAAAGA